>CAYWJW010000046.1:0-12618 GCA_964458795.1 uncultured Candidatus Jidaibacter sp. | reverse complement strand
CCAGGGCTTCTAGGAGCAATGCTTGCGCATTGTGCAGGCAAAGATGAGTACTTTAATTACATATCTACCTTAATGGATTCTCAACCACTATGGGCATACCGCAAAGATTATAAAGAATCTCTAATAAACATAGCAAAATTAGGGGGCTTTGATGATGAGAAAATAAAGGCTTGCTTCAGCAATAAACCACTTGAAGATACAATCTTCAAACGCGCAATGACAGCATCTCAAAAACTGAAAATACAGGTAACACCCGTATTTCTCATCAATGGCAAACAATATGAGGGAGCTCTCACTTACCCTCAGATGTCTAAAATACTTGATGATTCATTGAAGAAATAAGCATTTGGCGCTTCCATATAAGTTGCTTATAGTTTATACTGATTGCGGCTAGTAGATGCGGCTGCGTCTACTGGCTTTTACTTTATAGAAAACAAACCTAGTCCCTATAACTTTGCCCTAGCAGCATTCTTCACTTCATATGCAGCTTCTTGTTCATTATATAGCTTAACCCAATGACTATTATCATCAGCTTGTTCTATATGAGTAAGCGCTGAGCTCGACTCTTTTTGAGCTATCGCTGGAAAACAATCAAGATTTACTGACTCTAGATATTGCCTTACATAACCAGGACCTTTATTAGGATTTAAAAAGGCATTTATCCAAGGCTCAGCTGATTTCAATCTTCTGCGAGTAGGTGGTATCTGAGAGCTATTGCTGTTTTTATGTTCCATGTATAACATTGCCTCATCATAACCATCTCTACGACAGACTTCTGACACATCAGCATCTAGAGGAGTAGATGATATATGAAGACTATTACTGGCCCTGTGCCCTTTGCATAACATTGCTTGTACATCGCCACCTCGAAGTATAGGTTGTGTCACGGTCGGTTGAACTTCAGCTTGTACAACAGTATTTGCCGACTCAACAACACTTTTTGCCGTAGTATTTTCTTTCTGAACGTCTGTCCCTTTTGGTGATAGGAGCACTTTGCCCAACCAAGAACCAGCAACCAAGATTGTGGTGGATACAAGCATGGCAACACTGCTTAAGAGAATAAAACTCTGCGCTGGAATACCTTGAAGGACAGCTGCAGATGCAACAACTCCACCCCCGCTTACTTTTTCACCAACTACCTTTAATACTCTGTATAAATTATCTAGCAATTCCACCCCTGACTCAAAACCTGACAGAAACAGCAAAAGTTAAGCAGCTTTACTTTGCGCTTTGGTAATTTGCCTTTTCAATTTCTTAGCTTCATCAGCCAACTTCTTAGAAGAAGTGGTCAACAAGAAGTTGTCAATACCATGGTTATGCTCGATAGTGCGAACACTACTTGAAGCCAACTTTAAGCTTATAGTCTTCTTTAAGATATCGCTAAAAAACGATACAACTTGTAGGTTAGGCAGGAACCTTCTTCTGGTTTTGCGGTTTGAATGTGAAACCTTGTTACCAACAAGGATGCCCTTTTTTGCGTCAACTGAACAACAGCGTGTCATCTTTTCTCCAACACTAAATTTTTTAGTCTGCTAATTATTAACAGGAATTTATAAATATTCAAGTTTTTTTGCCAGTATTATGAAGCAATTATTTTTCAATGGTTTTACGAGCAATATTATTTTTATTATGTTGCTCTAAAGATTTAGCAAATATGTGCCCACCTAAAGAGTTTGCAACGAAGTATAAATAGTCGTGCCTTTCAGGCTTTGTCACCGCTAGAATTGATGCTTTACCCGGGCAAGCAATAGGCGTCGGAGTTAGTCCTTTACGTATATAAGTATTATATGGACCATCTATCTTTAGATCTTCTCTAGTAAGGCTTCTTCCAATTACTCCAAGTCCATCACTCATACCATAAATTACTGTAGGATCAGCCTGCAAAGGCATCCCTATTTGCAAACGATTAAGGTAAACCCCAGCTATTTTAGACCGTTCTTCGTCAATTCTAGTTTCTTTTTCTACAATGGAAGCCAGAATAACTACCTCTTTCATCTCATTTAATCCTGACTGATTGCTATCCATAGCATCTGTCATAAAATTTTCGAATGCCTTTTTCATGGAGCGCACCATAGAGTTCTTACTATCTCCAAAGTAATATATGTAAGTCTCTGGCAAAATATTGCATTCATGCACCTCCTCTTTTAGACCGCCAACAAGTCCTGGTGCATTATCCACAATTGCCATAGCTGCTTTCACAGTCAACCCTTCAGGTACGGTTAATTTGCGCGCTAATCTTTCACCATGGATCATTTTCAGCAATACTCTATACATACTGATACCTGCATCAAATTTATATTCACCACTAATGAGCACTTTATTATTCTTCTGAGCCAGCTTACCTGCCAGGACAAAAATGTTCTTATCCCCGATAACTTTGGCCTCCTTCATTTGCTCTGCAATATCCGCAACTGAAGTGCCATATGGAAAATATAAAATTATTTCAGAATTATTCTTATATATAAATAAGTTATAATAGATATATACACAACTAATCACGATACAAAGTACCAAGGTATTTATTATAAGGATGGATTTAAATCTACCCTTATACACCCTTAAATACCAATGACGCATTCGTGCCACCAAATCCAAAGGAATTGGAAACAACTATATTAACCTTTTTCTCTTTAGCTTTAAGTGGCACAAAATCGACCCCTTCACATCCTTCAGATGGATTTTCAAGATTTAAGGTTGGGGGAAGAATTCCATCTCGTATTGCAAGAACTGAAAATACTGCTTCCACACTACCTGCAGCACCTAGAAGGTGGCCAATTGCAGATTTAGTTGAAGAAATCGGCACCTTAGATATATCTTCTCCAAATAGCTTTCTAAGCGCTGAAAGCTCTGCCATATCTCCCATAGGAGTTGAGGTACCATGAGCATTGATATAATCTACTTGACTTTGAGATACACCAGCTTTTTCAAGTGCCCCTTTCATAGCCCTATAACCACCATTACCATCTTCAGCTGGAGCTGTTATGTGATGCGCATCACCGGTATAATAATAACCACCTATTTCAGCATATATCCTCGCTCCCCGCTTTTTAGCATGCTCATACTCCTCAAGCACCATAATTCCAGCTCCTTCTCCCATAACAAAACCATCTCGATCCTTATCCCATGGACGTGATGCTCGCGTTGGCTCATCATTAAAAGCTGTTGAGAGTGCACGACAAGCATTGAATCCCGCTATTCCCAATCTACAAATCGCACCTTCAGCTCCTCCAGCTACCATAACCTTTGCTTCACCACAAGAAATCAACCGTGCAGCATCTCCAATTGCATGCGCTCCGGTAGCACACGCAGTGACTACAGAGTGGTTTGGACCTTTATAATTATGCTTTATGGAGACTAAACCTGATGCTAAATTTATAAGACTGGCAGGAATAAAAAATGGGGTAATTCTACGAGGACCGCGCTCTTTAAGAATTATGGCATTCTCCTCTATAGTGGTTAGACCACCTATACCAGAACCTATCATCACCCCAGTGTATTCAGCCTTCTCCTCATTATCCACTACCCATCCAGAATCTGCTATTGCTTGATCGGAAGCAGCAATGGCTAAGTGTATGAAACGATCCATTTTCTTCTGATCCTTAGGAGGCACATATTCATCAATATCCAGCCCACCTTGCTCTTTGTTTGGAACTAGTCCAGCAATTTTAGTTGCAAGATCTGAGGTATCAAAAAGAAAGTCAGGTATCCTAGTGATACCTGACTTTCCTTTTATTAAATTTTTCCAAGTCTCATCTTTATCACGCCCTAGGGCCGTAATAGAAGACATACCTGTAATTACTACTCTTTTCATAGAGCGACCAGTTAATTAGTTAAGCAGCTTTTTTAAGCTGCTCTTCTATATAAGCTATAGCATCATCAACTTTCAAGATCTTTTCTGCACTGCTATCTGGAATTTCAATACCAAATTCTTCTTCAAAAGCCATAACAAGTTCAACTTGATCAAGACTGTCGGCTCCAAGATCATCCGTGAACCTAGCGTCTCTTTTTACTTTAGCTGGATCAACATCTAGATGTTCAGCAATCAGTTTAGTTACGCGGGTTTCGATATCACTCATAAGTTCTCCTAATTAGTTCTCTTTTACTTCAAAAGGCTTGTTTTGAGACACATCTAAGCACCTCAAAAGCAAACGTTAGACATATTCAGAGCCTTTTCAAGCTATTGAATCGACCTGCATTTTACCAAACTTTTATTTAGAAGGCAAACAGTTATGATAAAATCTCACAACATTAAGTCGCAAAGCCAGAAAATTTAGTGGATACAAATATTGATCCATGCATTATTATTTAAGTAACAACTTGGCAAATAACGTTATGTTAACATCAAAAGCATCATTTAGCATTCTTGAAGGAGAAATAACTCCAGATGCTCCATTTTTAATAACCACCCCTAACTTAATATTACGTCCACTACTTTATCAGGATATACAAACTATAACTTCTGCTATAAATGAGAGCTTGGCCGATCTCAAAATGTGGCTACCATGGATCGCCAATAAACCTACTCAGGCCGAGTCCGAACAAATTGCCACAACATTTTACCAAGAAGCAAAAGAAGGCAAGGTTTGTCACTTAATGGTTTATAATAATCAAGAGTTTATGGGCATGGCATCTCTTTATATTACAGAATATGATGAGCAAGCAGCTACTCTCGGATATTGGTTTAAAGTAATTACTGACGCATCAATCTCCCATATTTTTATGGAATCCCTTAGAGCTACATTACAATTTGCATTCAATGAGTGGGGCATGCTAAAGCTCACCATCCCATGCGTAGCGGGTAACTTCTTTAATGAGATAGCGGCTAAAGAACTCAAATTTCAGCTTAAAAGAATAGATCTTACAGGCGGCAAGAGCTTAAAAATATATGAGCTTAAAAGCTTTGAGTTAATCAATCCTATAGAAATGCACATAGTACGCAATGTCCTGTAAAAAAACTTGTTTTCCAAGGTTTAAGGTACAACTCTCTCATCTTATATTTATTAGTATAGCCCACTTTTTTACCCTACGAAAGTCCCATAGCAAAATATTTTACCTACTTTATTCACAAACAACCTCTTAACCTAATAATTTTTATAGCATTTCATTATTTAGGCATTATACTTTATTGTAGTTGGTGCTACATGAGGTCTATAAAATACTTCGGTAAGCATTAGCATTGGAGAACTATTCTTATACATAATGTATGCAAAAGTTGAATGTATTAATCATTGACGATACTCAAGAAGATTTTGAATTATGTTCAAGAATTTTAGAGAAAATCTTTGATTGCACACTAACTCACATTCAATACGCAGCAGAAGCACTTGAAATGCTTGATACTAATAAATTTCATTTAATACTTTTAGACTATAACCTACCTGATATGAATGGTATTGAATTCCTAAAAGAAGTTAAGCTTAGGGGTTATAATCTTGCAGGCCCCATAATAATACTAACAGGTCAGGGCAATGAAGAAATAGCTGTAAATTTCCTCAAATTAGGAGCTAGCGATTATATTATAAAAGGCAATATTTCTATGCAGACGTTGTCTAGATCTATACAAAATGCATTAACTAACTTTCAGTCTTCTCATCTTGCCTATGAGAAGCAGCAAGAGCTTTACCGGTTTGCACAAACCATTACGCATGATCTTAAAGGTCCACTGGGAAGAATTCATTCTTACTGTGATCTAATCAAAGAGAATGTTAATAAAGATTCTGAACCAAATTTAAAACTCTTGAAGTATTCAGATAATATCCAAGAGGATTCTTCGCATTGTATAGCCTTTTTAAATTCACTTTTCAGCTACGCAGAAAGAGGGAGATCAGAAGCTGAAATGAGCTCCATAAATCTAGGTAACATAATAGAAAGAAGTATACGGAATTTAGAATTACAAGTAACAGAAAGTAAGGCTGATATAGTTATAAAAGATTTACCAGAAGTATATGGAGATGGTATGGCCTTGACACAGCTATTCCAAAATCTAATTTCCAATTCAATTAAGCACTCAGACCAAGTACCAAAAATAGAAATTTCTGCCGAATCCAACAATGACTATATAAACATACTTGTTGCGGATAATGGAGTTGGTATACCGACTGAGATGGTGCAAGAAGTATTCAAACCATTCGTCAGATTATCAAAAGGCGATAAGCGTAGCGGTATAGGGCTGGGACTAGCATTATGCAAAACTATTATTGACCAACACAATGGAAGCATAGATATACTCCCTAACGAAAAAGGAGGGAGCATATTCCGTATAAAGATCCCTAATACTTTGCAAAACGTGAATTAATGCTAACTCCAAAATGACATTATATAGATCGTCTAGTAACATTTACAGGCTAATAACCTCTAATAATATTATGGGCTTTCAGCGACTTCCCAAAAAATCAAAATTTATCCCGCATCTGCACAGTTATAGCTAAAGCAAGATAAGCACATATTTGTCATGCCGTACTTGATACGGCATCCATATTTCAACAAAAAATACTTTTACCTTTTCTCCCTGTAGGTTCAAAACTCTATTTTTATGCAGTAATTACGCTTTAGAGTAGCCTAAATATCGATGCCGTATCAAGTACGGCATGACAATTTATTACACACTATTCCACATTTTTACATACTACTATTCTTCCTCAGGCTCTGGTAGTATTGCGATACCAAACCAGTAGTCTTGCATGGCGCGTATGGCTCCTACAACACCTTCAAAATTTACTGGCTTTTGAATATAGGTACTAGCGCCACTCTTATAGCATTCCCTTATATCTGCCGGATCAGCAGAGGTAGTCAAAATTATTACTGGAATTTGTTGTAAGTCTGGATTACTTTTTATGCGTGACAGCACTTCCCTACCATCAATACCAGGCATGTTAAGATCTAGTAATATTAGCGCTGGCAACGTTACACTAGGGTCATTTGCAAATGAGTTCTGCTTATGCAGATAATCCAAAGCTAGCTGCCCACTTTTACACCATTGTACAGGGTTTATAAAGCGATTCTTCTTAAAACTCCTCAGTGTAGCTTCGTAAAAATCCTCATTGTCTTCAATTAGCAATATTGTTGGCAAATGTGTCATTATATTCCTCCTTATTGTTAATAGTAAAATAAAATGTAGTTCCTGTGCCCACTTCGGACTCTATCCAAATTTGTCCTCCATGACGCTCTATAATTTTCTTAACAAAAGTTAGTCCTACTCCAGTACCCTTTTTAGCTTCGTCCTCAGCATTAAGACGTTTGAATATACGAAATACATCATTATAAAATTTCTTGGGTATACCTATACCGTTATCCTTCACGTAAAACACACCTTGTTTCCTATTTGTTGAGGCGGGAATAGCCATCTTCACATATCCTATTTCAACAATCTTTTCTGTCTTATCATTGTACTTAACCGCATTGGTGACTAAGTTGCGAAACACTTCTGTAATGCGCGGCATGTCGCATGTAATAATCGGCAACTTTGTGGGAACTTTAATAGCTACATTTTCTTCTTGTAGCGTAGTTTCCATCATTGACCCTATATCTTTAATAACTTTATTCATATCTGTTTCTTGAACAGCCAAATCCTGTCTACCAAGTCGCGAAAAATATAATAGATCATTTACTAACTGCTCCATGCGCTCACACAGATACCCCATGCGATCCAGTCGCTTAATAGCGTCTCCCCCTAACTTTTCTTGATAATCTTCTTTTAAAAACATGGCATTGGTACTTAAACCTCTAAGTGGTTCTTTTAGATCATGAGAAGCAATATATGCAAAGTCATCCAACTCTTGATTACTGCGTTTAAGCTCTGCTAGGTGTGCGAGTATATCATGCTCAGCCTTTTTACGCTCACCTATATCCCGCACGGTTCCAACAAACATACGTTTGCCTTCTATATGCATTTCATTAACACCGAGCTCCATTGGAAATGTTGAACCATCCTTCCGCCTACCAAACACTTCTCGCCCAATACCTATAACTTTGGCATCACCAGTTTTAATATAATTCTTAAGGTAATCGTCATGTTCACTGTGGTAAGGCTCAGGCATTAACATTCTGACATTATTACCCACTACTTCTTCCAACTCATACCCAAATATCTTAGCAGCAGCCGGATTGAAAGTTTGAATAGTACCAATTTCATCAATTGTAATAAGGCCATCAAGTACCGTATTCATTATCGCTGAAATTCTTTCGCTTTCCGCTTTAAGTTCATCTTCAAACTTTTTGCGCTCACTTATATCTCTTACAGTTCCAACAAACATACGTTTGCCTTCCAAGTGCATTTCGTTAACACCAAGTTCCATTGGGAATGTTGAGCCATTCTTCCGCCTGCCAAACACTTCCCGCCCAATACCTATAACCTTAGCTTCACCGCTTTTCATATAGCTGCTAAGATAATGGTCATGTTCACTGTGATAAGGTTCGGGCATCAGCATTCTAACATTATTGCCTACTACCTCTTCCGACTTATAACCAAATATCTTAGATGCAGCTGGATTAAAGGTTCTAAGAGTACCGACTTCATCAATTGTAATAAGACCATCAAGTACCGTGTTCATTATCGCTGAAATTCTTTGACTCTCTGCTTTAAGTTCGCTTTCAAACTTCTTACGCTCACTTATATCCCTGACAGTACCGACAAACATACGTTTGCCTTCTATATGCATTTCATTAACACCAAGCTCCATTGGAAATTTTGAGCCATTTTTCCGCCTACCGAACACTTCTCGCCCAATACCTATAACTTTGGCATCACCACTTTTCATGTAATTACTAAGGTAATCATCGTGTTCGCTGTGGTAAGGCTCGGGCATTAGCATCTTAACATTATTACCTACCACTTCTTCTAGCTTATATCCAAATATTTTCGCAGCAGCTGGATTAAAGGTTCGAATAGTACCAACTTCATCAATCGTAATAAGGCCATCAAGCACTGTATGCATTATCGCTGAAATCCTTTCACTCTCTGCCTTAAGTTCATCTTCAAACCTCTTACGCTCACTGATATCTCTGACAGTACCAACAAACATGCGCTTGCTTTCTATGTGCATTTCATTAACACCAAGCTCCATTGGAAATGTTGAGCCATCTTTACGCCTACCAAACACTTCTCGCCCAATACCTATAACTTTGGCATCACCGCTCTTTATATAGCTATCAAGATAATGATCATGTTCACTATGATAAGGCTCGGGCATCAACATTCTAACATTGTTACCCACCACTTCTTCTAGCTTATATCCAAATATTTTCGCAGCAGCTAAATTGAAGGTCTGAATAGTACCGATTTCATCGATAGTTATAAGACCGTCAAGTACCGTATTCATTATTGCTGAAATCCTTTGGCTCTCTGCTCTAAGCTCATATTCAAATTTCTTGCGTTCACTTATATCTCTAACAGTACCAACAAACATGCGCTTGCCTTCTATATGCATCTCGTTAATACCTAGTTCCATTGAGAATGTTGAGCCATCCTTCCGCTTACCAACTACTTCTCGCCCAATACCTATAACCTTTGCCATACCAGTCTTCATATAGTTACTAAGATAACCATCATGCTCACTATGGTAAGGTTCAGGCATCAACATTCTGACATTATTACCTACTACTTCTTCCAGCTCATATCCAAATATCTTAGCAGCAGCCGGATTGAAAGTTTGAATGGTGCCAATTTCATCAATTGTTATAAGCCCATCAAGTACCGTATTCATTATTGCTGAAACCCTTCCACTCTCTGCTTTAAGTTCATCTTCAAACTTTTTGCGCTCACTTATATCCCTGACAGTACCGACAAACATACGCTTGCCTTCCAAGCGCATTTCGTTAACACCAAGTTCCATTGGAAATGTAGAACCATCTTTACGCTTACCAAACACTTCTCGTCCAATACCTATCACTTTGGCTTCCCCACTCTTCATGTAACTACTAAGGTAACCATCATGTTCGCCGTGGTAAGGCTCAGGCATTAGCATCTTAACATTATTTCCTATAACTTCTTCCGGTTGATAGCCGAAAATCTCAACTGAAGCGGGATTAAAGGCCTGAACAGTCCCCATATCATCAATAATTATAAGCCCATCAAGCACCGTGTTCATTACGATCGTAAGATTATCTTTGGTGGATTTGTTATTTGGGGTAGAATTATTAGTTGAAGACTTTTTTGTCTTCTTTTTATCTTTAGTAGCTAAAAAAGCTAATGGACACCCCATATGTCTTGGACCTATAAATTCAGCAATAAATTATATATTAAACAACATTGTAGCTTGTTCAACATTATTTATGCATCATGTTATAAATATACAATAATTTATTGAGTGGCCTATATCCTTATAAATAAGTACACTTTCAACCTAAAGGTTATACGCTAGATTTTGCTTTATTTTTAGCAATTTTTGCGTATTCTAAAATGCTATACAAATTTCTACCAGTATTTGAGTATGAACAAAAACAAAAATATGCTAAGAAACTTTTTCGTTTGGCTTCTTATATTTACCTTTGCGCTTTTTATCTTTGATTACTTCGGCAGCATTCAAGCTTCTGAAGGGAAAATTGCTTTCTCAGATTTCCTCCAACAAGTTGATTCAGGGCAAATATCTGAAGTTGTAATTAGAGGTGAACATGTTGAAGGCAAAACCACAGAGGGTAAACGCTTTTCAACTATGATGACTAATTATCCAGGATTGATTGATCGCTTGATTGCTCATGGCGTTAAGTTCGAGGTATCTTCTAGTGATTCTACTCTTGGAACATTCTTTGGGATAATTCTCTCATGGTTCCCGCTATTGATCCTTCTTGGTGTGTGGATCTTCTTCATGCGTCAAATGCAAGGCGGAGCAGGTAAAGCTATGGGGTTTGGCAAATCTCGCGCTCGGATGGTCTCAGACAAAAATAATACTGTGACTTTTGCTGATGTTGCAGGCATCGAAGAAGCCAAGGCTGACCTTATGGAAATTGTAGACTTCCTAAAAGATCCACACAAATACCAAAAATTAGGTGGAAAGATTCCGAAAGGTTGCTTATTAGTTGGCTCTCCCGGCACAGGAAAAACCTTGTTAGCCCGCGCAATCGCAGGTGAAGCAAAGGTACCCTTCTTTAGCATATCAGGCTCCGATTTCGTAGAGATGTTTGTAGGTGTAGGTGCAAGCCGCGTGCGCGATATGTTTGAGCAAGCTAAAAAACATTCTCCTTGTATCATCTTTATCGATGAGATCGATGCTGTAGGGCGTCACCGCGGTGCAGGTCTTGGAGGCGGTAATGATGAACGCGAACAAACTCTCAACCAATTGCTTGTTGAGCTTGATGGTTTCACGACCAATCTTGGCGTTATAGTTATTGCAGCTACAAATAGACCAGACGTGCTCGATCCTGCACTTTTAAGGCCGGGTCGTTTTGATCGCCAGATTGTGGTTCCAACTCCAGATATTAATGGTAGAGAGCAAATTCTAAACGTTCATGCACGCAAAGTACCACTTGGACCGGATGTTAACCTCAGAGTTATAGCTCGTGGCACACCGGGTTTTTCTGGAGCAGACCTCGCAAATATTATTAACGAATCCGCTTTACTTGCAGCTCGCAAGAATCGCAACCTCATCACCATGGGAGATCTTGAAGAAGCCAAGGATAAGGTGATGATGGGTGCTGAACGCAAATCCATGGTGATGAAGGAAAGCGAGAAGAAGCTTACTGCTTACCATGAAGGCGGACATGCCCTTGTATCTATGCACATGCCAGCATCTGACCCTGTACATAAAGCAACTATCATACCAAGAGGCCGTGCTTTAGGTATGGTAATGCGGTTACCTGAAGATGATAGGTTCTCTGTCACCAAGGAGAAGCTTCTTGCCGATCTTGCTATCGCCATGGGTGGACGCGTTGCAGAAGAGTTGATATTTGGCCCTAGCCAAGTTACTACTGGCGCATCTTCTGACATTAAAATGGCGACCTCACTCGCACGCCATATGGTTACCCAATGGGGTATGAGTGAAAAGATTGGCCCTATACTAGTTAGTGATGAACAAGAAGAAGTATTCCTAGGCCATTCAATTGGGCGCGAGAATCGCAAATCTGACTCACTTACTACTATCATTGATGAGGAGATCAAACGAATCGTAGAAGAAGCTTACACAGTGGCTAAGAAGCTTTTAACAACTCACATAGATCAACTACATCTGCTAGCTAAAACCTTGCTTGAGTATGAAACTCTAAGTGGTGATGAAATTAAAGCCTTACTGAGGGACGGCAAAATTGACCGCAAAGTTGAAGAGCCAATCGCTGAAGCTGTTTCATCTTTTGTGGCACCTTCCGCTACTACAAAACCAAGGGGTAGAAAGCCTAAGAAGAGTGAGTAGAAATATTTTTACCTGTTTTAACAGGTAGAGAGTACGTATTTCCTAGACTTTGTTTTTAAATAACAGGTGGAAACAGAGGTTTTCCTGGGTTTAAGGTTTGTCTTTTCAACCTTCTGACTAGATCCTCACGTCGCCTGCGGCTCCTCAGGATGACGAAGAACGTTGTAGCCGTCATACTGAGGAGCGTAGCGACGTGAGGATCTAGTCAAGGAAGAGTATAAGGGATTTCAAGGACCTAATCACACTTCTCTCATCTTATATTTACTAGTATAGTTGACAT
>CAYWJW010000045.1:0-12789 GCA_964458795.1 uncultured Candidatus Jidaibacter sp. | reverse complement strand
CTACCAGGGTATCTAATCCTGTTTGCTCCCCACGCTTTCGTGCCTCAGCGTCAGTGTTGATCCAGATGGCCGCCTTCGCCACTGGTGTTCCTCCCGATCTCTACGCATTTCACCGCTACACCGGGAATTCCACCATCCTCTATCACACTCTAGCCTCCCAGTATCCATCGCCATTCCCAGGTTGAGCCCAGGGCTTTCACGACAGACTTAAGAAACCGCCTACGCACGCTTTACGCCCAGTGATTCCGAGTAACGCTTGCACCCTTCGTATTACCGCGGCTGCTGGCACGAAGTTAGCCGGTGCTTATTCTTCCGGTACCGTCAGCAGTGCCGGGTATTAACCGACACCTTTTCGTTCCGGACAAAAGGGCTTTACAACCCGAAGGCCTTCTTCACCCACGCGGCATGGCTGGATCAGGCTTGCGCCCATTGTCCAATATTCCCCACTGCTGCCTCCCGTAGGAGTCTGGACCGTGTCTCAGTTCCAGTGTGGCTGATCATCCTCTTAGACCAGCTAAAGATCTTCGCCTTGGTAGGCCATTACCCCACCAACTAGCTAATCTTGCATGGGCTCATCTTGAAGCGAAAAACTTTCACCTCTCGGCAATATCCGGTATTAGCTGTCGTTTCCAACAGTTATCCCAGACTTCAAGGTAGATTCCCATGTATTACTCACCCGTCTGCCACTAGCAGTAATCTGTATTGCTACAGCACTTACTCGTTCGACTTGCATGTGTTAAGCACGCCGCCAGCGTTCACTCTGAGCCAGGATCAAACTCTCATGTTTTGATCTTAACTTGTACTTTTCGTATTTTGAAATTTGATAGGTTGCCCCACCAAATCCCAAAATCTCAAGTATTTTTACTTAGCTTCTCAAACGAAGCTTTCAGAATTTCTGCTTACGTACTACCGTCTTTAAATCATTTTCTGCAATTTCAAAAGAACAACCAAACTTCATTTTCATGCGCTGGTGAAGAGTATTTATAAACAAAACTTCCCACCCCGTCAAGCGCTTTTTGGAATATTTTTTACTTTTTTATTCAATTAGTTACCATGTGGAGCGGAGGTGGATAATTCATATTGCGCTAAGACTTTGTTTTTATTACCTATACCCTCTCTTACGAGATGCTAAAACGAGTTCAGCAAGACATATAGCTAAGACGGTATAAGCCAGGCATCAATATCATTGCACTGCTTAGCAGGGCAATCCATCTTATACAATGCTTATCTTTAGGAGCTAAACATGAAGTATTATCTTGCTTTAAGATGGATCACCCGATCAAGTCGGGTGATGACGGGTAATTTATAAGAGACTTATTTAAGAAGAAAACTACCAGCTAATGCCTACCACCTCTTTCTGTTCCTTTTGCTGTGTGCATTCCTAACTCAGCTTTTACAGCATCCACTATCTCCTTCCTTACACCGCCGCCAAAGATAAACTCTATGCATTCTTTAATTGTAGCAATGATCCTATCCAGAATGTTCATCTCCTCGCTTCCTCTTCTACGTACAGAGAGCATTTTATTAAGCACATCAATATCGTAATTTTTAACTATATCAGATGGCTTTGGGAGGTTTTCAGTTGATTTTACCAACCCTTCATAATTCTTTTTCCCTCCATCTTCTGAAAACTTCCCAATCGCAATTGCATAAGCGGAATTACTATCTAAAACTTTACCATTAAGCAAGCTATGTTGCAAAATACGGAAACTACCTTCTATATACTGTACATCCTCACCCCTATGCATATTATTACTCTGTCTTAAAGATTCTTCACGCCGTGACAGATATTCTGCATAACAAGCAACCAATAGATCAGGCGTAACTAAATCATGCTTTACGAGGGCTTCGGCTTCCAGAAAATACCCGCCTCTATATTGAGTTAAAAGCTTTACGGTACTTTGTATAAGCTGAGACCCTAACTCGTTATCTTCCATTAATTTAGTATACAAAACCTTATCTTTTTGCCCTACATAGAATTTGGCGTACGCAGGCAATAGCTTACTAACCTCGTCTTTCTTTCCTTCTTCTAGTAGAGTTTTTATCTTTTCATTTAAGAATTCTTTTTCACTGTCTTGGTAAAAATCTAAATTGCTTACACGTATCTTGTTTAATATCAAGGCATCGAATACCTTACTTCTAAAAGCTTGGTCAATATTCTGCACTTTGTTAAGTGATTCCCATAGTTTTTCATTCAATAGATTATTAGTTTTTAACTCTGCAAATAATTCTTCTTCAGTTTTTACCCCTATCCCAGCAAAATAATCATTTAATATAGTGACAGCATTGTCTTTATTACTTTCTCCCTGAATTAATCTTGGGTCCACCTTATTAGCAGGCACTTTGGCTTTTTTTGGCATTTTAACCTCTTCTTATGTTCTTAAGCACAATTCTCTTATCTTATATTTATCAGTATACTTGATTTATTATTGCTAATGGAAGTCCTTAGTAGAAATATTTTTTGCACCTTTTTATGCGTTATTTACTGGAATTGGTATAAGTTAGATGTTCATAATAAGTAAAATATCGCCTGGAGAAAAATTTCTCCGCTTTTAATGCTGCATTTTCTGTATCGAATATCCCAAAGCAGGCAGATCCGCTGCCGGACATTCTTGAAGCCTTACAGCCTTTTTGTAGCTTAATTTCCTGCAGGAGTTCTCTAATTTCTGGACGTAATTTTATAGCTGGAGCTTCTAGGTCGTTGTTGACAGTGCCTATATTGTAAGAGATTCTCACGTCGCTTCGCTCCTCAGAATGACGAAAAATAAGGCTTTTCCCCTTCGTCCTTCGCCTATAGCTTCGGCCTGACAGGCTGGAGTGGCTAAAAACATTATATACATCTTTTGCTAGAAGCTCGAATCCGGGATAGATAACTAATATGTGCATATCGAGATTAAGATTAGCGGGCTTTATTACCTCACCTATACCGCTTACATATGCTGGCATTGGATTCAAGAAATATGGCACGTCTGCTCCGATTTTTAGCGCTAACTTTAGGAGATCTGATGGATTTGCATCAATTTCCCAAAAGTTGCAAAGCGCACTTATTAACGCTCCGGCATCGGTTGCGCTACCACCTAGGCCTGCACCAATTGGTATTTTTTTCTCAATGGTTATTCTTACGCCTGCTTTAATATTATAAAAGGTGCGCATTAGCTCTGCGGCTTTTAGAGCGGTATTGTTTGGGAATCTTATACCACTTACTTCTATATCGTTTGCCGCTTGTAAGGTAATACTATCCGCCAGCTTTAAAGGAACAAATAGGCTCTCCAGCAAATGGTAACCATCTTCGCGCTTACCGGTGATATTGAGAAATAGGTTTAGCTTTGCTGGGGCTTTTATTTGCATAAGCTACAAACCATGGATACCGCGGCCTGACCGCGGTATGACATATTTAACAAGTTTTTGCCATGGCTTATGCATTAATTATTTGAGATCATCTTTGCGAAGAAAGCTTCATTTGACTTGGTATCATGCATCTTATCGAGCAAGAATTCAATTGCATCGATAGTACCCATAGGATTGACAATACGTCTTAGTACCCACATCTTAGTCAAAGTTGGCTTATCAACTAACAAATCTTCCTTACGTGTACCCGATTTTGCAATATCTATTGCAGGGAATACACGCTTATCAGAAATTTTACGGTCAAGCACAATCTCAGCATTACCCGTACCTTTGAATTCCTCAAAAATTACCTCATCCATGCGCGAACCAGTCTCGATAAGTGCAGTTGCGATTATAGTTAATGATCCGCCTTCTTCAATATTTCTAGCCGCTCCAAAGAAACGTTTTGGGCGTTGCAGAGCATTTGAATCCACACCACCTGAAAGTACTTTACCAGATGAAGGCACAACGTTATTGTAGGCACGAGCAAGACGCGTGATGTTGTCTAGCAAAATTACCACATCATGCTTCATTTCAACTAACCTCTTAGCCTTTTCTATTACCATCTCAGCAAGTTGAACATGACGGGTTGAAGGCTCATCAAATGTTGAACTCACCACTTCACCTTTAACTGAGCGCGCCATATCCGTTACTTCTTCTGGACGTTCATCTATTAGAAGCACAATAAGCTTAACATCAGGGTTATTTGTAGTGATAGAATGTGCAACGCTTTGGAGCAACATTGTTTTACCACTTCTAGGTGGCGCTACAATCAGAGCTCTTTGTCCCTTACCAATAGGAGTTACTATGTCTATAACTCGTTGGGTTAAATTTGAATGATCGGGAGTTTCGAGCTTCAACCTTGAGTTGGGGTAAAGCGGGGTCAAATCCTCAAAATACACTCTATGTCTAATAGATGAAGGATCCTTGCCATTTATAGTATTTATTTTGATTAAAGCAAAATACCGTTCACCTTTTTTTGGTGCGCGTACTGGACCGGAAAGAACATCACCTGTTCTAAGCCCCATTCTACGCACCTGGTTTGGAGATATATAAATATCATCAGGACCTGGAGTATAATTGGATTCTGGAGATCTCAAAAACCCGTAGCCATCCGGCATGGTTTCAAGAACACCCTCACCTATCATAACCCCACCTTTTTCAGCTAAATACTTTAGGATTACAAATACTAAATCATGTTTTGGCAAATAATTTGGGTTTTCAACTCCCAAAGATTCGGCGAGCGCAATGAGCTCTTCTGCTCCTTTTTTCTTTAGATCTCTTAGATTAAAGGTAATCTCAGATTCTTCTCTTGCAGGAGTTGATAGCTCACTTTCTGTTTGAGGTTCTATATCTGCTTTCCTTCTTCTAACGTCTGGGCTCTGATTTAAATCTTCTACTTGAGCTGCAATCACCGAAGCTCCAGCATCCTCTGGTGCAATCTCTGTGGATTCAGCAATGACTACAGGTTCTGCTACTTCTTCATTTTTTACTTTTTTTATAGTTAATTTAGATTTTAGTGATGGTCTTGATTCAGCATCACTCTCGACCGCGCTGATTACAGCCGCGCTCTCATTTTTTGTCTCGTCCATAACTTTCATAGTTCCTTATTGTTTATTGATTTAAAGATGAATTGATTTTAAATTCTGTTTTAATTAGGTAATAATCTATTGGAGATGATTAAAGAAAGCATGCCATTCAAACTCTAAGGCAGCTTGATGCTAGTATAAGCATGCCATAAAGCCTATGTCAATTATTTTTTCACTTAAAACTCCAGGTCTTCTAGGTATTTATTGTTCATTTCTACTTTATATTTCTCTTTTGCACTCCTCAAAAGCTGCCCCATTAATTCATTTGGAGTGCTTTGCATAAGCTCCATAGAGACAACTGCCCGCTTGTCTTTTAACTGCGCGAGATCCGCATCTATAATCTCGGATACACACGCAATCATATAATCTTGTTTTTCATCTTTAATAGGATGCGTACAACCACCCACCTTTAAAGCAAAAGCTTCTTTTAAGAATTCATAAGGCATCTTTCTAGCACTTTCTGCAAATAGAGATAAATTCATAGTCTTTGGCGCACTAAGCCCAAACTTCTTAGCTGCTGCATCAGGCTTTGTTCCTGATGCTAGAGTTTTGTAAACATCCTGAGAGATATCGGTAAGCCTCTCAGCTGACCTTCCATCTTGCCAGAGCTTGAAAACTTCTAACTTAACTTGTGCAAACTGCTTAGCAGTAGCAGGGTAAACCTTATTAACTGCGACCAAGAAATATTTATCCTGACCTTCAAGTGGCATCACCGTAGATACACTACCTTCATCTGTTGCGAACACGGCTGATTTAAACCCTTGAAATTTCAACATATCTTTATCATCTACATTACTAGCAACTATCAAATTCTGAGGTTTGAAGGCAAAGTCTTTAGAAATATCTGTCAGCGTTTTGCCAGCCAAAACTTCTTTGTCAACACTTTGTGCTATCTCATTCAGTTTTTCATATCTCTTTTCTTCCAGGTATGCATCTTTTAGTTTATCTTTGATCTCTGCAAATTCTTTGACCTTTGCTGGTGTTATAGATTCAACCAAAAAGATGTGATACCCCATAGGTGACTGCACTAAATCCGATGGTGTAGCAACTGGAAGTGTGAATATAACTTTAGCAATATCTGCACTTAGCCCATTTTTTGTTATATCACCAATTAAAAATGATTTCTTATCTGGGAAGTTTTTCTTACCAACTTCTTCAAACGACACACCTTTTTTTAAGTCTTTTAGAGCCAATTCTCCTTTTGCTTTATCTTTAAATACCATCTGCAGAACTTTACGCTTTTCTGCTTCGGTAAAAGTCTGTTTTTTGCTTTCATAAAATTCTTTAAGCACCTTGTCTGAAACATTATCTATTTGAGCGACTTCAGGCCCAAAAACAACGTAAGAAACTTCACGTTTTTCAGGTACAATAAACTTAGCTTTATTTTCCTCAAAAACCCTCTTAAGCTCCGCATCAGTAGGTTGTTCAGTCAAAGTTGCAGCTGTCTTTGGTATTACAACCATATTAAACACACGAGTCTGCCCACGAGCTTTAAGCAAAGTATCTGTAAGCAAGGCGGGTTCAAATCTTAAAACAGAGAATAATAACCCAATATTTTGCGAACTAAGATCCTCTCTCAGCAACTCGACAAACTTAGATTCACTTAAGCCCACGTTACGCAAATAGCCATCAAATACCTCTTTATCAAACTTACCGTCTCTCATAAAGATAGGCATACCTGCTATCTCAAATTTAACCATATCATCGCTTACTGCAAATTTCATATCCTGCGCTAGCTTCTTCTGCAAAAGACGATTAACCACTTGACTTACTACTATCTGCTTTAGCTGTGGATCGTTCAATTCTTCTTTAGTGAATTCGTGCCCAAACTGCTGCTGAATTACTGCCAATTGCTCTCGATATAGGTTGCCAAACTCCATATCGTTAACTTTGGTATCACCTACCTTAAGCACATAATTGCTAGGCCCAGAGCGAAGCATATCTCCTACTCCCCAGAGCACGAATGTGAATAGAAGTATCACCATCAAAATTTTGATGGCAAAACTATTTGATGCTTTTCTTAAAGTTGCTAACATTTTCTAACCCTCTACTAATAATCTCATGCAATTTTCTGCCATGCACCAGATTTGTCTTGTTGATATTCAATAACTTCAATTGAATTAGATTTCAACTGTTGAATGAAATTTATTACTTTTTCTTTTTCACCTAATAAGACGCCGTCATACATGTATACTAATTTATCAAAATTGGAAGCAAACTCTGGTAACTCCGCATCCAAACACACAATAATATTAGCATTATTAGGGTTGTTTTGGCTCGACATCAATACTACGGGAGTCTTTTCAATCAACTCATCCCCTTCTATAACATGTGGCAAGAATGAAAGCTGTTCATAGGTCCACAAGATGTTATCAAATTCTGCCAACCGCATTTTATCAGTGCAATACACCAAAACTTTGTTTTCCCTAAGCCATATCGTCTCAATGAGCTTGGATAAAGCTTTATAGGAATTTGCAGACGATGCTTTGTATATAATAGCCTGCATCAATTATTACCTACAAATGAATCACCAAGGTAGATTTCTTTTACCTTTTTATTCTCTATAATCTCCTGAGGTGTTCCAGTAACCATAACTGCACCATCATGAAATATATATGCTTTTTCAATTATTGAAAGCGCATCTCTCACGTTATGGTCGGTTATAATTATGCCAATACCTCGGTTCTTAAGCTGCATAATCAACTCTTTAATCTCACTTACTGCGATTGGATCGATGCCAGCTAAAGGCTCATCCAACAACAAAAAGGATGGCCTCATTGCAATTGCACGTGCAATCTCTACCCTTCTACGCTCTCCACCTGAAAGAGCAATTGCAGAAACATGCCTTAAGTGCGTTATAGAAAATTCCGCAAGCAGTTCATCTAGCTTGTGCATACGTAGCTCATAATCACTTTCTTTAAGCTCTAAGATTGCTAGTATATTATCCTCAACAGTTAGCCCTCTAAATATTGAAGCCTCCTGAGGCAGATAACCAATTCCCAAGCGCGCACGCTGATACATAGGCAAGTTGGTAACATCGATATCATCCAAGAAAATTTGGCCTGCGTCAGGAAATATTAGCCCAGTAACCATATAAAACGATGTAGTTTTACCTGCACCATTAGGACCTAATATTCCTATGATCTGCCCTGAGTGCACCTCAAAGCTCACATCACGCACAACTCTTCTACCTTTAAAAGTTTTACCGATCTTCTCGACTCTTAGTCTATTGCTATTACCCTTCATTTTTTAACACTCTTTTTCTGCACTATATGGGCTTTTACCCTAGCGCCTGTTTTACCACTTTTAAGTAGACTTTCGCCAGTACTTTTTACATGAATTAATTCATCTCCTCGAAGCACATTACCCTCTTGCTCTAGCATAACGTTACCTTTGAGAGTGAAAATACCTTTTTTAACATCATACTCACCGTTATCCGCAGTAGCATGATCAGTTTTAGTGGTTATATCAACATTACCCTTAAAGTAGATTTTACTTATATTAGTCTTTCCTTCAGTATTCTTGCTAGACTTGGAATCTTTTTGTCCATCTTTGGTGAAAATTACTTCCATGGATTTACTTTTTATCACTAAATCATCCTGACTTGCCACCACATCACCAGTAAATATAGCCTTATTATCTAAGTTAAGATAGCGAACTTCATCTGACAATATTTCAATTGGCGACTTAGAATCCTGCTGCAATTCAATAGCAGATGCGGAGATCGGCATTAGCAGTATCAAAAATATTACAAATCTCATCCCCACACGCTCCACAAACTTGAGAAATAGGTGCTGGTGCTAGTCTCATTCCATGTCCTGTCATGCCGGACTTGATCCGGCATCCATGATCTGGCAAAAGCTGGCTTTACTACTAAGTACAAACGTATCATCAATTCACCACTAGTCCCATAATTTGCTCTATCCTTGAGATGGATCCCCGCATGCGCGAGGATGACGTTAGAGTACTCGTGGCACCAGATATGGCAAACTTCGTATAACTGCAAACTCTTCATGCCTTAGTTTTATATATTATTTCTTGACTTTCTACCAGTGTTTTTGTAATAATACTCCAAATATACTTGTTTAAAAATTAGTAGTTATGCAGTCACATCCTTATAAATTTAAGCTTATTTCCCGAAAGCGCTAGGCGCTAATCATATATTGTTATCTTCATATCTCCCATTTAAATATTTTTGTTAACTACTAATTTCATTATCGCAAATGACACAAAACAATCAGAAAATTGGCTTTTGGCCACTCGCCTCCCTTGTTACCGGAAACTTAGTTGGATCTGGAGTACTTTTATTGCCCTCTACTCTTGCTAAATTTGGTTCTATAAGCATTTTTGCATGGTGCATAACTGCATTCGGTGCAATTGTTCTTGCCCTTATCTTTGCTGAACTTAGCCATAAGATCCCAAAAAATGGTGGTCCATATGCTTTTGTCTCCACTGCATTCGGAAAGAATTATGGCTATGTTGTAGCCTGGGGTTATTGGACCTTCTCCTGGCTAAGCAATTCAGCACTTATTGCTACTGCAGCAAGTTATTTCTCCATGATCTCGGGAGGCTTAAGCAAACCTATTATACTAACGATTGAGATTGGTCTTATTGTTCTTATTACCGCATTCAATATGTTAGGGTTACGAACTACAGGACGCGCAGAGCTAATAATCACAATAACTAAAGTAATACCTCTTCTGCTTATTCCTATTATCGGAATATTTGTTATGGAAATGGATCATTTCCCAGCACTTAACCTTACAGACCAACCTAATTATCTAGCACTAAACTCAGTTGCGTTTATAACGCTATGGGCTTTTGTAGGTTTAGAAAGTGGCACAGTTCCTGGCGGGCAAGTTATCAATGCACGCAGAACTATACCACTTGCAACCATAACGGGTACGCTGATCGCCTCATTTGTTTACATCCTAGGCACTATAGTTGCATTTGGTGTAATACCTAATGCACAGTTAGCTGGCTCACATGCACCATATGCTGAAGCCGCCTCGATTATATTTGGAGGCTCCTGGGCTATAGCGATTGCAATTGCCGCAATTATCATCTGCGTTGGCTCACTAAATGGTTGGACTATCGTAGTGGGAAGGATTGCACAAGCAGCCGCCAATGATGGGCTATTTCCTAGTATATTTAGCCGCACCAATGCACTTGGAACTCCTATATGGGCGATCCTTGTATCTTCCATACTTACAGTTCCTTTTGTAATAGTTTCCCTTGATGAAAAGTTACTCGACCAATTCAATCTAGTCATAGATATAAGCGTTACGTTCATCTTGCTAGTCTACCTCTCTTCCATATTAGCATTCTTCAAATTAACTCATAGGGATAGAGACCTTAGACTTTATAAACGCATCATAGGTATTTTAGGCTTTGGCTTTGTGATTTGGGCATTGTGCGCAACCAAACCTATACTGCTATTCTATTCGCTCATCATCGCAGTTTCTGGGCTTCCTATGTGGATTTACCAGAGACTAATGGTGAGACGCGCTCAGCTGCAAGAACAATAGACTTAAATCCATTACTTAATAGCAAGACCCGCAAATTCATTTAATTTACGGGTCTTGCTATTGATACAGCTCTCTGATCTTATACTTATTATTGTACAGGCTATTTTTAGGCTATGGAAGTCCCTACACAAAATAATACCAATACCAGTAAATAATTGTACAGATGCGCTTCATCTTTTGATTTTTTTAGTCGCCACTGAAAACCCAAAATATGTAGAATATTATGGGCTTTCAGCGACTTCCCAAAAAATCAAAATTTATCCCACATATGTACAATTATTTACTGGTACTGGTATAATTTTGCATATTGATATCAAAAAATATCTTGCGCAAATACGCATTAATATTTAAAAGGATAGCTGCAACTTTTATGAGATTTTAACATGGCTCCAGTACGCACTTGGCTTCAATCGGGTAATTTCACTCCTAAATATAACGGCTTTTTCTATACTAAAAATGTTGAGTTCAGAACATCTGATGAATCCTCTCGGGTAAAGAAATTTGAACTAATTGAAAGCAATGTTGGTGGCAAAAACTATAAATGTGTCCTGACTCTAAACTATGATAATGAATCTATGTTAACCTGGATTAACGAAGCTAAGGCTCATGTTGGAACCACTGCGGGTTTCAGTAAGTTTGGTAAGGCAACTTTTAGTTATGTTACCAAGGGACAGATTACCATTGAACTCGATTCAGCAATGAAAATCCCAGCTTTATTGGATAATCTTAATACCTCATATGATGCGCAATTTTCACAACCGGTATTGACTAAGATTCAAGATTATTCGGGATGCCATATCAAAGTGGCTCCACCAACTTACTTTGAATATGTTTACAAACTCAACATACCAGAAGTTGAAGCTTGCTGGCGCTCATATAAAAATAAGACATCTGAAAAGGATTCAAATGGCCAAGATGCACTACATATTGCGTACCTCAAAGGAAGCAAGAAACTTGCTGAAACTGCACTTAAATGGGGTGCTAACATAGATTCTAAAGACAATTACGGCAACACCATACTTAAACTTGCTGTATCAGCTGGTGATTATGACTGGTATAAATTTGCCTCTAACAATGGTGGCAGTAAGTTGATTAAAGATGCTACTTTTAACAACCTTCTTCATACTGCAGTGAAGAGTTACAAGGGATTGCTGGAAGTTAATAAGAAAGAAACCGGCAGTGATTCTTTAGATTACAGTGGCCTGAAAAACAAAGCTGCTGATTATAAACTCATAATAAAAGACTTGGCTAACAAGAATCATTCTCTAGTGAAGCAACCTAATGCCTCAGGTGATACACCTATCAAAATCGCAGCCGAAATAAGAGCTGACAAAGCGATATTTGATACTCTAGTAAGAGAAATAAAGTATGACCATGATATCTGTGACGTACTAACCAAAGCAGTTTGGGATGTGGGCGCTGCAGTAGACGCATAACAAATACTCATATAGGGGGGTGTTAGTCACCCCCCTAAATAAATTAATAAATCCGTTTACAGTTTATTTAGTTTTGATCTATTATTGATAGTCGTACTTTAAATATTAAATTATTATTACATTTCCAAATATGTCATACAAACCAGTGAAGCTACCTAAAGACTATAAACCAAGTGATAAAGAAGAATACATGAACCCAAATCAACTTGAGTATTTCAGGGAGAAATTACTTGGGTGGAAAGAAGACTTAGCTCGTGAATCGCAAAACACTATGGAGCACTTAAGGGATGAGAACTGGAACGAACCAGACCTTAATGACCGCGCGTGGGTTGAGACAGAAACAAGCCTTGAACTAAAAACTAGGGATCGTTACCGCAAACTCATGAATAAGATCGATGCAGCCATAGGACGCATTGAAAACGGCAGCTATGGATATTGCGAAGAAACCGGTGACCCTATAGGCATTAAACGTTTAGAGGCAAGACCGATTGCTACCCTATCCATAGAAGCACAAGAACGCCACGAGCGCTTTGAAAGAAGTCATAGCGAGGAGTAAACATAACCACTGTACAAGCTATGATCCCCGCTTTGCGCCAGTTATAGCTGAGAGGCTTTATATTGCTATGATGTTGGAAATTTGACCGGCACCACGATCTCTTACCTTGGACTTATTACTTTAGTGCACTAAAAGGTGAATAGCCTATATAATGTAGTAAATTGATGGACTCCACACCTATTTTCTGAAGCAGGCCATCCAGGATTTAGGAACTAAGTATATAGCTAAGTCAGTATAAAATTAGCATGGTAACTCTGTGCCTTTTTAATAAAATTTCACCCATTTTGCTCTTG
>CAYWJW010000044.1:0-13235 GCA_964458795.1 uncultured Candidatus Jidaibacter sp. | reverse complement strand
AAAGAATTGTAAACATATAATTAACCTCATTGTTTACTTTGGTCAACAGGAGTCTTTACAGATCTGGCAAAAATGTTTACATTGGTTAACGAATTTTAAAAGGCAATAAAAAGAATGAATCTTATTAAATCGTCAATTTTCCTAATCATCCTCATCATATGGAGCTTAATAATAGGAATTCTTGGACTTATTACCTTTCTTAGCTTTAACCAAAAGATCATAGCCTTGGTAGGGTATGCTTGGTCTCGTGGAGTTGCTATATACCTGCGCTATGTCCACGGCGTGCGAGTGCAAATAGAAGGAGAAGAGAATCTTCCTAAACAACCTTTTATAATTGCTTGCAAACATCAATCTGCATGGGAGACTCTTTTCTTTCTGCATTACTTTATAAACCCCGCATATGTTCTAAAAAAAGAACTAATATACATACCACTCTATGGATGGTATCTGCCATTAATAGGCATGATCTCTATCGAGCGAGGAAAGGCATCAGCAATTAAAAAAGTAGCAGCTAGAGTACGCGATGTTATGGCTCAAAATAGAGTTTTGATCATATTTCCTGAAGGCACCAGAGTACTTCCAGGTGAGAGCATAGATTATAAAGCTGGTATTTATATGATTCATAAAGCTTCACCAAAAACCCCTATAGTACCGGTAGCCTTAAACTCTGGCAAATGCTGGCCTAGAAGGACTTTTGCTATAAATAGCGGAGTCATAAAAGTTAAGTTTCTTCCCCCTATCCAGGGCAACTTTAGCAAAGAAGAGCTTTTAGGTAAGTTGAAAAAAATAATTGATACAGAATCAAACAAGCTTTGAAATTGCATTAAAGTTTGACTATACTTCAATCCCATAAAATTAATAACTGTATAAGTAATATGATAAGTATAAGCTTCCCAGATGGTTCCAAACGTGAGTTTACCCGCGGCATACATGGCCAGGATATCGCTGCATCCATCAGTAAATCTTTGGAGAAAAAGGCTGTGGCCATTAAACTAGATGGCAAACAATTTGATCTTACCCATGCAATTAATGTCAATGCCACGATTGAAATCATCACTTCTGACTCTGAAGAAGGCTTAGAGATAATTCGCCACGATGCCGCCCACATACTCGCACAAGCTGCAAAAGAACTATATCCCAACTTACAACTAACTATAGGACCGGCAATTGAGAATGGTTTTTATTATGACTTCTTCTCTCCTGAGCCTATGACTGAAGAAGACTTGCCCAAACTTGAAGCCCGCATGAAACAAATTGTAGAACGCAATTTACCTTTCAAACGCATGTCAATGAGCAAGAGCGATGCCATTTCTTATTTTAAGAAAATTGGAGAACACTACAAAGTACAGCTGATTGAAAGCATACCAGACGGCGAAGAGATAAGCCTATATAGCCAAGGTGAATTCATCGATTTATGCCGAGGTCCGCACGCAATTTCAACCGGAAGAATTCGCGTATTTAAACTACTTAAGGTAGCAGGCGCCTACTGGCGGGGCGATAGTAAAAACGAGATGTTACAAAGAGTATATGGCACTGCATGGGCCACTCAAGAAGATTTAGATGCTTATCTTTCCCAGATAGAAGAAGCTGAAAAGCGCGATCATCGAAAAGCCGGTCGCGAGATGAAGCTATTCCACTTTCAGGAAGAGGCTCCAGGCGCCGTATTTTGGCATCCAAAGGGTTGGCAGATGTTCCAAGCTCTGGTGGAATATATGAGAAGAAGCCAAAAACTATCGGGTTATCAAGAGATTAATACCCCGGAAGTAATGGATAAAGTACTGTGGGAACAGTCAGGACACTGGGAAAAATTTGGCCAAAATATGTTTACCGCTGAAGCTGGTGATGATGATAGACACTATGCTATAAAACCCATGAACTGCCCCGGTGGTGTACAAGTTTATAAGCATGAGCTAAGAAGCTATCGTGACCTACCTCTTAGGTTGTCTGAATTTGGCAAAGTCCATCGTTACGAACCTTCAGGCGCATTACATGGACTCATGCGCGTGCGTGCGTTCACCCAGGACGATGCTCATATTTTCTGTACACCTGAACAGCTGATGGATGAATGCAAGAAAATTTGTGATGATACCCTACTCGTGTATCGTGATTTTGGTTTTGATGACATCCGCATTAAATTCTCTGACCGCCCAGAAAAACGCATTGGCTCCGACGCTGTTTGGGATAAAGCCGAAGCCGCTCTGCTAAGCGCCGCGCAAAATGCTGGTCTTCAATGTATATTAAGCCCTGGCGAAGGTGCATTTTATGGCCCTAAACTTGAGTTTGCATTAAGAGATGCCATCGGACGTGATTGGCAAATAGGCACTCTTCAAGTGGATTTGAACCTGCCCGAACGCTTGGGAGCTTATTATATTGGAGAGGATGGGCAGAAGCATCAGGTAGTTATGCTGCATAAGGCAATATTCGGATCCCTTGAGCGTTTTATAGGAATATTAATCGAGCACTATGCAGGTAAATTGCCGCTTTGGCTAGCGCCAACGCAAGTGGTAGTAGCAAGTATCACCAATGATGTTGATGATTATGCGAGACTAGTCTATGATGAGCTTAAATCCAAAGGTGTTAGGGTTGAACTTGATTTGGACAATGAGAAGCTAAATTACAAAATCCGCAAGCATTCTCTGCTTAAAGTGCCGGTAATCATTGTAATTGGCAAGCAAGAAGCTGCAGAAAATAAGGTAGCTTTACGCAGATTTGGTGAGACAACGCAAGAAAACCTTGAACTTTCGGAATTTATTAGTAGATTTACTAATGAAATTAAACCACCTTTATAACTAAACTCGGAGTCTAAAATAGCTAGTGTTCTTAAGGATACGCCAAGATGCAATCGCGAAATAAATTCCCCAGAGATCAGATTGGTCGATGAGAATGGCGAGATGATGGGAGTAATGCCCCCTAGTAATGCGCTTAAGCTTGCAATGGATCGAGGACTTGATTTGGTAGAGATCTCTCCAAATGCAAAGCCACCTGTGTGCAAGATTATGAATTACGGCAAGCATAAGTATGAGCTGCAAAAGAAAGCTCAAGCAGCCAAGAAAAAGCAAAAAGTTGTTGAAACCAAAGAGATAAAGGTCCGCCCGACCATTGCTGAAGGTGACTATCAAGTTAAACTCCGCAACACCATCAAATTCCTAGGAGAGGGCAATAAAGTACGCATTTCCCTTCAGTTCAAGGGACGCGAGATAACTCACGATGAGGTGGGATTTGCAGTTATAAACAAGTTCAAAGCCGCCCTTGCTGAACATGGTAAAGTTGAGGTAGAACCAAAAATGGAAGGCAGGCAGATCTTTATGATAGTAGTGCCAATTCCTAAAACGTAAGTTATGGAGAAACATAAGGTGAAGGACTCTGTTTGTTTAGATCCTGAAACAAGTTCAGGATGTCCCTTCAGGAATACTCACGCGCGTTGAGGACGGCTCATGCTGAGGCTCATGTTGAATTTATTTCAACATCTATTCAAAGCTCAAAATTACGGATGTTTTTTGTTGAAGTGTTACACTAATAACCTGAGTTCAGTCAAAAGAGTTCAATTCTTCCATGTATGTAGAATCAGTATGAAGCTCTATGGAACACTCTAGATTAGTTGTATAAAGATCTCCATCCGTATTGAGTGGAAGTTGGAAATTTACGACACTTTGTACTGATTCAATAATATAGAAGTGTTTGTGATTTATATCCATATCCCTATGTAGAGAAAGACGAAAGTTCATATGACTATTTGTTTCTTCAACAAGCTTCTCAAACATCAATTTATTTGCCGGCGTTGCATCTATCACTATTATAGTACTATCATCTTCAGTATATGGCTCAGATGCATTCTTCTTTATCATCTCTAAAGATTGCCTATATTCATCAGAACCGTCTGGGGGCAATTTTGCAATTAAAGCATCAAGCACAGCGGGAGTCCCTTTATCTACCACAAGTAACTTCCAAACTATAGATGTCAGCGACTTGGTTAAATCCAATTGAGTATTATTATTGATCAACTTCGCCAAATCCGCTTCATCTAACCTTAGTATAGCCAAATCCATGGGATTATGAGGAATAAAAGCATCATCTATGTATTTTTTCTTATCGTCAAAACTATACATAGTTATGCAATCAAGCTTTATTTTGCTTCCTAATTCTCCATGAATTTTCGTTAAATCTTTTTCTTCAATGGCTTTTACAATCTCATATGCGTATTTGCTATCTTTTGTGTGACTCCCATCTCCAGGAATAATGCCAATTTCATTAAGAACAGGCGCAAGGTCTTTCGCAGCAATGGATAGGTTTTTACATCCCAATAGCTTTAAGTATATCAACTTCAGATTATTTAAAACACTAAGGCAATCCTCCTTTGAATGATATGTGATGCTTTCACCCAATTCTGGATCAAAGACTTTATAAACTGTCTCATTACCACTGCGCTCAATTTTCACAGCAATAGCGTGCTCCATCTTGCCTTCTATTTCATAAAACGATATTTCAAGCACTTCTGCGTTTTCGAACTTAGGGTTATCAAATAACTTATCTAATTCTCTATCCGTTCTATAAATTACATGTTCTGCTTCAACTTGATAATATTTCTGATACGCCTCGACTCTATCCAAGAAATTAGCAGAAGGGTTTTTAATGTTATCTTTAAATTTCTTATTAAAATTTGAAGGAGTTCCTTTAAGTTTATGAACAAAATGATGCCTGGCATATTCAAGAATCAATCCATTGCAAAGCCCCGCTTTATCTTCCTTGTAATGGGCCATTAGGTCGCATTGCTCAACAAAACCTTCTGATGGATCTACTTGAAACACTGCTGACACTTTCACTACTCATAAATAAATGTGAGAGGATTGTACCATAGTTTTGTTGCAGAAATATTAAGATCTTTAGTGTTTTTATAGCTAAGTCAGTATAAAACCCTAGAAATAATCACCACTTTTTATTGTTAAAAATATTTTGCACAAGGACTTCCATTGACCTATAGGAGCCAACTATACTAGTAAATGTAAGATCAGAAAAGTGTACTTAGCCTCCAGAAAACCTTAGGCTTTTTTCATAAATTTTATTAAATATAGAGATTATTGCGCTATTTCCTTGATTTTATTCGATATTTCATGATATAATCCACTCAAATAAAATATATGGACAATAAAATCATGAGCGTTGGTATTAAAGTTACAGCAGCTAGTATATTTGCATTAACTTGGATCGGATGCAAGGCGGCTGAGCATTTTTCTTTTGGTGGAGAATATGGGAAAATTGCTGGAGGTTATGCCTCTTATTTTGCCTCCTGCAATTCCTTATTGTGCTTTATTGGAACTGGAGCTTTACGCGCTAAACAACAAGGTAATTACACCCTCTTAATTACCTCAATTGTAGGCGCTGCGTTGGGCGGCTTCCATAACTACAGAAAAAATGATGCACCCTGGAATAATATGGAAGATGGTGAAAAAGCAACTTTCATAGGAAAGACTGTTGAAAGCATGGCTGTTGGCGCTGCTGCTCCAAGTTTTCTTTGCTCTCTATAATTCACTTTGCGAAATGGTTTGAAAGTTTACCATAATTGATGTATTACTCTCTTCTGATTTTTGAGAGCCTATTTTTTGATGAAACTAATTAAGAGCGTTGCAACTACCCTGCTCATTATCTTTACTGCATTTGCAGCGTATGCTGCAGATCCTAAGATTAAGCACATTAAATATGAGGGCAACCACCGTATCAGCAAGGAAACTATCTTCGCTTACCTTGATGTGATTGAGGGAGAGACCGCTACAACGGATAAAATTGATAGTTCAATTAAGCATCTGTTTGAAACTGGCTTTTTCTCCGATGTAAGGATCTCGCAGGAAGGCGATGTCTTAGTAGTAAAAGTTGTGGAAAACCCACTTATAAATAAAATCGGGTTTGACGGCAACAAACGTATTGAAGATGCTGATCTTATGCAAGAAGTTACTATGCGGTCTAACAGCGTATTTTCACCCTATAAACTCCAGGCAGATCTTAATCGCATAACTGGTTTGTATCAGAAGATGGGGCGTTACTCAGCAACTATTGAACCTAAGATAATTCAACTCGATCAAAACCGCGTTAATCTGGTCTATGAAATTAATGAAGGCAAAGAATCAGTGATACGAAAAATAAACTTTGCTGGCAACAAGCTATTTTCAGACTCTGATTTGGCTGAGGTTCTGGCATCTAAGGAATATAGATTCTACCGCTTCTTCTCTAGTGCTGATGTCTATGATCCAGACAAACTGGAGTATGATAAAGAGATGCTGCGCAGATTCTATATGAATAAAGGCTATGCTGATTTCAAAATTTTAGCTGCCACCTCGGAGCTCTCACTAAACCGCGATGGCTTCCTTATCACCTTCGTACTGCATGAAGGCGATGAATATAACTTTGGTGCATTTTCTATCGATAGCCATATAAAAGGTTTTGATACATGCGCTTTGGACCCTTTAATCAAAATTAAAGAAGGAGATAGATTTAGCAGAGCAACCATTGATGATTCGGTTGATGCCATTACTAATTATCTTGGCGATCATGGCTATCCATTTGTTGAGATTGAACCAAGAGTTACCACAAATCCTACTGATAAAATTGCAAAAGTAACCTTTGTTATTAAAGAAAGCTATAGAGTTTATGTGCGTAAAATCAATATAAAGAATAATACGCGTACACTTGATAAAGTAATCCGTCGCGAGTTTAGAATAGCTGAAGGCGACCCGTACAATATAACCAAAATCCAACGATCTAAGCAAAGGATTGATAATCTTAACTACTTCAGCAAAGTAGACTTCAAGAACAAAAAGACTGAAGAACCAGATAAAATGGACATAGATGTTGAAGTTGAAGAAACTTCAACAGGTAGCATAAACTTCGCAGGTGGGTATAATACTACAACAGGCATATTAGGCCAAGTTATGCTTAGTGAAAATAACTTCCTAGGTAAAGGTCAGCAAGTTCAGTTGGGCACTACCATAGCCCAGAAGGAACGGAGCGCTATGTTCAGCTTTACTGAACCTTATTTCATGGACAAAGAACTTTCCGCGGGATTTGATATATTTGCTAATAACCGAAATTTCGAATCAACAAGCTCTTACAAAAGCAAAACTCTTGGTTTTGCACTCAGAGCAGGATACGCTATATCTGAACACTTGTCTCATGGCGTTAGGTATTCACTTAAACGTGAGACCGTGAGTGATGTACCCGATACTGCATCTATCTATATTAAAGATCAAAAGGGATCGCATATAGTGTCCCTCATTGGGCACGCACTTGAGTATGATAAACTGGATAGTAGACTATCCCCAACTGAAGGATATCTACTTAAGCTGGATCAAGACTTGGCAGGTATTGGTGGCCATACTCGATATTTTTCTACTCGAGGTGTAGCAGCAGGATTTTATCCTCTCTACAAACGCGATGTAATATTCAAAGTTGTTGGTAAAGCCGGACATCTATCTGGCTATGCCGGCAGCAAAGTTAAACTTAACGACCGCTTTTACATAGGCCCGGATTATATACGTGGCTTTGATATAGCCGGTATTGGCCCACGCGATAAAAATACTGGAGATGCACTCGGTGGCGATATCTACTATACTGCAACCACAGAACTTATCTTTCCTTTAGGGTTGCCAAATGAGGTTGGTTTAAAAGCTTCTATCTTTCATGACATAGGTACTCTTTATGGTGTTGACGAAAGACTTAATAAGTCTAATATATATAATACAAAAAGTTTTAGGGCCTCTGTCGGTATGAGCTTGATTTGGAAATCACCACTTGGTACAATAAGTCTGAATTATGGTATTCCTTACAGGAGAGAAAAGTTTGACGATGTTAAACGATTCTATGTTGATTTTGGAACTAATTTTTAATTTTATACGGGGTTATAATGTCTTTTAATATAAAAAATAAAATCGGCAAATTAGTAATTTCAGCAGCTATGGTTGCTGGTCTATCCTCCTTTGCAATAGCTGCGGACGAAAAATCAATTGTATTTGTTGATACTCAAGTTATTCTTGAAAAATCAACAGCACTTCAAAAGGTAAGAGAACAACTTGATAAAAAAGCTGAAGAATTCAAAAAAGATTCTTCTACTAAAGAAGCCTATTTCAAAAAGAAGTATGAAGATTTAGAAAAGCAAAAAGCTGTTCTAAGCAAAGAAGTCTTTGAACAAAAGAGCAATGATCTAGCAAAAGAATTCAGTGATGCTCAGAAAAAAGTTCAGGAAAGCAGAGGCGCGCTTGACAAAGCTTATACCGAATCTCTGCAACAATTCGAAAAAGTATTAGCAGAAATTGTTAAAGATGAAGCCACCAAGAGCCATGCTAGAGTGGTTCTACCAAAGATGCAGGCACTTTATAGCGAGCCATCACTTGATGTTACCACTCCTGTGCTTGATTCGTTAAACAAAAAATTACCAAATATCGTGGTTAAATTCTAATTACGAGTCATCCTGCTGTCCTAAGTATGTCATGCTGGAATTGGTATTAGATTAAAGGCTGCCAGGCGAAACATCCTGGTGGCCTTTTGTATACTCAAGGAGCCTTGGGTATTTGTGTACTAGTATGACTTTTAAACCTGTATCTAGAATTTCACCGCTTATTGAGTGCTGCTGCTTAAACACCTCAAACATTAAAGTTAGAAGATCAAAATTTGTAGAACATAAAGCTTCATCTATTTTTATTGGTTGACATGCACCCGATAAAACCTGATTTAAAACTTCAAGAGCATGCCTTGCATCTCCAGCCTTTTCACATGGGAGATTCTTCAATATTATACCCGGTACAATCTGTAGATTTGCATGTATATCCTTACATATCATCTTGAATTTGCTATGAAGCAGCATGAAATCCAACATATCTTCTAACCTTGATAATACCGAAATGTAATTACTGCAACTCAACCTCATGGGAGTAATATCCTTAGACGGTTTAATTATTCCTGGAACAAGTACTACAATAACGCTTTGCCTTGCTTTATCAGCTCTTTTGAATCTTTCCATATCAATAATAGTGCTACTTATTAATTCCTCCTCAAGTGCTGCTTCAATAGCAAGCTTTACAATCCCTAGCTTTTTACAAAATATAAGATCATTATAACTTCTCTCAATACACTGTAATACACCTAGCTCCTTTGCGGATATCAACACATTGCGCAGCAACTCCCTTGTATTATAACAAGCACCTTGCTTGCCTATCAGGCTTAGTACATCTTCATATATTAGCTTTATCTCTGATTTATCCTCCAGCATTTCATATAGGTACCTTATAATTGAAGTGAACTGCTCTGCGTTAAACTCCCTAAAAAGCTCTATAACAATGTTTTTCTCAAACGCCTTCCCTCCTCTAAGCAGACTTGCTATATACCGAACGCATTCATCATTCTGAGAAATCGCTCCCAAACAGCCCATACGTTTGACGTGATCTATAACTTCTCTGACAAACTCTAAATTCTCTTCCCTCACAGCAATCGCTAATAGAGACCCCGTTCGCATAACTAGTACATTATTAAAAGATGGAATTATAACTTCACTAAGCTCTTTACTGCTGCATTTAATCAATAACTCTAGTGTTATCCTATCACTAAATTCATCATCCATTAAGCAGTCCAATACAAGCTTACAATACCGAGTATTAACATTACCCACACGCTCAAATATCCTAAACAGATTTTGAAATCTGTTAGAATCAAGTGATTCAAACAAGCTCTGAATCATAAAATACCTAGCATTATCTTCGAATCTTGTTTTAATTTCTTCAATCTTTTCAAGACCTTCAGGACTATCAAGGATTGCTTCATATTCTGCCTGTGTATGCTCTCTCCCTACCCCACTATTTATAAACATAATATTTACAATAATCATCCTTTGCTCTTCTTGCGTCAAAACAAATAGATTCCCTGCTTCAAAATTGCTAATCTCAACTAATAGATTCTTTAGCGCTGCATTATCTAAATCTTCATCAATCCCAACCAACTTCTCTCTTAGTAACATTATTAAGAGGATTCTAAAGAAGGAGTTATCAATATCAGTATTATTTCCATAATACATATGCCCTCCTCTTAGTTCAGCTATCCTAAACCCCACTTTGGATTGCCTATATACTCTAACTATCTCCTGCATAACAAGCTTTAAGTCATCGCTGCATTCTGCTTCATACAGCACGTCATTTTCAAAGATTTTATAATAATCCTGCACAAGCCTAGTTATAACTCTGTCATCTCTCATGTCCTTAAGACATTGTAATAACCTAGCTATATCCAATTCTTCCTTAGACAGCAGCTCAAGCGCTTGCGTGTATAGATATAACTCTCTAAGATATGGATACTTAAGATTTTCTATAGGAAAACCCTCTGAAACTAAATCTTCCATTGAGCTTTTTATGTCACCTGCCATCCGATCAAGCAGAGCTAAATTATCAGGGGAATGGTATTTCTCTTCAATTATGTGAAGATTCAAATACGTAGATGTATCTCTATTTTCAATTCCCTTGGCATTTTTTCCAGGCTCAACTAACACTATATTTTCACGCCACGTCCAAAGGTAATGCACTAGAACTTTAGCCCTATGTAAAACAGCAGATGCTTCATCCGCTGGGGCAACTAAGACCAAACCCCTTCTATAACAGTCTTTAATAAATCTATCTCGGACCTGTTCATGCTCTATGTCTTGAATACACTTAAATGCGGAGCCTTCATCAAGCTTACCTTTATTAAGCTGCTTCACAGCTTTAGTATACAAGTATAAATCTTTTAAGTATGGTCGCGTTAAACTATCGATAGAAACATTTTTTGAGACCAACCATGTTATTAAATCTTTTACTTTGGCTGCTATACCATCCAAATAAGCCAAGTTAGAATCTCTATCACAAATAAATATCCCACAATGCTCTTCTGGTAAAGCATCAAGCTGCAAATATAAAGCTACATCTTCGTTAATTATGCCGCTAGTTGACTTTTTAGTTTCAGCAATTAGCTTCTCGCGCCACCGATAAATATCATCAAGATTCAAATATGCTTGTTTCAGCTTCAGTAATTGCTTTTTCCGTTTTATTTTAGCTAGTTTTTGCTCTAGAGACTGCTCTTTTGCTCTAATTACACAAAGCTCTTGTCTCACATCAGCTATTGCTTCAGCTGACTTTTTCTCTAGTTCACCCTCTTTTGCAGCATTTTCCTCTGGTTTATCTTCCTGTGTTTTAGATTGCAAAATTGTCAAAACTCCTAAAGCTCCTAACACCAAAGAGCCGGCCTTTATAATACTCCATCCACGATTCCTGGATACCCAAGAATCTATGCGTCTACCTAACGAACTAATAGTCGCCCATAAATTTGTTGTAAAAGCAGCCATAATAAAAACAAGTTAAGCTGTGGTGTTATAACATATTTTTAAATAAAGCACCATGCATTAACCATTTATTAACTTTTATGGTCTACTTTCATGATATGACATAAATTATAAAAGGTTGTATATGTTTACTTCAAGAATCCCAGGAGTCGCAAGGGGCGCAGGCCAAGCAGCAAGAGTTGGCCAACGTAGCGTAGCCACACATACTGAAACTAATCCAAATGCTGTTAGAGTTAGGTATTTAGAGGATGTTTATTCAGAGCAGTATGCTAGTGCTATGAAGGAATCAATGGATAATATAAGACGTCAGTCGACTCTTATGGCAGAATCTTTCATGTCTATTGCGAGTTCCACAATAAGCACTGTATCCACACAAGCACAGGTGACTTCTGCAAAAGTAGTAGAAAAAACCTCGGAAGCCTCTGTAAAGGCCGCTGAGAACTTACGGTCTATGCGAGAAGCATATCAAATTTTACATGCAGATATTTTTACAACTCCAACTGAAAGTCAGGTACCGGAATTTGATGCAGTTTGGAATATACCTCCTAAACCTGAAGGTACACCTGATTCGCAACCCAGCACTGCATCAAAAGTCAAAGACATGGTTGTGAATGAAGTTATTCAAAGAAAAAATTCTTTAGTTAATACTTTAAAATGGTATCTAGGAGCTTTGCTTTTATATTCTATGTATCAAGGCTGGGAGAAGTATAGTGAAATACATGAGAAAGAACCTGAAGCTAAAGCAAGCTCGACTGCAGGTAATAAAATTACTGATGAAGAGGTAGCTACTATTTACCAATTAGATGAGCGCCCTAGGTTTGTATCTGCACAATTTAATGAAGCAGTTAATAGAGTTAAAGAAAACTTTATTAAAGAAGTTGAAGGATTATCTGGTGAAATTGATGGTGATAAACTAGTAAAAGAAATTGAAGATGCACAAAAAGCGGGGGATGCTGCTCTTACGGTGGTCCTTCACAACTTTGAAACAAAAATGGATGCTATGATTGAGAGAATTAAGAAAGAACCAGAATTAAATGCAAAGGCTGCAGCTGATGTAGAACTGTTTACCACCTTGCAATCAGCATCAAAAACCTTAAGATTTGCTGTAAAGATACCTGGACTTGTTAAAGAAACGGCTGGTGAAGCCATAGGCTTTATAGGAATGAGCACAGGTTACACCATGCATGCCGTTGCTAACATGGCCATGCACAAAGCTAGCACCATGGCTAAAGGTGGGGTCGCACTTGGAGAATAACAATGGATATAATTAATAATTTTAAGAGGTATACAAATGGCTAAAGGACGTTATGACAAAGTAGATAGAGATATCAACAAGATAATAAATGCTTTTGAAAACCCAAATTCCGGTATGGTACAAGTTGAAACCTGTATGCTACATCAAGGATATATGGGATCTCTAGCAGACAAGCTAGGAAGCAACCCAAACACTAGTCACCTTGAAGCGAAGATCCGCAGTTTAAGCGGCGCTTGCGATGCTATTTACGAACGTAGCCAACGAGATCCTATGATAAAGGAACATATCATAGAAAGAAGAGGTGAAATGACCCGCGCTCAAGCAATGAACGAACTATTTGGCGGCGGTAAAGGAACAGGGAATACTAAGTAAATTTGTAAGGTTCCATATATAATTCTGTCTTTTTGTGCATAAGCAAATCAGTCACTGCCTTTGCACTGCCTAATGCTTGAGTCCACCCCAGCATACCGTGTCCAATGTTTATATATAAATTATTGAATTTGGCCTTACTTATATAAGGGTAGCTGTGTGGAGTTTGCGGACGCAAACAAGCCCAGGTGCTCTTAAGCTGATAATCGCAAGCATCAGGGAAATAGCGCTGTGCAGCACCTAGAACTGGCGCTATCCGTTCCTTTG
>CAYWJW010000043.1:0-13409 GCA_964458795.1 uncultured Candidatus Jidaibacter sp. | reverse complement strand
CCAATGCTAGATTAAAATCTCATCTTTTTGCTTAAGACATAGTTGATATTTATTAATATATCACATCCAAATGGGAGTATGGAAGTCCCTGTACTAAAAAATTTATATATCTATAGGTCGCATATTTCCGGCTATCTAGCCAGGTGTGCAAAATTTGTTGATAAAATAATGGTCAAGAGATCTAGGTTGTAATCAGAAAGTAAAGCGCATACCGACTGTTGCAAGTTGAGTGATGCCTTCTTTTGATATAATAGTCAAACCGAGTGGGGCGATTGTATCGCCTACGCTTGTAGAATCGCTCTTCTTCTTATTAACTATGTGTTTCATGATACGGTAACCGAACTCAACATCTATGCTGGAACTTAAGTGGTAGGAAATGCCGCCCCCTATCTGATAAGCTAGCTTACTTCTAGAGCCTTTGTTTTTGCCGGAAGAGCTTGTACCGATAACAGGGTATGGGGTTAAAGTTACTCGATCTTCAACCTCAGTTCGCATGAAGCCAAATCCGACCATCAAAAACGGATTTATTTTTCTTCCAACTAGAATATCATAGATCACATCGCCAAATATAGCGTAGTGATTCATAATGTTTTTATCAGTAAGGATAGGTGAGGCCATAGTACCGGCCCCAGTAGTTTTTTTGCCGGTTAGATTCCTTGCATATACTGGATTAATTGCGATTCTAAGTTCATCAAGTACATAGTATCCGAAGCCTCCATCTATCACGTAGCCGCGATCCATTGGCCTTAGGGTTGTATTAACAGTGCCAGTGAAAGTTGTTTTTGGGTTATCTATCCCGTAACCTAGGTTTAAATTAAAATAGGTTTTCCCTTCTCTAGGAAATGCAAAAGCACAGTCTGCAAAAAGTGCAAAACTTACTGATAATACAGTGATAATTAGTGCTATTGATAAGAGACGTGAAAACTTTTTCATAATTTTTAAATCAAACATGCGGTTAATTCTTAGTTTTTAGCTTAAACAGAAAATTAGTGCAAGCGCAACCGTAAAATATAATCAACTAGCACGCTTAATTAGTACTGGTAAAAATTTATTAAAGACGTTATACTTATTGAGGTTAAAACTAGACTTTTTCAGGCTTAACTCGATGTATGAAATATTCTTAAAAGTTGTGGAACTTGTTAATAGTTTTGGCTATTGGGGAATATTTTTAATGACTTTTATAGAAAGCACTTTTATACCTATTCCCGCTGAAATTACCCTTATCCCTGCGGGCTATTTAGTAAGTAAGGGTGAGATGAATTTTTATTTAGTCTGGTTTGTTAGTGTTATTGGAACAATGGGTGGGTCATTAGTTAACTATTATATCGCTGCATCGATCGGACGGCGTATTTTATTGAAATATGGTAAATACTTTTTTATCGATAAACAAAAATTAACTAATATGGAGTCCTTCTTCCATAAACATGGTTCAATCTCAATGTTTACTGGTAGGCTATTGCCTGGAGTAAAGCACTTTATTTCATTCCCAGCTGGGCTTGCGAAAATGAATGTGAAGATCTTTTGTACATATACAGCATTAGGAGGTGCCCTATGGTGCTTTATTTTGATAATGTTAGGCTATGTGATCGGTGAAAACGAAAGCCTTATAACTAAGCATCTTAAGCAGATAAACTTTATACTTATTGTCTCTCTGAGTTGCGTTATTGCATTATATATTTGGCGCAAAAGTGTAGCAAATAAGCCAGATACTAAACCTTAAATGGTGCATTCGGCGGGATTCGAACCCACGACCTTTGCCTTCGGAGGGCAACGCTCTATCCAGCTGAGCTACGAATGCACTTGCGGATATACTCTAATACTAAATCCAAGCAATGTCACCTAGAGAGTCGATATAGCTAAAGTGGTATACAGTTATTTACTGGAATTGCTATAATTCAAAATTGGCGACTTCTATAGAGGTATCTGTAACTGCGACAAAGTCCGGATTTAGCAATCCTTTATTATACGCAAGTGGTATAACATCTGGTCCATATATTTCTCCACCACCAGCTTTAAGAATCGCATGACCTGATGCTGTATCCCAAATACATGTGGGCTTAAAACGTGGGTAGATATCTCCTTTGCCCTCAGCCATTAGCGCGAACTTATAAGCGCTTGGTATTGGAGTCAGGGTTTTGACAGTATAGCGATTAACAAAGTCTTGAGCCCTTTGATTCAGATTGCTATTTGATACCAGAAAATCCAAGCCATTGTCAAAATTGCGATTAGGTTGTATTGGTTTTGAAATTCCAGATTTCAGCTTATGTACGCTATCACCGTCATTGTAATAGGTAGTGCCATGTATTGGGGAATTTATTATTCCGAAAACTGGCACGCCTTGTTCTATTAGTGCTATATTAATCACAAATGCTCCATTGCGTTTAATGAACGACCAGGTGCCATCTATAGGGTCAATTAACCAGAATATATCGCTACTACGTATAATGTCTAAATTCATACTCTCATCATTTTCTTCAGAGATCACAGGGATTGCTGTGTCCAACTTATTTAATCTGTCAATAATAAGAGCGCTGGATTCATGGTCGGCTATTGTCACTGGCGAATGATCTAACTTACGTTCTATTCCCACAAGGTTAGAGTTGTAGTGTTCAATTACAAGCCCCGCTGCTTCAATGGCTATTTCTGTAATTTTTAGTGGGTCAAATCTCATTTTTCTCAAGCAATAATCTGATTTTAGCAAGGATGGCATTGCTATTAAGTCCCGCTTCTTCATACATTTGGTAAGGAGTATTATGGTCCAGAAATTCATCTGGCAAGCACATACTCCTAAACTTCAGTTTTCCATCATCTAAAAGACCTTCGTCCTCTAAAAATTTAGCAACCCAACTACCAAATCCGCCTCCCGATCCTTCTTCTATAGTAATAACCGCTTTATGAGTGCTTACTAGTTTCCTAATAAGTTCGGTATCTAACGGTTTGGCAAACCTGGCATCAGCTACAGTTATAGTAATGCCTTCTTTTGCGAGTATTGAGGATGCCTTTTGTACTTCATACATACGTGCACCTAAATTAAGTATTGCGATATCCTTGCCTTCCTGCACAATCCTACCTTTGCCAATCGGGAGTGGGTCTAAAGTCATAGGAATTGGTGCGCCTACGCCTTCACCTCTTGGATATCTTATGGCAGATGGTCGATCATTAATATGCATGCTGGTTGCCAGCATTTGCACAAATTCTGCTTCATCAGATGGAGCCATGATTACCATATTGGGAAGGCACATCATGAAGGCAAGATCGAAGGTGCCAGCATGAGTTGGCCCATCCGCACCCACAAGGCCTGCGCGGTCCATCATGAAACGAACCGGTAGGCTTTGGAGCGCTACATCATGAACAAGCTGATCATACGCTCGTTGCATGAAAGTGGAATATATAGCAACATATGGTTTTATGCCCTGAGTTGCAAGGCCAGCGGCAAAAGTTACAGCATGTTGTTCAGCAATGCCAACATCATAAGTGCGCTTGGGAAAAGTTTTTTCAAAGATATTAATCCCAGTGCCTGAAGGCATAGCTGCGGTGATTGCTACGATTTTATCGTCTACAGTTGCCATTCTGGTTAGTGTTTCACCAAAAATCTTAGTATAAGTAGGCTTTCCAGGAATGCCTTTCTGTTGTTCTTTAGTTAGTGGATCAAACTTACCAACTGCATGATAACTTTCAAGACAGCTAAATGGTGGATTAAAACCTTTGCCTTTCTGAGTTTTTATATGAATCAGAATAGGACTTTCAATGCCAGCATCATTTTTCAAATTCTCTAGCACAAACACTAAACTTTGCACATCGTGTCCATCTAAGGGGCCAACATAATGAAAGCCTATCTCCTCAAAAAAATTGCCTCCTGAGACCATATCCTTCGCATATTGCTTAGTTTTTTTTGCAAAGGTTTCAATGGGCTCAGGCATTTTATGAAGCAGGTGTTTTGCTAGTTGTCTAAAGCTTAAAAATGGCTTAGAGGACATTAAACGGTTTAAATACTTATTCATTGCACCAACATTTGGGGCAATGGACATATCGTTATCATTTAAGATAACTATCAACTTGCTGCGTAAATGCCCGGCATTATTCATTGCTTCATATGCCATGCCAGCGCTTAAGGAGCCATCACCAATAACAGCGACAACAGCTTTATCTTCGCCACACATATCACGCGCAACCGCCATGCCAAGTGCAGCAGATATAGAGGTTGAACTATGGCCTGCACCGAAGGTATCATAACTGCTTTCAGTGCGTTTTAAAAAACCTGAAAGCCCGCCGCCTTGGCGCAGAGTAGGCATCTTATCTTTGCGGCCAGTTAAAATTTTATGTGGATATGCTTGATGACCAATATCCCAAACTATTAGGTCATTTGGAGTGTCGAATACATAGTGTAATGCTACAGTGAGCTCAACGACTCCGAGCCCTGCTCCTAGGTGTCCACCGGTTATTGAAACTGCTCGTATAGTCTCTTCTCTAAGTTCGTCGGCAATTTGTGGCAGTTGAGTTATATCAAAAGCTTTCAGATCTTCTGGCAGATTGATTTGATCAAGTAGCGATATATTTTGTTTTTTGGCCTTCATAGCATCTTTTATTCTTTATAAAGTGATTACTATTATAGAGCCAAATTCCATAAACACCATACAAATGCGCTGTCTCTTTTAGTTTTTTAGCATACCTCTTATCATATATTTATGAGTATAGTTGACCGGATGTAGTCAATGGAAGTCCCTCAGATAAATATTTTTGATTTTCATAAATCATAATCAAATATTTAAAAAATCACTTGGTAAAGGAGATTCAGAGGAGCATTCTTTGATACAATCTAAACGCAAGGCGAGATGCGATAGATTATTGATTTATAAAGATAAACATCCAGTGACTGCTTTGCCAACTTCAGTTGCTATTGGTGGTCCTACATGTGCAGCAGTATTGATTAGAGCATTACGTATATAAGCTTTTTCTCGACTATGAATAATATCTTGGGCACAATCTTCTAAATTAGCTATAATAGGAAGATTAGGGCGCACCCAGACTCTATTGTAGAATTCAAAAGCTTTTTTTGCTTCTTCAGAATCTCCTACATACAAACTTGCCATATGGAATGCTTTATCTGTCATGCCTACAAATAGTGTTGGAGTGATGGTTTCATTTATTTCTTCAATGTCTAAATTACGTAATTTCTCCAAAGCCCAAGTGGAGCAATTGTGATACCTCGGAAGATGATCTGTAGGAAAAAGGGTGTCGGTCACAGCTTTGGTACCCATGCTTGACACGGTACTGCCCAGAGCACCTGTAATAAACGCTGCATATAGAGCAAGGAATTGATGACATATTACTGATCCTCCACTGCTTAATATAACTTCAGGGCTCGTAGTAGCTGCTTTATAACCAAAAGCTGCAAGGAGAGCCCATCCCTTGAGAGCAGCTCCAATTTGAGCTATCGTCTTCAATAAATTTGTAGGATTTCCTGGATTTAGTATATTATGCTCTCCAAATTCATAATAAAGAATGGCGGTTTTCTCTGATTCTTCTTCAGGGCCTGCTTCCAAATTAATAGACTCTTCTAGTTCTTCAGCTTTCGCACGACTTACTAGCCAAGTCCATTGATATAAATGCTCTTTTGGATGATTTGTTTTATCGTTAGATCCCCATATTATATCATGTTTAGCCTTTTTAAATCCTGCGAAAGTAACAAATTCTTTCTGTCCAGTTCTTATAATGAAATCCGTACCGTTATCACGTTGCTTAACATCTGCTCGATATATTACTCCAGGTTTTTGGATGACTATAAATGCATGCTCATTACCTGCTCTATGTGCATCATCCGAGGAAGAATCATAAGCTTTCTTAACATATGAGACAGCACATTTATCTTTTGTAATATGTAAATTTTCATCCAGAAAACTTGAGTTCATAATTTTTTGTTCGCGCTCTTTCATTAATGGCTCCTGTCCAAATTAGTTTGTTCATTGTTTATAAAATTTTTATAATTAGGATATTGTCGTGGGGGATATTTAGTGGGGTTATCTATTATCTCTTTTATAAGGTCGGTAAAAGAAAGGATGACAGGAGGAAATATATCATTAGATTCCTCTATATCTTTAGGTTGAGGGTGCTTGATAATCCATATTAGTATTAGTACTCCTATTAAATTTAATGGCAGCGAAGGCGAAGTCTTACAAAAAGTAAATTTTATAATGTCATAAGATCCTAAGGCAAAAGCTGTAGTAAGAAAAAAGAAAGATTGTGTAAGGTCAAGCATGGCTTTTTTTGGATTACGTAATCTAGATTTTTGTAATAAGTCATCATTTTGTATAGGAGGATAAAATGGAGCTATAATTCTTTTAATATCAGTATTAGCTAGATTGGCTAAATCTTGATCTTGATCTATTTGATTTTCATATTTGGGAAAATCTTCTCTAAATTGCTTTCGATATAATTTAGTTTTAGCTACACGATATTCATACTTTACTCTTTTTGCATCTTCTGAAGGAGCATCCCTCCTATTTTCTCTATAAAGTTCGCGTACTCCGATCCACGCAAAATGGCGTTCTTGGTCTCTGTACTTCATTTGTTAAACCTCAGGTTATTTTTTGAATTGTAAATATCACTTTAACAAATATCAACCATTGAAATGTTAAGATTTGCATTTTTGGAAAAGCATTTGTTATTTAAGAAATTACCGCATACCTCTCTCATCTTATATTTATGAGTATAGTTGACTTGGTATAGACAATGGAAGTCCCGGATGAAAATATTTATAGACTCAGGTAATTATAATTTATATTGTCTGCAAGCGTATAATACCAAGAACCACAAATAATTAAGTGAATGCGCCTCATCTTTTGATTTTTTTAGTCGTCGCAGAACACCTAAAATATGTACAATATTATAGGTGTTCCGCGACTTCCCAAAAAACCAAAATCTATAGCGCATTCTCTTAATTATTTATGGGTCTTGGTATAAGCTTTGTAGGCTTGAGCAATTTTTTCAGTAACTTAAGTGTTAATTAATTTATGGTAGCGCGTGTTTTGAGTTTTGCGTATGAAGGAGTCGATGTTAAGCCCATTGATGTTCAGGTGCAGGTGTCACCAGGGTTGCCTAGTATTAGCATAGTAGGGCTTGCGGATAAATCAGTGGCCGAGTCTAAGGAGCGCATTAGAGCTGCTTTCCATAGTCTCTCGCTATCCTTTCCGCAAAGACGAGTAATTGTGAATTTGGCGCCTGCGGATTTGCACAAGGATGGTAGCCACTATGATCTGGCGATTGCACTTGGGCTGCTTGCTGAAATGAAAGTGATAGATGCAGAGTCGCTAAAGGACTATTTTGTAGTGGGTGAGCTATCTCTTGACGGATTAATCAATGCAGTAAGTGGTGTGCTGCCCGCTGCAATTGGCGCCAATGCAAATGATAAAGGGATTATCTGCCCAAGTGCCAATGGGAGTGAGGCGACATGGTCCGGTAACAAGTTAATTGTCGCACCTACCGATATGTTGCAAATAATAAATCACCTTAACACCAAGCAGGCTTTATCCTATCCTGCGCGTATTACAGCCAATGATAATGTAGAGTATCCGGACCTCATTGACATAAAAGGACAATATTTAGCCAAGCGCGCTCTTGAAATAGCAGCTGCAGGTGGGCATAATATGTTGATGATTGGCCCCCCTGGTTCGGGTAAATCAATGCTAGCTAAGAGGTTACCGGGAATACTTCCCTCTCTTTCGCATGAAGAGATGCTAGAGACTTCAATAATTGCGAGTATCGCCGGTATTTTGAAGAAAGATCAGCTTGTAGGCAGCCGTCCATTCCGTGATCCGCACAACTCAGCATCAATGGCTGCGATGGTTGGTGGTGGCAAGCTTGCTACGCCTGGAGAAGTTACACTTGCGCATAGAGGTGTATTGTTCCTTGATGAGTTGCCGCAGTTTTCCACTAATGTACTTGAGGCTTTGAGACAACCAATTGAAGATGGAGAAATTACAATCGCACGGGTAAATAGACATGTAACATACCCTGCAAGATTTCAGCTGATCGCCGCAATGAATCCATGTAAATGCGGTAACTTTGGTGACGCAAATAATATGTGCAGCAAAGCACCTAGATGTGCTGAGGATTATCAATCCAAGATTTCTGGACCCTTATTTGATAGGTTTGACATAAGAGTTGATGTTGTTGGTATTGATATTTTTGGAAAAGAAAATGAGCTGGGGAGTGAGACATCATCAGTTGTTGCAGCTCGTGTAGCAAGCGCTCGGCAGATTCAAGCTGAACGTTATAAAGATGCATCTTTTAAACTTAACAGTAGTGCAGATGGCAAGCTTTTAGAAGAGCATACACAAATAAATGTTGAGGCTAGGAATATACTGAAAAAGGCGGTAGATAGATTCTCACTTTCTATGCGTGGATATACAAGGATTTTACGGGTAGCCCGTACTATTGCCGATCTTGCTGGGTCTAATGGTATTGAAACAGAGCACCTTGCTGAAGCACTTAATTTTAGGGTTACAAAGTTACGAGCATGAAACAACATGGGATAAAAAGTTTTGACCGACTCTACGATGACCTTACTAAGTCTACGTTTAAAAAGTATGGCTTCATTAATTCCAAAATTTTAAATCAATGGGATGTAATAGTAGGGGAAAGCTTAGCTAAGATTTGTTGGCCGGAGAAAATAACCTTTGAACCTGGGCAAACTAGGGCAGGAATACTGCATATTAATGTGAGCAATCCAGCATTTTCATTGGAAATTCAATCTTATGAAGCCCGCATTGTTGAGCGAATCGCTACTTTCTTTGGTTACAAAGCAGTCTCAAGAATTAGGATATCGGTAAAGCCTAAGAAGGCTTCAGAGATAAAGCAGAGTAAACAGCCTGTAGAAATGCCGACTCCCAAACCGAAGATAGAGCTTCCCAAAGAACTGGAGCATGTGCGTGATGAGGAATTAAAAGCAGCACTGGCTTCGCTTTATGAGGGGTTGTAGCTGTACTTCATTTCCAAGCATCAGCATGTTTGTAGGTTATAGCTCCTTTTTTATCAAGTGCCTCAGCAATTTTGGATAAATAGAAGTCTTCAAGCATTTCAGAAGCTGCTACAACAAAATCTTCCTGCGGAGATAAATCGGTCATCATAATACCGTATATAGAAGTTTAACACGAACACAGAATAACGCTTTTGCAGTGTTTTTCCACATATTCTTAAGCTATCTTTTCTTTTAAAATGTGACTAATACCAAGACCCACAAATAATTAAGTGAATGCGCTTCATCTTTTGATTTTTTTAGTCGTCGCGGAACACCTAAAATATGTATAATATTATAGGTATTCCGCGACTTCCCAAAAAACCAAAATCTATCGCGCATTCACTTAATTATTTATGGGTCTTGGTATAAGAAAAGATAATAGGTAAGTTTTCTTTATGGATGGTCCTAAGTATCTACTATTCCCCTCTCCCAACTCCTTGTTCCTTCCAGCTACCTCTCGTACTTAAGAAATATCCTGCACCTGCGCCTGCTATAACCGAAGATAGTCCACATAGAGAAATGGGCAAAATGCCATTTGGGGAATATGCGGTAGCACGTAGGGCATATAATGCAATTCCAAATATACCAGCGCCAATAACAGTACCGGTGCCCATATACCTTAGAACGCGATTGTGGTCTTCTGATTTCTTGATCTCTTTATTACCGCCTTTTTCACCGGGTTTAACCTCGGTCTTTGTATCTTTTGTGATGGTTTTGGGTGTTTCCTTAGTTTCCAACCCATTTACATAATCACTAAAAGATTCGATTAGTTCATTAGGATGAATGCCATACTGGTCCACTGATGAAAGGTTCCTTTTTATAGCGCTAGTATATTTTTTAAATTCTTCAGGCAGGCTTTTTAGTGGTTCGTGCTTGGCTGATTTATATTTTCCCCACTCATGGGCCAATGCTTCTACATGATCACGCCTACGTTCAAGCTCCTCTTCTATTCCTGGAATGTCACTACGTAAAATATTACTGCTAGGTGATAACACAGAGGCTTGCAAGGCTTTTAATCCCTCACTACCCAGGTTATTGCCGTCAAAATTAAACTCAATAAGAATGGTGTTATTATGTAAGGCATTCGCCAATGCTTTTGCACCCTCATCATCAATATTGTTTCCTCTAATATCAAGCTCAGTAAGTGCTGTATTACTCTGCAACACCTTCGCTAATGCTATCGCACCTTTATTACCGATCTGATTATCACTAAGATAAAAGGCAGTAAGTACTTTATTTTGGTTTAAAGCTCTTGCTAGTTCCTTCGCACCTTCACCTCTAAACAGGTTATTCCTAAGAGTAAGCGTAGTAAGTGTGTGGTTATTTTGCAATATCATCCCGAATGCTTCTGCACTTTTATCACTAAGCTGGTTGTCGCTAAGATCAAGACTAGTAAGCGCAGTGTTACCTTGCAATGCCTCTGCTAATGCTTTCGCATCATCATCGTATATCTCAGTACCTGTAAGGCTTATTCTAGTAATATTTTTATACTGCTTAATAAGATCAGGCAGGTATTCTATATCCTGTTGCCTTAGAGTTTCATTTGCGTAAGACTTTAGAGAAATTTCAGTGCCACCCTTAGACAGTTCAGACGCTATTCTAGAATAAGTTAGATCATCAGTTTTTTTCATAATATACTCTTAATCATTAATTCTCACATTATAACACACTACTGTTACAACATCATTAAGATGTTGAATTTTTTACTCATCGGTAAACTCCAAAACAAACTCAGTTTCTTTGCCAAGCGTAGATTTGCAGGATATGCTGCCATTTATACTCTTCATCACCATCTGGCAGAAAGCAAGGCCTATGCCGGTTCCAGAGCTGCTTGATGTATAGAACCTATCAAAGATCTTATCCAAGGTTGCATCAGGTATCCCAACCCCATTATCTTTGAAAAAGAGTTTTCCATCACGGGTTGATATAATTATATTGGCTGACTTACCAGCATATTTATAAGCATTCTTAAGTAGGTTCATGAGTACGTGTTTTAAGAAAAGCTTGGAACCATGAACTGAAAAGTCATCCTTTATGTCGATTGTAAGTCTTTTTATCTCTTCTTGATTTAGACAATACTCATCTACTGCTTCATAAATTATATCAGAAATTGGATAGTCGGAAACATCATCAGACATCACTTTGTCTTTCAAGGACATAAGTAGCATTTCAATTATTTTATCTCCCTTGCGCATAGAGCCAACAAGGTTTTTGCATATTATGTTTTTGATACAATAGTAGTCAGACTTAGGAAGCTTTATCGAAACATCTTCTTTACGGGTAGTGATTTTTGCTGTGCTGAGAATATTGTCTAAAGTTTCAGCATTCATAAGCGATGCAAAGATTGGAGTTCGTACTTCGTGGGCAATGCTTCCAGCAATTAGTCTTAGATTAGTCAACTTCTCATCTTGTTTAATCTCTCTTTTGCGAGCAAATAATAAACATATCAATGATGCAAATATTATTATGTATGACATCAGGTAAATTGACTCATGATTAAAATCTAACTGAGGATGCTCAAGCAGTGATATAAAGAAGATATAGCCAAGCCCTGAGAAAGAAATTAGCAATATAACAAAGGTCAATGCATCTACCAACAATGCAAGTAAAAATATAGATAGCACCATGTTTATCAGCCATTCTGACTCTGCTCCTGTAAGGAGTATCATTACCGAAGTCATGAAAGGTAAGCAGTAGCCGGCGGTAAAAAACCAGTATACAGGAAACCATTTCTTAAGGTTATTAGGCCAGTAGCTGTGCAATAGCAAGCCAACACATAAAAACCCGGCAAGCAGGCGCATGGCAAGCATAAGTTCATAGTTTTTTGGCTCGTTATATGTCCACATGAAATAGGGGATGATAAAATTCATGCAGCAGAAAACCCCAAACATTATATAGTCAGCACCGTATTTCTCAAACTTTTCATTAGAATAACGATATATATTTCCAGGGGTTGGCATTACAATAGCTATAGCACCTAAGAACTCCTTGAATTGTTTAATAATATATGCACTAGCTTCTTTTCTTAAGGAGTAGTCAACACTAGTAATTTTTGTATTGAACAGATAGGCTACGAGGAACACAAGTCCACTAGCTATTATTCCCAGCAATGCTGATAGATCTGGAAAGCTAGCTAAGCTTGGGAAAGCAGTACTTTTGCTGATGAAATACCAAAATATAAAGGCAGTTAATGCGGCACCGACAGAATATAGGAATGCATTCTTTAAAACTCGTATACCAAGAATTCCACAGATTAGTGGTATGGTAATTAGTGGTCCCCATAATCCAACAGCATAAAGCTCTAAGTCCATTATGCGTTGGAACTTTGTTGCCATAAGGATGGCTCCAATACCAAGTCCCAAAGTTAGAAATTTAGTTATAAATAGTTCATTAAGCCGCATGCGTTTACCGAAAAGTGGCTCTAGAAAATCATGAACTAATGAAATGCCTGCAGAGTGCAAAAAGGAATCAGCAGTAGACATGATAACCGCAAGTATACCGGAGATTGCAAGCCCCCTTATTACTGGTGGAAGCAAATCATTAATAACATTTGGCAGAGCAAGTGCTGGCTGTGTAAGTGATGGATACATGAGTAATGCTACAAATCCGATCAGCATTACCATTATTTCAAAAGGAACTGTAAAAATAGCTCCCACATTAAACATAGTAGAAATCTGTTTTTTATTGCGAGTCATCAGCATTCTTTGGATAATGGGAGGGCTCACTAAAAATGTCGGGAAGAGCCCCCACACAAACCAAGTGTTCAGATATTCCCAAAACTTTTCATGACCAAAAACCTCAAGCTTCTCTTTTGGTAAGTTGTTAAAGATATGGCCAATTCCACCGACATGGTGAACAGCAATATTTGCAATTAAAGGCACCATTACAATCAGTATAGCAAATTGCAATATGTCTGTGATAGTTACCGCGCGCATACCGCCAAATGAAGAGTAAACTACTAAAACGCCGCCGCCTATTAGAATTCCAAGATCGGAACCAGTATGAAAAGTTGAATCGAATGTAAAACCTATGGCTTTTATCTGCGCTGCTACAATGCTTATGCAGAACAGAAATCCCACTAGGCCTGTTATAATCTGTCCTGGTTTTCCATAGAAGGTACGCATTAAGTCGCCAACAGATATGGACCCCAAGAATTTTTCCATTTTAGGTGCTATAAGGGTAGATATAACTATATATGATAGTACAAAGCCACTGGTTGCCAAAATCATTATAATGCCATCACGGTAAATGTTCTCAGTGATGCCTATCGTGCTTGTGCCCCCCATGATGGTCGCAAGCAACGTAATGATCAAAATAGGTGTGTCGTAGATCCGCCCAGCGATAGCGTAATCCTTAACGCTTTTAACATTCCTTCCTACATACAGGCCCACGG
>CAYWJW010000042.1:0-13962 GCA_964458795.1 uncultured Candidatus Jidaibacter sp. | reverse complement strand
CTGGATCCAGTTTACGGGAAACAGGCCCATCGGCTTTTTGTAGCTCTTCTAAGATTTTAGGTTGTGCGCTACACCATCTTTTTGCGCATTCTATGCATTCATTAAGAAGAGATTTATGAGCAAGCGGATTCCAGTATTCATGTTCTATAAAATCTATACTTGAAAGGATTGTAGAAACATGAGCAACATTTCCTGTCTTCATAGCTGAGATTAGAGGAATTCTAAACAGTAATACACTATCAAGCATTGATAATATTTCTGGTTGTTCTGTGCAGTGCATTGTAGCAATTCCTTGGCAGTTCCGCACGTGTGCTTCATGATAAATCGTATTGTTAAATTCATGATTTATGAAGTGTTTATTGCTAAGTACGGTTGAAACTAAGGCAGGGTTATTGTTGTATATAGCCCGCATAAGAGGGGTATCAAGATTGATCCCTCTTCTATCTTGATATAGACATATTATTTCAGGATACGCATCCACAATAACTTCAAAAAACTTGCCTTTACCTACTTCTATTGCAAACGCGGCTAGAACCATATTTATCACTATATCTCTACTGACATTGATTCCTTTCTCAATCTGCCCATTAGCCCACGTTAACTGCCTTTTCAACTTCGCTCCAGTATTAGTGTTGGCTTTGGAAGGCCGTAACATGAGGCAGCCTAAAAAGTGTATATCATCCTTTACTAGCTCTCTTAATAAATCACAATTCTCTGGCGTGTCTTTATTGCTGTTAACTCCGTCAACTAACGCAGCTCTAAATTCTACTTGTTCTTTACTTAACATTTCATACCTGTTAAAAATTTGTGGCTGCAACATAGCTGTTATATTGTGCTAGGTAAAGCTAATATTTTAACGGTCGTTTGCTGTTAGTGCTCCTAGGATTCTAGTGTTGCCCAATCTTTTCGCACATTCTATGCATTCATCAAAGATAGATTTATAGGCAATTGGGTTCAAGCATTTATGAGTCATAAACTCCAAGCTAGTAAGTACTCTAGCAACGCTATTTGCCTCCCCCTGCAATTCGCTCTTCATTGCGGAAATAAGAGGAATTCTAAATAGCAGTACGTGATCAAGCATTGATAATATTCCAGATTGCTCTGTACAGTGTTTTATAGCAATTCTTCGGCAACCATATATATGAAGTTTATGATCCTCTGTATTATTATACTCATTATCTATGAAGTATGGATTGCTAAGCACGGTTGAAACTAAAGCAGGGTTATTGCTATATATAGCCCGCCGAAGAGGGGTATCAAGTTTGATCCCATGCTTGTCTTTAGACAGACATATTATATCAGGATATAGTTCTATGATAACTTCAAAAAACTTGCTTTTACCACATTCTATTGCAAACGAGGCTGGGATCATATTTATTAATATATCTCTACTGGCATTTATTTCTTGATGCATTTTGGCATCAGGCAATTCCAACTGCTTTTTCAACTTCTCTAGAGTATTGGGATTAGTTTTTGAAGGCCTGAGTATACGGCACTGTAGAAAATGTACGTCTTCTGTTACTAGTTCTTTTAATTTTTCACAATTGGCTTCAGTTTGTTCTGCCTCCATGATTATACATGTTATACCAGCTCTAAATTCCATTTGTGTACGAGTTAACATTTCATACATGTTAAAAATTTGTGGCTGTAATGTAGCTGTTATATTGTGCTAGGTAAAGCTGATATTTTACCGGTACTGGTCATTTACTGTTAGTTCTCCCATTATTCTAATGTTGCACAATCTTTTCGCACATTCCATACATTCATCAAAGATAGATTTATAGGCAATTGGGTTCAAGCATTTATGAGTCATAAACTCCAAGCTAGTAAGTACTCTAGCAACGCTATTTGCCTCCCCCTGCAATTCGCTCTTCATTGCGGAAATAAGAGGAATTCTAAATAGCAGTACGTGATCAAGCATTGATAATATTCCAGATTGCTCTGTACAGTGTTTTATAGCAATTCTTCGGCAACCATATATATGAAGTTTATGATCCTCTGTATTATTATACTCATTATCTATGAAGTATGGATTGCTAAGCACGGTTGAAACTAAAGCAGGGTTATTGCTATATATAGCCCGCCGAAGAGGGGTATCAATGTTGATCCCATATATGTCTTTAGACAGACATATTGTTTTAGGATACATGGCTATGATAGCTTCAAAAAACTTGCCCTTACCATGTTCTATTGCAAATGCAGCTAGGACCATAATTATTAATATATCTCTACTGACATTTACCCCTTTATTAATTTGTGCATTAGCCACTTCCAACTGCTTGCCCAACTGATCTCCAATATTAGGATTTTTTTTAGAAGGCTGGATAATGCGATATACTAGAAGATTTGCATCTTTTTTTACTAGCTCTTGTAATTTATGACAGTTAGCTATGCTATCTTCTTCACTTCGGATCATCCTTAGTATACTAGATCTAAAGTTTCTTTGCTCCACTTGCTCATGAGTTAACATTTCACACCTATCAAAAATTTTCTGGCGGCAGTATAGTGCTTGAAATCTGCAGCGTCTAGTATATTATTGCCTTGGAAAAATATTTAAGTGATAAGATGTATAGCCTTTCTCCGTTTATAATTGCAGTTGATGGCCATAGTGCATCTGGTAAAGGAACGCTTTCTGAGAGGTTAGCTGAGCACTTTGGTTTTGCATTTTTAGATACCGGCAAGACTTACCGCATAGTTGCTTGCGAAGCGTTGAAGGCTGAGATTAGTGCAAGTGATATTGCGGGTATAGTAAAACTTGTTCGCACAATAGATTTTTCAAACTCTAAACATGAATCTTTGCACACCCCTGAGATCAGCGAATGCGCATCTAAAATTGCTGTGCACTCGGAACTGAGGAACGAGTTAAATCAAGCGCAAAGGGACTTCCCTAACAGCCATAAAGGTGCGGTAATTGATGGGCGTGATATCGGCACTGTAATCTTCCCTGAGGCAAATTTAAAATTCTTTATTACTGCATCGGTTGAGGTGCGAGCCGAGCGCCGATTTAAACAGTTGCAAAGTAGTGGAAAATTAGTATTATATGCAGATGTGCTGAGAGACCTTAGAGAGCGTGATGCTCGAGACTCTGACAGAACGGTCGCTCCAACCAAAGCTGCATCTGATGCTATTGTAATCGATACCAGCAATTTGGACGCCGAAGCTGTTTTTGAACTTGCTATCTCATTATCTAAAAAGCATGTTGATGCTTATTTCGAATAAGTGATACAACTGGCCTCTTGGAAGCACGTTTATTAACCTTTAGAGACTTAGGTATTTCCATAATGGGCAAGACACAATTAGACAACGAGCAATTTGAAAATTTTTCAGAACTCTTCGAACAATCAATCAAAGAAGAAAAAAGAGAAGGCACTGTCGTAAAAGGCAAAATCATGAACATAACTGATTCTGACGTCATCATAGACGTAGGTCTAAAAAGCGAAGGCAGAATCTCCACAAAAGAATTTACTGATCATGCAGGCATAGTTACCATAAGCATTGGTGATAGTGTAGATGTGTTCATCGAAAGGCTTGAAGATCGTGATGGTAACACTCAAATAAGCCGAGAAAAAGCTCTTAAAGAAGAAGCTTGGTATAAATTTGAAGATCTACATAAACAAAACGCAGTTGTTGAAGGTGAGATAATGGGCCGTGTGAAAGGCGGTTTTGCAGTAGATATAGGGCGAATCATTGCATTCTTACCAGGTAGCCAAGTTGATATTAGACCGATCAAAGATGTAGCTCCCCTTATTGGTTTAAAACAACCGTTTAAAATCCTGAAAATGGATAGGCATCAAGGCAACGTAGTTGTTTCTCGTCGCGCTATTCTTGAAGAATCAAGAGCTGAAGCTAGAGAAGCCTTGCTAGCTAATATCGCAGAAGGTGCAAAATTAAAAGGTACAGTTAAAAATATTACAGATTATGGTGCATTTGTTGATCTTGGTTCTCTTGATGGATTACTGCATATTACTGATATTTCTTGGAGCAAAATCTCTCACCCATCCGAGGTTTTAAATATTGGTCAAGAAATTGAAGTTATGGTAATAAAATATAACGAAGAAACCAAACGTGTTTCTCTTGGCCTTAAACAACTTGAGAAAAACCCTTGGGAAGGCTTTGCTGACAAATATCAACCGGGTGTTAAAATTCATGGAAGTGTTACAACAGTTACAGACTATGGTGCATTTGTTGAATTAGAACCAGGTGTTGAAGGATTGGTTTACCATACAGAGATCAGCTGGAATGCTAAGAATATACATCCACGTAAGCTCCTTAAAACTGGAGACAAAGTTGATGTAGTAGTGCTCGATCTTGATATATCCAAGCATAAGATCTCCCTAAGCATTAAGCAATGTAAGGAGAACCCTTGGAATACCTTCTCTGAAAAGCATCCTATCAACTCTGAAGTTGAAGGAACTGTTCAGAATATTGCTGATTTTGGTATGTTTATAACAATCGGCGAAGAAGACTCTGATACAGCCGTTGAAGCTTTAGTGCCCGCTATGGAACTTTCTTGGGATGAAAAACCTGAGAATGAACTAAAAAAATATAAAAAAGGCGATAAAGTTAAGGGCATCGTACTCTCAGTTGATACTGACAGAGAGCGTATTACCGTTGGTGTTAAACAGCTTGCAAAAGACACTTTTGTTGATGCAATGTCTAGTTTGAAAAAAGGTGATAATGTAACTTGTACCGTAGTTAACGTTAAAAAAGATGGTATCGATGTTGAGATTGCAGAGGGCGTTAAAACCTTTATCAAGAAAGTTGAACTATCTAAACATAAATCTGAACAAAGACCTGAACGTTATGGCGTTGGCGACAAGCTAGATGCTAAGATCATCGCTCTTGAACCAGCAGAACGCAAAATATCGCTTTCTGTAAAAGCTCTTGAAGTTGATGAAGAAAAACGTGCAATTGCTGAATATGGCTCTAAGGATAGCGGCGCTAGCCTTGGTGAAATTCTAGGCATGGCTCTAAGCAAAGATAAAGAGAAAGAAAAGGCTGAATAATATTTTTAAGCTTTTAGTATGGCCACCTAGAGTTTTAATTTTAGGTGGGCTTTTTCTTACCTAATATCAATTCCAGTAAATAACTGTACAAAAGCGGGATAAATTTTATCTTGATACATCCCCTGTACGCTCAAGCGCAGCTTTAAGCGCTTGCGGCACTCCCTCTAGTTTTTTAGATATTTCGCCTGCCTGCTCACGTACTTTTTCAAGCTTTTCTGCATCTTTTGCATAGTAATTAGCTTGATCTTCTATAAGCTTACTTACCTCTCCTACCGCATCAAACCTTCTACCTACTAATTCAGATGTCTTTAATACCAGAGCCGCAGCAAATCCAAAGGAAGTGGCAAGTATTGGGCCAAGTATTAGGCCTCCCAAAAAAAGACCTAAAGGAAACATTCCACCGCTTGCAACCGCAAGTGCAGGAAAAACAATGCCTCCTGCTATAGTACCTGCAACTGAAGCTACTGATGTTGTAGCAAGCGCTATACTACCGCATAGAAGAGCCTGTGCTTTTTCCTGCCTCTTGATATCTCCCTCAACTAAAAGCTCTGCAACTTCTTCAGCCTTTTCTGAAAAACCGTTCATTGCAGCAAAACAATTCTTTATGACCATTATAGCCCTTTGCACTTGCTTATAATCTGCACCATTTTCTATCATAACTTCTTGTAAAGCTTTGTGATTATTTATTATATATTCTAAATTTAGAATCATAGCTTTATCTGGAGCTTTAAGCTCAAATTCTCCTAAAGCTGTGTTCAATATTGCATAGGCACCTTGTCCCAACTCCTTATGTACTCTTGAAAGCAATTCCTCTTGATTGAGCTCAGCATAATCCCCTTCACCTTTTGCAAATTCCTCCAACTTAGCTCTTTGCTCATTTATCAATTTTTTAACATCATTACGTATTCCTTTCATAACTTTTGCAACTTTCTCCTGCTGTTTAACTGTTTCTGCAGTATTTTGCCTCTTTTTAAATTCTTTCGAAGTCGGCATAAATAATGTTTTCATAAATAAACTCCATATAACTTTTATCTTGATACATCCCCTGTACGCTCAAGCGCAGCTTCAAGTGCTTGTGGCACCCCATTAAGTTTTTCAGATATTTCGCCTGCCTGCGCACATACTTTTTCAAGCCTTTTTGTATCTTGTGCATAATAATTAGCTTGCTCATCTAGAAGGTTAGCTATTTCTCTCTCCGCACCTGTAAACTTTGAATCACGTGCCATTTCTGACTCATGTAATGCTACAGCTGCACTAAGCCCAGTTGCAACGATAAGCATTGGGCCAAGCAATAGGCCTCCAAAAAAAAGACCTAATGGAAACATTCCCCCAGTTCCAGCAGTAACTATAGTAAAAACGAGAGCTGCAACAGTTCCTCCAACTGAAACTGCTGACGTTGTGGCAAGCGCTATACCACCATACATAAGAGACTGTGCTTTTTGTTGTTCCTTTGCGTCCCCTTCAACTAAAATCTTTGCAACTTCTTCAGTTTTACCCCATAGCCCTTCCATTGAAGCAAAACACTTGTTAGTAACACTTATGGCCTCTTTTACTTGCCAGACCTCTGCACCCTTTTCTATCATCACTTCTTTTAGAGCTTCTTGATTATTTCTTACATATTCTAAATTTTTCATTAAAGCTTCATCTGGAGCTTTAAGCCCAAATTCTCCTAAAGCTGTGCTCAATATTGCATAGGCACCTTGTCCAACCTCTTTATGCACTCTTTTGAGCAATGCCTCTTGCTCAAGCCCTGCATACTCCCCCTTACCTTCTGCAAATTCCTTCAACTTAGCTCTCTGCTCAGCAAGCAATGTCTTAACATTATTTTGTATTCCATTCAAAACTTTTATAGCTAACTTTCTTTGTCTGATCTCTCTCATAGCCATCCTCTAATCAATAATCTTATTTAAACGATGACATAGAATAGTTAATAACTGGTTAACGCACATGACAGAGCTCGAGAAAAAAGTAGTAATGCATTGATATAAAAAGAAGTGTCATACCGCTGCTTGACGGCGGTATCCATATATAGTGTAGGTCAACTCTTGTGGTAAATATAGGTGATTCTAGCCTAGCTTTATGCCGAAATTCTTAAGTAAGTTGGCTGTTTCATATACTGGTAATCCCATAACATTTGAGTGCGTGCCGGTAATTTGTTTGATGAAAGCTCCTGCTAGGCCACTTATAGTGTATCCGCCGCATTTATCATGCCATTGATTATTATTTATCAATAACTTTATATCTTCAGGTGTGAGAACTTTAAATTGTACTGTTGTTACTGCTGTCTTAGAGCGCATCTTCTGTTTGCTCACTAAACATACGGAAGTAATCACTTTATGTCTGCGACCGGAAAGGAGATTAAAAAATTTCTCTGCTTCCTTAGCATCCTCTGGTTTACCTAGTATTCTACGTCCAACAGCTACCGTAGAATCTGCACCTAATACTATATCTTCGGGATAACTCTTGGCAACCGCAGTGGCTTTTTCTATTGCAAGTCTGATACAATATTTATTTGGAAGCTCTCCTTTTAAAGGGATCTCATCAATATGAGCAGGAACTATCTTATCTGGCTTTACACCGATTTCTCTGAGTAAATCAACTCTCCTAGGAGAAGCAGATGCAAGGATAAGTTTGCTCACTACTGGCTCGGCGGAGTTTCAGATTCATTTTGAGCTGCGATTGCCGCAGCGGCCGCCTCTTCAGCTTCAGCTGCTGCTAGTTGTCCAGCTTTATGGCGATGTGTAACTCTGCCTTTTGATAGATCGTATGGAGTCATCTCTACAGTAACATCATCCCCTACCAGCACGCGGATTCTATTTTTACGCATCTTTCCAGAGGTGTAAGCAATGATCTTATGACCATTTTCAAGTTCTACTTTAAACGTAGCGTTTGGCAAAAGTTCCAGTACCTTGCCTTTAAATTCAATTAGTTCTTCTTTAGCCATAATTCCCAGGTTATTATTCTCATAGGGTATATACTAAGTTTAAACCCGCAAATATGCAACTACTACTATAAATTATGTGAAATGGGATTCATGTTCAATTAACCATTTTTTACGCTTGATACCACCACCATAGCCACTAAGGCCTCCATTGTTGCTTATAATGCGATGACATGGAACAATAACGGCCAATTGATTAGCTCCATTAGCGTTTGCCACAGCCCTATAGCTTTGAGGGCGGTTGATTGCAATCGCTTGTTCTTTATAACTTTTAGTTTTACCATATGGCACTTGCATTAATGCTTTCCACGCTTGCTTCTGGAAAGAACTTCCCAAAAGATGGAATGGAGTCTTAAATTCTTTTAAGTTGCCTGCAAAATAAGCTTTAAGTTCTTTTTGAATGGAAGCGATGGGGTCTGCATCCCCTGGTAGAATTACGGATTTTGTTTTGCTTTTTAACTTGTCTATTTCACGCTTTAGACCCCGTCTTTCAATAAACTCAAGTAAATATAAGGCTTCCTCATCGGAAATTGCAATCATTAAGCCAAGTGGAGTATCAAACTGGGATGATATCAACTCCCCTGCCCTTTCATTTACCAATTCTTGCTTCATAAAAAACCTTGCATTAAACTGTAAAAATCTTGCTATACTATAGCAAATCTATGGGCAATAGGCGACTTAAAAATAATATAGGGCAACCAATGGATATACAATTTGAAAAAGCCAGTCTCAAACATATTGATACTATATTTGAATGGTTAAACGAACCACATATGATGGAGTTCTGGGACAATAGCCAAGAACATAAAGATGACCTTCTGAATTTTATACACGGGCGAAGGCAACATAGATATTCTGGTACTACAAGATACTGGATTGGATCAATTGAAAGCGAGCCGTACAGTTTTATTTTATCAGATGTTTTCCAGATGGATCAGGATTTACCTGACATATATAAAGAGTATATGTCAGAGTTTGGTACTTCTATCGGTATTGATTTTGGTATAGGAAATAAAAAATATTTGGGACGTGGACTTGCAGCACCAACATTGGAAGCATTTATTAAATTTTATAAAGATTTAATTGACTCTAATGCTGATACATTCTTTATTGACCCGGATGAGCACAACCCACGCGCAAGGCATGTATATAGCAAAGCAGGTTTTAAACTCATCGGCGAATATGAGGTTCGGGTTGGTCCGTTTAAAGGTCATATAAATTCTTTGATGATGAAGAAATCTTTTTTAGAAACTCCTGAATAATGCTCTTTTTATTTCGCTGATAAATATATTCATAAATTGAGATCCCGAAGTTCCAAACTCACCTAGCAGATTAAACTCTGCAAAATGAGTTCTATATAGTGACTTACCGAACTCGGTAAATGAATTACGCTGGTGCTTGCGCAAAGTATTACTTATCGTGCTACTTGCATTAAGCTGCTTGAGCTTACGTTCTGCGATTTTGCTCAGGTTCTTATCCAATTCCCTTTGCACCTTACGTTCGATATAAGCATCAATGTTGTTTTGCCGTGTCATATTTTCTACCTCTATTTTTAATAGAAATATATCACACTGAAAGATGGGTATGGAAGTACCTGACGAAAATATTTTCATACCGGGTTCGACCCGGTATCCATATTTCAGCAGAACATTTCAACTTAACTTTCTATACTACTATTTGAAACGCTGAAATAGTCTTAACATGGATGCCGTATCAAGTACGGCATGACAAAATATGGCTAAACTATCTAAATTTTGGTTGAGATACGGGTCACCTGGCTTGACCAGGTGATTAAAAATTATCTTGAATAGAATTCCACGACTAAGTTAGGCTCCATAATCACTGGGTAAGGAACATCGCTTAGAGCAGGCATTCTAGTGTACTTAACACTTAAGTTAGATTGATTTAGCTCCAAATAGTCTGGAACGGATCTTTCTTTAGACTGCAATGATTCAAGTACTATGGTAAGTTGCCTTGACTTTTCACGCACCTGTATAACTTGGCCAGGTTTTACACGGTAACTTGCAATGTTAACCCTTTTACCATCAACTAGGACATGCCCATGGTTTACAAACTGTCTAGCAGCAAAAATAGTTGGAACCAAGTTTGAACGATAAACAATAGCATCTAGTCTTGATTCAAGAAGACCAATTAGATTTTCACCAGTATCACCTTTGCGACGAGAAGCTTCTTGATAAGTTCCGCGGAATTGCTTTTCCGTAATATCACCATAATAGCGCTTAAGCTTTTGTTTAGCAAAAAGCTGAATACCATAATCTGTACGCTTACGACTGCCGGTAACGCCATGTTGACCTGGAGGGAAGTTCTTCTCGTTTACCGGATCCTTTGCGCGGCCCCATAAGTTTACACCGAGTCTTCTACTGATACCGTATTTTCTATTTCTTCTTTTGGACACGTATTACCATTAACAAAATTATAGCCAATGATTTATAGTGCTTTACGCACCATTTGTCAACATCCAAATCACCTTAATTATAATTAAAATAAAGATGCAACAGCGTGGCCTGTAGCAACGGAAAGAGCAGTCGCTGTAGCAAAGGCAATTGTTGCACTTGCAGGGGGGGAACTTTCATAGTCTAAAAGATGCGATGTAAATCCAGTACTACGAAAAGCAAAATCACCCCCTACTCCTACAAGCAATGAAGAAGTAGTAACAGCTCCGAGCTTTATGTACTGCCCATCTTTAAAAGCGGCTATAGCAGGCTTATAATAAGCTAGCAAACTAAATACACCAAATCCAAGAAATATAACCTTTTCAGCTAAATTGATAAGGTGTTTTATAAATTTCTTCTCATTTCTATTTGGGCAGCTTTCAATGATATCCTTAAGGTCAGCCTTCTCCCAATCTTCAAGGTAGCTATTACTTGCTATGTATGCATCATATTCCTTTAATCCACCATTTAGCATATTAGCTATTAATTCTCTATTGATACATAGTAGATCTTCGCATGCATCTTCATTATTAGCTTTCTTATAACCAATTCTATACATATAATTCAGATGGCGTTTTAAACTGCTACGCCATTCATTTAATCTTTTTTCCCGCACTTGTTTCGCATAATTCCATTGTATATCGTCCAAAAGATCAACCATCTTATCTTCTTGCTCAGCCCAAGATTTTTCAGGATCCATTATTTCATCGTACGTATGGCTAATATTGTAATCCTCACATGCTTTCTTTATATCATTTAAAGCTATTTGTTTGCTCTTTTCACTAAGATGGAAAACTTTCTTTGTTGTATGCAAATTATTAACTTTTCTACCTAGAAGCTCCGTTTCTTTATTCAGTTTTAATACAACCTTAGATGCAACTGCAAGGAAAAGAGCTGTAGTACAAGATACTACAATACCCGCTCTTAAAACACCTATATACATAACAAAATTCCAATTTAATTTATGGCGTATTATAGCACAACTTGATAGGGTGATGCAATTTAAAGCTTTTCGTTGCTATATTCTTATGAGATCCTTACGTCGCCTACGGCTCCTTCATCCTTCGCCAGAGGTTTCGGCCTGACAGGCAAGGATGACTATTATTTGGGGATTTGGCAGGATCTTCGTCATCCTCAAGCTAGCTATGCTAGTTTGGGGATCTTGTAAGAATAATCAATACCAAAAAGTAATTCTCACTCACACTTCTTCTATCTTATATTTATTATGATACTTGACTAAGAGTGCTTATGGAAGCACCTGTGCAAAATTATTTTTTCAAGGCTTCAAGCATGGTGGTGCCTAGGGTAGCTGGAGATTCTGATACGAAGATACCAGCTTTCTTCATCACCTCAATTTTTGCATCTGCAGTATCACTACCACCAGATACAATCGCACCAGCGTGCCCCATTCTTTTTCCTGGGGGGGCAGTACGGCCTGCAATGAAACCAACTACTGGCTTTTTGATCTTGGAATGCTTTATGAATTCCGCACCTTCAACTTCGGCATTACCGCCGATTTCACCAATCATTACAATTGCATCAGTATCAGGGTCTGCTAGGAACATTTCTAAGCAGTCAATAAAGTTGGTGCCATTTACCGGATCACCTCCAATTCCTATGCAAGTAGATTGTCCTAGGCCAACTGCTGTAGTTTGCGCAACTGCTTCATAGGTTAATGTGCCTGAGCGAGAGACAATACCAATTTTACCTTTCTTATGAATATATCCCGGCATAATACCGATCTTGCATTCATCAGGAGTAATGATACCTGGGCAGTTTGGGCCAATTAGGCGGGTTTTAGAACCATTAAGCGCTCTTTTAACACGCACCATATCAAGCACTGGAATGCCTTCGGTTATGCATACCACTAGTGGCACTTTAGCATCGATAGCTTCCAAGATTGCATCAGCTGCAAAGGGAGGTGGAACGTAAATTACTGATGCATTTGCACCAGTTTTGGCGACTGCCTCATCCACTGTATTAAAAACTGGTAGATCTAAATGCTTGGAGCCACCTTTGCCTGGGGTAACTCCTCCAACCATTTTAGTGCCATAAGCTATTGCTTGTTCTGAGTGGAAAGTTCCTTGTGCTCCAGTGAAGCCTTGGCATATTACTTTTGTGTTTGAATTAACTAAAACCGACATTTATATCCTCTTATATTGCTTTCACTATTTTTTCAGCAGCATCTGCGAGATCATTTGCTGCTATTAGACTTAGGCCAGATTTAGTAAGCATTTCCTTGCCTAAATCCGCATTAGTGCCTGCAAGCCTTACTACTACCGGAACTTTAATACCGATCTCTTTAGCAGCACTGATAATACCATCTGCGATGATGTCACAACGCATAATGCCACCAAATATATTTACGAGAATGCCTTTTACGTTTTTATCTGAAAGGATGATCTTAAAGGCTTCCTTAACTTTTTCCTTAGTAGCCCCTCCCCCAACGTCAAGGAAGTTTGCAGGATCGCCACCAAATAATTTTATGATATCCATGGTAGCCATTGCAAGACCTGCACCATTTACCATACAGCCAATGTTCCCTGTCATTTTGATATAGTTAAGATCAAACTTGCTGGCTTCTAACTCTAATGGATCTTCTTCATTTTCATCACGAAGATCGCTAATATCTGGATGTCTGAACAATGCGTTAGTATCGAAGTTCATTTTCGCATCAAGCGCTAGAAAATCACCACCCATAGTTTCAATAAGCGGGTTGATCTCAACTTGCGAGGCGTCTTTAGCAATAAAAGCATTGTAAAGCGATGTTACAAAGGCAGCGAATTTTTTGACTTTTTCGCCTTCAAAGCCCAAGCCGTAAGCTAATTTGCGCTTATGAAATTCCTGGATACCGATAGTTGGATCCACATGAACTCTGATAATTTTCTCCGGATTGTTGTGAGCGACTTCTTCAATTTCCATCCCACCCTCAGTAGATGCGATGAAGGTAACTGTTGCAGTTTCACGGTCAAGCACAGCAGAAAGATAGTATTCCTTTTTAATATCTGAGCCTTCTTCAATATAAACTTTGCGAACTTCTTTCCCTTCTGGCCCGGTTTGTGGGGTAACAAGGATTTTGCCAAGCAACTCACGGGTAACATCAGAGGCTTCTTGCGGTGTTTTAACCAATTTAACACCCCCAGCTTTGCCGCGACCACCTGCATGTATTTGCGCTTTAACCACTAAAACTTTGCTGTGTAACGCCTGCGCTGCAATTTCTGCTTCATTCGGAGAAAATGCTACTTTGCCGCATGGCACCGGAACGCCGAATGCTGCAAGAACTTCCTTGGCTTGATACTCATGTATATTCATCTAAAATGCTCTCATATAAAATCAACATGGTTAGGGTTATACTCCGAAATTAAGAAGAACTCAAGTACTCCTAGATATTTTTTATGGGGCTTGGTATAAGTGCCTTCAATCAACATCACCTCAATCCTTTACTCACTAGATCCCCACGTCGCTTGCGCTCCTCAGGATGACAGAGCATTTGTAACACCACCGCTTCGTCATCCTTGTAAAAGTTCAAGAACTCGGTTCCAGATTAAGTTAAGATAAACTT
>CAYWJW010000041.1:0-15258 GCA_964458795.1 uncultured Candidatus Jidaibacter sp. | reverse complement strand
TGGATATTAGGTTATCAAAAGACGGCGTAAAGGTTTCGGCCTCAAAGCAGAATTTCTTAGCAAAAATCACCCCTTTGCACTTAAGTATAGCGCAGACAAGTATCTCCTGCTTAGGGTTTATTACTGGAAGTGGCGCAATTCTAGCTAACATAGGTAGTTTGACTGGATTGATATATACAGGAAGTGCTTGCTATCTGAGCAAGAATTTTACACAAAAAATAGAAACACCTGGGTATAAAATGACTATCCAAGAACTTCTAATCACTGCTTACAAGGCAAATATTGCATCGTCTGCATTAGGTCTATGCATGTTCACGCTCGGAGGGCGAACACTCCCAGCAGTGTGCAGCACTGCGGTACTTGGAGTATCTATGTATAAATACGCCCAAGCAAAAGGAGAGATCTTTGGTATTAGTTTTGGTTAGAATTAGCTATTAACATAAGCAGCCTTCGTGTGCTTCAAAAAGAACACATAAACAAAGCAAAGGCTTAAAAGCACAACCGACATGCCAACCTTGTGATATTCGCTCTGTAGTAATAAGGCAGCAGTTATCGTCATAGCAAAGCCGCTTAAAACTTTGAGTCTATGTGTAGAAAAGGCCTTAACCCCGCTAAAGAAGATCACTGTGTATAATAGCAGATAGTTTAGGCTGGTAATTTCAATGACTGTATCTTGATTAAGGTCAGCTGCCACAAAGCTCAAAGTTATGAGTAAGTAAGGCACCATTTGCGCTATCACTGCGGAGTTAGGTATGTTATTTGTGGAGATCTTGGTAAGCCCTTCAGGGAGAATATTATCGCGGGCTAGTGCATAAATAATCCTAGAGGTGCCAAAAACCCAGGCATTAGCTCCTAAAATCAATAGAATAATAGCAATCAGACCACCAACTTTACTTGCAGTTGCACCCAAGCTTATGTTGAGAATAGCAGTGAGTACGGTATTGGTATCAAGTATGGTTGAATGATTCATGACCACTGCAACAGTAATGGCTATGGAAAGATAGAACAGAGAGATCAAAGCAACCGCAATTTTGGCGGCTTTGCGATAGGTCTTTACCGGGTCCTTAACTTCTTCTGCCAATGCATCCACATTTTCCCAACCGGTTATCGAATAGAAGCAGATGGCAATGGCCGGGATTATTGCAGCAAGCCCATTAGGGGCAAATGGAGTTAGGTTTTCTACATTGTAATTAGGTATAGAGCTAATAACCACAACCTCTACCAATACAATCAAAGTTATTAAACTCAGGGTTTGAATTTTACTGGAGAGACCAATTTTCAATAAATTGAACATAACAGGGATGATTAAAAATGCGAAGCCAAGTATATAAACATTATGATCAGTCCCAGCAAATTCATTAAAATAGTGGGCTGCGGAGAAGCCAAGTAAAGCGTTGCCAAATAGCGCAGATACAACGAGGAATAACGCCATAGATCTGCCAAATTTCTTGCCCCAGGCATCCTCTAAAAACTTCTGGATGCTTCCACTTACCTGGTAGCGTTGAGAAATATGAGCAAATATCATCGCAAAAGGATAGGCGCATAATAGAGCGATTACCCAAGAAACGAGCGAGGCGGGTCCTGCAAGCTTTGCTGCAAACAGGGGTACGATAAAAATACCAACACCTACTATGGTTGAAAAATAGTATACTACCAGTGCAGTAAGGTCTAATTCTCTATTTAGATGGACGCTATTATTCTCTGACATTTAACTACTCTTTTATGCATTTCATTTAATATTAGATGTGTTATTCTATAATTAGAATCTATTAAATCAATTTGAATTTTGTTTTGCGTGTTTTTAGAGTATAATGTGAAACCTAAAAAAGGGAATTATAAATTATGTGGATAGACATGTCTAATAAGAGATTTAGAAGGCTTAATGCATCCATAGGTGCCAGGCTTAAACATAGGCTGCCCGCACTAGATGGCCTTTTTACGCCTACAAGAGGTATTGCCGCAATAATAATTGTAGTAACCCTGTGGATGGCTAGTGGGATATTTACTCATGGTAAAGTTGTAAAGCAAGAAGAAAAACAAGCAATGAAGGTCAAAACTTTGGAATCATCTGCTTCACCTAAACAAACCACTTTGATCTACAGCGGGATAACTAAAGCTGAAAAAAGCGCGACTTTGCGTCCGGAAGTTGCTGGTGCAATCACCAAAGTATATGCTAAGGATGGTGATTTTTTAAGGGCTGGAACTATCATAATAAAGATTGATGAAGAGAATCGCAAAAAACTTTATGAGCAAGCACAGTCTGAACTTCAAAGTGCCAAGATGCAATTTGAAGCTGCGCGAATTATTTATGAAAAAAAGCTGAGTTCTAAAAATCATTTTATCGAAGCTAAATCCAAATTAAATATGGCGGAAGCGGCTATGGAAAGAGCGCGCCTTGGTCTTGAAAAAACCAGCATACGTGCCCCATTTGATGGATATATTGAAGCTATCAAAGTAAAAGAGGGTGATTATGTCGCAACGGCAATAGGTTCGATTATAGGACAATTTAGTTCGTTTGATAAATTAATTGCGATATTCCATGTCCCATATGCTGATTTGGATTCGATAAAGGAATCATCCAGAGCTACTTTAACAACTGAAAATGGCAAGAAGATTGAAGGTAAAGTAACTTGTATTGGAAGAGTGGCAGAACAAAATACTCGAACCTTTCCAGTTGAAGTTACTATAGATAATGGCAAACATGCACTTAGAATAGGTGAAACTATTACAGCCGAATTGCTTAGGGAGTCGGGTGGACGACTGCACTATGTTCCCAAATCATCTATAGTGCTTGACGGAAGTGGAAAAATTGGGGTTAGAGTTTTGGGAGCTATTGGAGAAGTGCTTACCAAAAATATAAATATAGAAGATGAAGATAATAAGGGTTTTTGGATTAGTGGGCTTGCGGATAAAGAGTCGATAATAACTATGGGTGCAGCTTATGTTGCTGATGGTGAGATAGTCCAGGTTGATTGATGGAAGCCGCACAAGCTCTGATGGTTGAAGATCTGCACAAAGCTATTGTAGTAGTGCCAAATTATCAGATGATCAAGAGTTTAAGCGCCAACTTGCTAAAACTATCTGGCAGTAATGTAGTTATGTTGCCAAAATTTTTTACTCTGCCAGATCTTTATGAGTATTTGCAAGCTAGAGAAGGAGGAGCTTATCATAGCGCAACTACTTTAGAGAAAAAAGTTATCCTAAGCTCAGTGTTGAGGAACCATGATATAACTCTAGCAGCTTTAGATGAATACTTTGCAAACATAGAAGGGTATAATAAGCATAAATCACTTTCACCAAGCTTTATGAAGGTGATGGATGACTATACTACAAAGCTTGCAGAAAAGAATATTACTGCACCCATTGTTCTTGATATTAATCAGCTTAAATGGCTGATAGGACAAATTGCAGAAAGGCTTTTCATAATCCCAACTCTTGAGAATTTTCCAGAGCTTTCAGGGATTAAGGCTCCTAATTTGACTATACTTCCACTGCCAGCGCTGAACCTAATTGGCGTACTACCGATAGTAGAAGATATAGCCAGGGCATACTGTAGTGATTATTACCAGGCTGTGTGCCCTGAAATTATAACAACCGAATACCAAAATAAATTTGAGCTAGTGCGCGCTCTTGCGCAGGACTTAGATGCTTTGGGGCAAGCTAGCGTAATTGTTGAATCGGATGAGATAAGAACCCTGCTTTGCAAAGAGTTGGGAATTTATAATGAATCTCTTGTTGAAACTTATGCATTTAAATTATTTTATTCTCTAGCAGCATATGCGTTTGATACGGATAATATTGATTACTTGATTGAAATTGCCACCAATCCTGTATCAATTTTCCATAACTCACAAAACAATTGGCTTAGAGAGTCGCATGATTTGAGGCCTGCAAGCTCAATTATATTAAGCAAATTTAAGGAGATTGATTTTGAGAAAACAAGTCTATTAGAACAACTGAGCAAGTTGCCCACATGCACTAATTTTGCAGAGGCATTAAAAATGAATACTTCAGTTTTTATGAGTCTATTGTCCCATACCGCATGCGAAGTACATATTATATTTGAGATGCAGCAGTTTTTAAAGAACTTAGAGGTGTATCTGCATGAAAATACTTTAAAGTTTAGCGCAGATTATCTAGACTTTATCACCACTTTAGCCAGAGGTTGCGCAGTAGGTTCAATTTCTTCAGATCACATTAATTTGCTAGATATAAAGAGGGCAGATTACCAGGAATTTGAGCATATAATCATCATTGAAAATGGAATATCAAAACTTGAGAAGTGCGCACAGGAAGAGGGTGAAGCATCATTTGCTCAGCTTTGCACAAGGCTAATCTGGTTATGTAAGGCTAAAAACATTAGAGTAATGCGAGCCATAAATGCTTCTGATGAAGAGTCAATATTTTATACACTTCTTAAGGACTCTTTCGTGGCTTCAATGAGTAAGCAGCCGCATTTTGGTAAAAAGCTGCCTATAGCCCAGCCAGAAGTTAAGGTGGATAAAGCTCTGCGTCCGACGCAGTATTCTGTAACTGAGATCACAAAATTGCTTTCGGATCCCTATTCTTATTATGCTGAATATATATTGCGTTTGCGTCCACAAGATCGAATTTGGGAAGCTTCAGAAAGCCGTGATTTTGGGATACTAGTTCATAGCGTTCTATCCAAGTTAGGTGATGACTGCATAAATTACAGCGAAGTGATAGAGGCAGCACTTAAACCCTATGAATTAACGAATTCAGCCAAATTACTTTGGAAGCAAAGGCTTGAAATGGTTGTAGAGTTTGTGCAATCATATTATGCAGCAAACCCCGTAAAACAGTATTTCGCAGAACGCAAGGGATCCGCAAGTCTCTTATGTGCAGATGATAAGTTAATAATTACTGCTCGTGCAGATAGAATTGATATAGGTTTAAATGGTGAAACTACCATAATAGATTTTAAAACTGGATATGCGCCAGCACAAGCAGAGGTAGATGAAGGTAAAGCCCCACAACTTGCAATCGAATCTTGGATAGCAAGAAATAAAGGTTTTGCCCAAGTTGCACAAGCTCAGCAGGCAAATGCTAAATATATTGCGGTATCAGGGCGCGCAAGTGCTCAAAGCATAAAGAGTATTAGGCTTGACGATGACTTAACCGAAAGCTCTCTGGTTGAGTTGTTTACCAGGTTTTATGCTGACACCGAAAGCTATTTTGCAACTCATAAATCTGAAGGTGGCGCTACTTCTAAGTTCGCCCACCTAAAAAGGTTAGATGAATGGTTTGATAATATTGCTAGCTAAATGCAAAGCAAAAATATTTTCATCAGGGACTTCCATTGCTATTTCTGAGTAGGTATAATGGTAAATATAAGATAAGAAAGTTGTGCTTGAATCCTCGAGAACCTCATTCTCATCAGAAGGTTGAGAGATGCTGAAACAAGTTCTGGACAAACTAGGCCGAAATCAATGATTTTCACCAAATTTTCTTGAGTTTTCCGTTAAAATGCTATACACTACACACAATTAATTATTAATCTGGTTTATATATGTTTGATTTAAACGCTAAAAAAATAGTTGGTATAACTACTTTAGTTGCAACAGTTGCTGCGGCTTTCTTTCCAAAAACTTCTCTTAAAGGTCTAGGAGTTTCTGTACTTGCCTTTACCGGGCTTTGCACTAAATATTATGGTGCTACTGCAATGGAATGTTTAAAGACCGGCCAGTATAACATGCTCGCATCAACTGTTGTTGGTGGATCTATATTTGGAATGGCAGCCGGTATGTGCGCGGCTTGGTTAGGTACAGTTGCGAGGAACGATATGAGCGCCAAATGGTTTATAAAGGATACTTATGAACAACGAATAACTAAATGCCAAAATATTCTTAACCGGTCCTTGCATCCGCAATCGCTATTCGCTGCTATAAAACAGGTAACTGGTCAGGATATTACTGCTCTTTCAGGTTTAGGTGATGCGATAAGTGCTAAATGGGGAAAAGTTGAGGGAGATAATGTTGAATTATTCTTAGAGAACTTAATTGCTCACTTAAATAAGTCTGCCGGGTCAAAAGGAAATAGAGATTACAGCTTGATGCTTGAAAGTTATAAAAATCAATTAGAGTATGAATATAGGCCAATCCAACTCAAATCTAAGGATGACTATCGCCTAGCAACCATACTAGGAGCAGCGGCATTCTCTGCAACAGCGCTTTATATTGGTGCAAGCGAAGCTGCGGAATTTGTTAAGTAATTAGAGTAATAGCCTTAATACTTTAAGCAGAGATTCCTCCTCTGGAGTCTCTGCGATTCGGATACTTTTGAAAGTTATGTCGCCTAACACCTTTGCGATGTTGGGGCTCAGGCAAACCGCCGTAATACCAGTAAGTTTCACATGCGCACTTTCGGTGGTTATATGCTCATAGAATATCCTTGCAGTTCTTGGGGAATAGAAAGTAACTATGTCGATACCACTTAAGGCATTAACATCAAATTGCTCAACCTTCTTAGATTTGTAAACAATAACACGCCTAGTGCTATGGCCTAATTTAGCAAGGCTTGCCGGTAGATCAGTTGCGGTGTGATCTCCCGATAAATAAAGGAAGTCAATACCTGGAGCATATTTACTAATGTCTCTAAGTAGAGCTGCTGAATCCGCATAAACAGCCTCAACGTTAAGACCGTTATTAGATAGGTATTCAGCGCTTTTTTCACCCACAACTAAGAAAGGTGAGTTGAGTAGGCTATCTTCATTAAGTGCGACCCTAGCTGCATTAATACTAGTTATAATAATATAATTAGGAGTGAAATCAGTTGGAATATTATAGGCTACTTGCTCAATTTCAATAAGTGGGTGAAGGATTGGTTCAAAGCCTAAAGCTTTTACTGCTTTTGCTGTTGTGCCACAGGAGTTAGCTTCACGAGTGATTAGGACCTTGAGTACCATATTACTTGCACTTCAAAGCCTTGATATCATCGTTCATCTGCTTTTTGATGTTGTTTTGTGCTTTAGGAAATTCCTTCTTGAGCTTCAATAAGGTTAAGCAAGCATCTCCCGTGCGGTTATCAAGCTTTTCCATAGATTTTGCAAGTTTCAAAAGGTTTTCCGGCGCGCGAGGTCCGGTAACATTAGCCTGATAGCCTTTTAGATATTCAACAGCAGCTTTGTCATAAGCTTCTTGAGAAAAATAGGTTTCGCCAATCCAAAACCTGGCGCTGCCAGCTAGCTCGCTATTGGGATGATTTTCTAGGAATTTCTGGAAAAGTGTGCGGGCTTTAGGATAATCACGCTCTTTGAGTGTAGAATAAGCCTCTTGATATTCTTTCTCCATATCCTTTTTAGCTTGACTGGATTCCTCTGATTTAGCTTCCTTAGGTGCTTCGGCTAATTTAGCTGGTTCTTTAGGAACATCTGCTTCGGCAACAACTTCTGGCTTTTTCTTATCCAAGTGGTTGAAGCGGTATTCAGTATCTGTGGACAATTTGGTTAGCTTATCTGTCAACTGAGTGTTATCAAACTGTAGTCGTTCAATATCACCGCGGATGCTCTTGATTTGTTCTTTTATCTCCTCAAGTTGAGCTACAACTCCAGCGTTAACCTCAGCATGGGATGATTGTGCACTGGCTACGCTTGCAAGTATTAGGTAGGTAGAGGCAGAATATATTAAAAGTTTTGAGATCATTTTCATGCAGCTATTATGTTTATTATCTTATTAATAACATATATATGTTTTTTAATTACTTTTCCATCTAATTGATTCTTAACATTTTGTAATTCAAGTGCAGCCTCAAGGATGGATTGCTCATTGGCATCTTTAGAAATCTCGATGGTTCCACGCATTTTGCCTAATACTTGTACAGCAATTGTGACAGTCTCATCCACTAATTTTGAAGTGTCAGCTACGGGCCAGCTGTGCGTTGCAAGCAAGCTTGTTTCTCCCATTAGGCTCCATAGTTCTTCGGTCGCATGCGGAGTAATTGGATTTAGGAGTTGAACTATAGTTTTTAATGCATCTAAGCGGGCTTTAGCCGAATATGAATCTTCCCCCAATTCATTGGCCAATTCCCTAATTCTTGCGATCGCTCGGTTAAAATGATATTTATATAGATCATCCGTAACTGAATAAATGGTCTTATGGATCAAAGAAGTTAGCTTGCGATCATCAGGCTTTGGGGATTGATTCTGAGAGCTTAAAGAATTATATGCCTTAAACAAACGATTGATAAACTTTACGCATCCTTCTGCTCCTGTAGTCGTCCACTCAAGGTCCTTTTCAGGAGGGGAGTCAGAAAGCAAAAACATTCTGGCTGTATCAGCGCCGTATTTATTTATTATAACACCAGGATCAACAACGTTCTTCTTGGACTTACTCATCTTCTCTATGCGACCAATACTTACCTCTTCACCAGTCGATCTCATATGAGCTTTGCCAGACTCTATCTTTACATCTTCCGGAAGCAGCCATTTGCCATTCTTAGCACGATAAGTCTCATGGTTAACCATGCCTTGAGTTAGTAGTCGTTTAAATGGTTCTTCTACATCTAAATAGCCACATTTTTTAAGCGCCCTGGTGAAGAAACGGGCATATAGTAAATGCAGTACTGCATGCTCGATTCCTCCGATATATTGATCAACTGGAAGCCAGTAATTTGCAGCTTCTTTATCAATTGGTTGATCAAACTTATTGTTGCAGAAACGAGCAAAGTACCAAGATGAATCCATGAATGTGTCAAAAGTATCGGTCTCACGAACCGCATCTTCTCCACATTTAGGGCATTTCACGTGCTTCCAAGTTGGGTGCTGTGCGAGTGGGTTGCCGGGCTTTTCAAACGATACATCTTCGGGCAACGTAACCGGAAGTTGGGCCTTTGGAACGGGTAATGCACCGCAGGTTTTGCAGTGAATAATTGGAATTGGGCATCCCCAATACCTTTGTCTAGACACACCCCAGTCCCTAAGGCGGTACTGAGTTTTCCCAAATCCAGCGCCAACCTCTTCCAGTTTAGCTATCACTGCAGTTTTAGCTTGCTCAACACTTAAGCCATTCAAAAACTCAGAATTGATTATCTTGCCATCATAGTTCTCTGTATAAGCATGTTTTGCGAGATTTATTTCTACTCCTTCATGAGGTTCAACTACTTGAAGTATCGGTAGATTATATTTAAGGGCGAACGCATGGTCACGCTCATCATGTGCAGGGCAACCAAAAATTGCCCCAGTACCATATTCCATTACTACAAAGTTTACTGCATATACTGGTAGCTTTATTGAGCTATCAAATGGGTGTATGGCATAAAGTCCGGTAAATATGCCCTTTTTCTCTGTAGTATCTATAGCTTCCTCAGATACGCCCAATGCATCTGCTTCTTTAATGAATTCAGCAAGACCTTCAATATCTCCATTAATAAGGGCAGGATGGTGTGGAGAAACACCAATGAAGCTCGCGCCAAAAATGGTGTCAGGACGTGTAGTGTAAATTTCAATTTGCTTATCTTTGCGGCCCTCAACTTTAAAACGTATATTGGCTCCTTTAGATTTACCTATCCAGTTTGCCTGCATAATACGAACCTTCTCAGGCCATTCGGTTAAGGTTTTCAGACCATCTAACAGTTCTTCTGCAAAGTCAGTTATTTTAATAAACCACTGAGTTAACTTGCGGCGTTCAACCACTGCGCCAGATCTCCATCCGCGACCATCAACCACTTGTTCATTAGCAAGTACAGTATTATCAATAGGATCCCAGTTGACTACAGATTCTTTTTGATAAGCTAAACCATTTTGATAAAAATCTATAAAAATCGCTTGTTGATGCTTGTAATAATCAGGTAAGCATGTTGCAATCTCTCTATCCCAATCATATGTTAGACCTATTGGATCAAACTGGGATCGCATATGCGCGATATTGTCTAAAGTCCACTTATGCGGATGTATCTTATTTTCAATGGCTGCATTCTCAGCTGGTAATCCAAAGGCGTCCCATCCCATTGGATGCATCACATTATAGCCTTGGCGAGTGCGGAAGCGTGCGATTACATCACCAATGGTGTAGTTGCGCAAATGCCCCATATGCAAGTTGCCAGAAGGGTAGGGGAACATCTCTAGCACATAGAATTTTGGTCTGCTTTTATCATGGGCTACCTTAAAGATCCCACGTTCTTTCCAAATCTTTTGCCACTTCTTATCTATTGTTTGGCTATATAAAGCATGTGCAGATCTCATAAATAACTACTAAAATTTTATGATCCTATTATAAAGCAGCATAATAAAACTTGCTAGTCCCAAACAAAAATTTTTTACAAGTAGATTTTATGCTGTATTCTTCACTGAATAGATTTGGTCCTTACATGTTTAGAAGTACTAGTGCAAAAAATGTTATAGCCCTATCAATCGACCTAGTAGCAGCGTCGATGGTGGCCTTTTTGGGCGTCTATTTGCGCTTGGGTGATACCATGAATATTTATAGTAAAGATCTTATAAACCAAGATCTACTTTTCGTATTCTGTGCATTTATAAGCAGCATAGTTCTAAATGTATACAGAGACATATGGAGATATTTTAATCCTGATTACTTAATCAGATATTTTAAGTATTCAACTCTAACCATATTATTATTTACTCTTGCATTATTCTTTACCAATCGTTTGGAAAGCTTTCCTCGTTCAGTAATATTTATCGATTGGCTACTATTGATATTTGCAACTGCACTGCCACGCATGCTATATAAACTCTATCGTGAAGCCTCTCTTGATTCAATATTCCGCAAAACCACTTATATACCAAATTTAGTGCTGATAATTGGCATAAGCCGCAGTGTTGAGCTATTCATCGATGAATTGGGGCGTATGCAGAATCCACCTTATCGACCAGTTGGTATTCTTGATAAAAAGCAGAATATTGGCCGCTTATTATCTGGAGTGCCAATTATTGGGGATATTAAATATTTTAAAAAGGTTATAGCTGACCTAACTAAAAAGAAACAGCGGCCTACACGTATTCTTGTGGGGTCTGAGGCGCAACTGTCTGGATTACTTCAGGGCTTGATCTCAACCTGTAAAGAACTCGCTATACCAATTTCAAGGTTGCCCAAACTTACAGAGCTTTCACACAACATCAGTGGAGCAGGAGCTGCGCTGCAACCTATAGCTGTGGAAGATCTATTGCGGAGGTCGCAGCGCAGTCTAGATTTTGCACAAATTAAAAATATGATCAAAAACAAGGTCATATTGGTTACGGGAGCTGGGGGCTCGATAGGATCTGAAATAGTTAGGCAATGTGCGGGATTTGATGCTAAAGAAATTCACCTATTCGATAATAGTGAATTCTTGCTATACGAAATAGAACAGGAGTGTAAGCTTAAATTTCCTAGCACGACAGTACAGGCTTCCCTAGCTGATGTGAGAGATAGTTTAGAAGTTGAACAAATAATATCCGTAATCAAGCCAGATATTATATTCCACGCTGCAGCCCTTAAGCATGTGCCAATGCTAGAAAAGCATAAGCTTCAGGCTGTTGCGGTCAATGTTTTGGGAACATTAAATGTAATCAAGTCTGCACTTAAACACAAAGTGAATCAGCTTGTATTTATTTCAACTGATAAAGCTGTAAATCCATTAAGTTTTATGGGGGCTTCAAAGCGGGTAGCGGAGATGATTTGTGAAAGTTGCTCAGGTGATGACACTAAAATAAGTGTGGTGAGATTTGGTAATGTTCTTGGATCAAATGGTTCAGTAGTACCGCTTTTTGAAAAGCAAATTGAGGCTGGTGGGCCAGTTACCGTAACTCATCCTGAAACCACTAGATATTTCATGACGATACCAGAAGCAGTTGGGCTTGTGCTTCAGGCTGCAGCACTTGATGATAAAAAAGTAATGTGCAAAACATATGTACTTGATATGGGTGAACCGGTAAAAATTTTAGATTTAGCGCTGCAGATGATAATGTTAGCAGGACTCAAGCCATATGAGGATATAAAGATCAAATTTACTGGCCTTAGACCTGGCGAGAAGCTGCATGAAATTTTAGTGACAGATCATGAAAGTTTAGAAAAAACAGAGTCTAATGATATCTTTCTTGCGCATCCAGACAAAATTGAAAAGACGCGATTTGCCAAGCAATTTGCAGCCTTGCTTGCTGCTCTAAAGGAGAGAAATGAAAAGAAATGCAATATGATAATCAAAAAGCTTGTGCATAATGTAAAAAAAGATTTATAGTAAAAGTGTATTATTTAAATTTCGGAAGGTTTTTCATGGCAATGTCACGTAAAAATAGAACCATAATAGTTGTGCTAATACTAGGTGTAGCATTATACCTGATAGGAACTAAAATGGGTAATTTCAACGCTTTCCAAGGTCCTACAGAACTTAAGGACCAAACATTCTCTGGGAATGTTAAGGTAAGTGGACCTCTTAATTTCTCTAATATTAATGTTAAAGGAACCATGTCAGTTGATGGACCGGTGACGAAAAGCAGTAATTCTGAGTTTGCGAAACTAGAAATTAGCGGACCTGCAGAGTTAGCTGATGTAAAAATTCAAGAGATGGATATAAAAGGCCCTTTTCATTGTGTTGATTGTGCTATAGGAAAATTGAACGTATCCGGTTCAGCTACACTTGAAAGAGTTAGAGTTAGTGAATTGCACGTTTCAGACGCTTTAAATACCAATGGTATCGAAGTTAAAGATATAGCACAGGCTCTTGGGTCTGTGAGTGTTAAGGATAGCAAGTTCAAAACATTAAAAATTAACTCTGAAGACGCTACTTTAGAAAATGCAACCATAGACGAACTTGTAATTCTTGAGCCTAAGCAAGCTGGTCAGAAGCAAACTGTTGTATTAAGCGGCACCACTAGTATTAAAAACGACATAGAGTTCAAAGCTGGTGAAGGCGAAGTGGTGGTAAAAGGCGATAAAGTGATCATGCAAGGAATTGTTGGCGGCATTCGTAAGGATGACAAAGCACTTTAATAATAAATCATAGTCATCCTGAACTCGTTTCAGGATCGCATACAATTTTTATTCAAAGGGTGGCCTTATGGTCGCCCTTTAGCTTTTTATGCGGCTTAGAGAAGCGCAAAAATATTTTTCATAGGGACTTCCATTGATGCTAGAGAGTCAAGTATAGTAATAAATATAAGATAGAAAAAGTGTGATTGAATCCTAGATCCCTACATCGCTTTCGCACCTCATGATAACGGAACTCTGGTAACACCAGCCCTTCGTCATCCTGAGGAGCGAAGCGACATGGGGATCTAGGAAATTAAGAGGTGGGGTCACAGTCACTACAAACACTGCTTTCACGCCCATAGTTGCTTGATTTAAAGGATCTTAAACTTCCATGCAGCAACACCGACTTGATTGCGGTACCCATGTTTAAACCTCAGTTCGGGATTAGGTTATAAGTAATACAGCAAGGAAAGCCCAATTCCTGTCACCCCGCGACTGCGATCGCGAGATCCATATTAAGGCTTCACTAACGCTCAAAATGTTTTATAGAAAGAGAGTTTTGGACTTAAATAATTAAAAAAAATAATTTTCTATTGGAACATGGACCCCGCTATCAAGTAGCGGGGAGACAAGGATGCGATATATAGTTCTTATATTTCACATATTACTCGTTTTTAATCTTGAACTCATACCAATTCCGGTAAATAACTGTATAGATGCGGGATAAATTTTGATTTTTTGGGAAGTCGCTGAAAGCCCATAATATTCTACATATTTTGGGTTTTCAGTGGCGACTAAAAAAAATCAAAAGATGAAGCGCATCTGTGCAGTTATTTACCGGAATTGGTATCAGATCCATAAGAAGTATTTTTGCAAACCATACAACCTTCCACTTGAGTCCTTCATTTATGTCTAAACAGAAAACTAATTTGTTCAACTTAATAAAATTGTAACATATGCATGGTATACTGTTAAGTAAATATATTATATAGAAAATCTAAATGAAAGGAATGCGTGGAGGAGAGGTGAAGGAGTTTATAACGCTTGATGTTATTACAGATGATCTAGAAGCTACTTTAATAGAGGCACTTGCTAATGGCAGTGCGTGTCTTCAAATCACTGATGTATCACAAATAAAGAATGAAATCTTAAGCAAATTATTGTCTAGATTAACAGAGCTAGGAACAAAAAGACTATTTATCCAATTTACTCATGAAGCGCAAGAGAGTTTGTCTTTAGAATTGCTAAAACATCTCGCATCTAAAGTAACTTATTTTGTTGAAATATTATGTACACGAGATTCCTCAGAAATTTTCAATGGAATGTATAAACAGTTTCAGCATGCGGTTGTGGAGAATGTATGGAAACATAACCAGACATATCTTGATAATATCGAAGCTAAAGTTACAGAACTGCGCAGAGAAATGCGCAAAACACAAAAGCCACAAGAACTGCCTAGTTTTAAGTTAGTTGAACAGGAATTTAAAGAATTTGAAGGAGATGAGGGTTCGGATTTTTATGATGTGGTAGAAACTGGGTATTGTTACAGTGAGAAGATAAAATACGGTGTCATAACTTCTATAAAAGCAGGAGATGAGGTAGAGGTGGCAGTGGCAGACTTCAATATAAGCAATCCTCCACTTGGATTTGTGATACGCAAACTTAAGAGCAACCATAACCAGTTAGTAGTGCACTATGCTGAGGAGGAAGAAAGAAGTAAAGAAAGCACCAACGCCTTTACTTTGAAATCTATGCGGAATGATTGTCGTAAGATGCGTTGTGATGAATACTTGGATAATTGGACGTGGCTTGTGCCACCTCACTTATCTCCAGGTTTTAATAGGCTATATATTAAGTTTGGAAAGGCCGGAGTTAAACTGATTCAAGAGGGTGTATTCAATGATAAGTTTGGGGACTTATTTGCAGCATATGTAGATAAACTTCACCAAGTTGATATACTTTTGGATGATGCAAGTTTCTTGTATTGTTTGTACAAGATTTTTGAGTATAGCTCAGACAAAAGAACATGTTTGATGAAATTCCTCAATTTAACAAAATACCCAAGTTCACTTCTAATAGATATACTGAATGCATTTGAGGCTTTTTGGGCAGAATATGAAGCACTTTGCGCAACTAATAAGATAGATAAGCAAGGTAGAATAAATAATCTTATTGCAATGAAGAAAGACGATGGAAACCCAATAGTATGTATGGAAAGGTTGCTTACAATCCTAACAAACGCCGGAAAGCGATTAAATGAGCAATTAGATGCAGAGGGAGTTACGCTTGATTATTTTGGAGTGTACTATGCGTCCAAGTATCTAGGCTGCTAGGTGGA
>CAYWJW010000040.1:0-15533 GCA_964458795.1 uncultured Candidatus Jidaibacter sp. | reverse complement strand
AAACTTTTCGCTAAATGCGGTCCCGGCTCTACCATCAATAAAGTACTTAATATTAGGATCAATATAGAGTGCCAAGTACCCCCCTATATTGTAATCATTAAATATTTTTGCGTTATTACAGCTTTTGTTTAGGAATTTAATTGCCTCAAGAGGGACTTTTTTGGAATATTCTAAATCTTTTTCTTTAAAATAAGGTATATTGCTTTTGAGTATTGGGCTAAGTACAGCAAGTATTAGGAATATAATAATAAGTAAGAGTTTCATAGATGTAGTAAGTTGAAACTTGCTAGGTGATTTTTGTAACATAGGATTCAGTGCGTAACCCAAATAAGGTAAAGCCAGAACTCCAAAAAAGCCAAAACTTCTCTTACTACCGAGTGCAGCTAGTAGCCATAGAAATGCAAGTATTCTATATGAAACGGGTATCTTATCATTAGTAAATCCTCCAGCCATGAGTAATATTATTACTACCATAGTTGCTGCATATTCGGTGCCAAAAGTAAAAGGCATCCACTCGCTGATATACATAGTTATTGCACTATCTAATGTGCGAGCTACGCCTAAAATTATCTTATATCCAAGCGGGTTTATGAATAAAGCAATAGATGAGAGGACAGAGGTTAATATTAAAGTTTTAAGCCAGGAATAATCCTTCTCATGCCAGGCTTCTAATATAAATGCGAATAATATTGTATATACAGCTATGAAACTGCCATGTACATTGGCCCAGAGCAAGACTATGATGGGTACCAGATATATAGATTGACGTCTCCACTTTATAAGTAGAAGCAATACAGATGCAGCCATAAAGTAGGCAAGTAGTTGAGGTCTTAAGTATAATACATCCCAAATAAGTAATCCGGAAATGGCGGTAATAACGGCTCTAGTATCTCCACTGAATTCTCTAAAATAAAGAGTAAATTTGTATAGAGACATGATTAAAAGTGCAAATAGTAGTGCTTGGAAATAAAAGAGTCCCATTGCCCCAAAAGCATAAAAAATCCAATAAACTACAACATCCCATGACCAAGAGAGATTATACCACTCTTGGTCCGTAGTAAACGTAAGAGGGTCATTATAAGGTATAGAGTGGGTTTTCCAGATTAATTCTCCTGCCTTTAAGTGCCATCCAACATCAGGGTCAGAAAAAACACCTTTACCAAAATATATACATATTACAAACGTAATGATAAAAACTAAGAAAATATTTATACTCAATGATTTTTTATTCATTTACCTTAAATCCACTAAGTTTTTGAGGTTCGTTTTGTCCAAAGGTAGTTAAGTTCCTTGGCTACCGTCACTAGTTTTTTGGCTTGTTTATGTATCATGGGAACAAATTCCTTAGTAGCTTCTACCGAAAAGTCATCTTGAATAATTGTTTCGGAAGCACTTAGGATTGCGGTTATAGGGGTTTTTAGTTCATGGTTCAAATTTGTCTTGAATTCTTGTATTCTAGATTCAAGCGCTAAATCCTTGCTTACATCGCGTATTACTATAATGAAACGATCTATCTCACCTTGCCATATATGTGGCTTTATGACAGCTAAATACGATTTGTTCTTGGATGGTAGAAAAAAGGTAGCTTTAGTCTCATAGGCTTTGTTCTGGGCAAGTTTTAGTGCTTCCAAAAAAGCAGTATCGCTAATTACATTCGTTATACCGCTTTTTGTAATGTTTTTACCTAATATGGTCCTGGCGCTGGTATTTGCACCTATTATATTCAGCAGTTTATTATCAAGAATAATTATGCTATCGGAGGTCATATCACTAACTTCTGAAATCAGCTTGTATGCGTTGCTTGAGGAAGAATCCATGTTTTGCAATAACTCCCAAGCTTGATCAAGAGAATGTATAGGTCCTTGCGGAGTGCTATTTAGGCTTTGGATTTTTGCATTTAAGCGGTTCCTGAGTAACAAAATGAGAATTAGGCTTACCAATACAATGAAGATAGCATAGATCAAAGTATGCGGGATACTTGTGTGTTCACTTAGGTCATATGCCAATAAGTTGCATAGAAGCAGAATTGGAGTAATTATTAAAAATATTTTGAACTCAAGTCGCATTAAAAAGCTATAAATAAAGTTAGATCTAAACTTTTACCAAATAACGTGCAAAAATACAAACTAATACATATGGCAGGACCCAAAGGATATGTCGAAGCAATCTGACGCTCTTTCCAGTGAATTCCTATTAGAACGCCGAACATTCCTATCATAATATAGAAAGAAGAAATATTCTCAACAGACAAAAATAAGCCAGATATGAAAAGTAATTTTAGATCTCTACTCACCATGGCTTCTTTCTTGAAAACTAATTTGAACAAAAAACATATTAAGAGCGCAACAGCAAAATTAATAGTTGGCAAAATGAGCAAGCTCATTGCATCATCTACGGTTAGATAAGTATAAATCATGCCCAGTCCGGCCAGAAATAGTAGGACGCTATCTGAAAGCTCACCACTTTCAAGGTCAGAGATCATTATAGCTAGGAGTGTAGCTGTGATTAAATCCAAGATTACAATTTGTTGTAAATCATATGGATGCGCAAAGTAATTTAGGACAAATAGAGTAGCTGTAGTAAGTTCTATAACCAAATATCTTAAAGGTATTATGGTTTTGCAATAGCGGCATTTACCACCTAATGCAAAGAACGAGAGAATTGGTACAACATCTAAAACGCCAAGGGAATGGTTGCAACTCGCACAAAATGGAGGCTTAAATACACTTAGACCAAGGGGTAATCTATAGCTTGTTATACCTATAATAACACCAAAAATAAGCCCGAATAGTAGGCTTGCAGATATTATAGCTAGTATATACAATTTATGCCTATGTAGGTTTTACCAATTATTTCTGTCCCATAGTAATATTACTATTTGCTATCGCGCGTGTTGATACCTCAACTTGATGTGAGTTTAGGAAGGAATTGCGATTTATAACAGCCGGCTGATTTTTATCACCTGTAGTTGGAGTGGTAATTGTAGATCCAGCTACTCCAAGTCCATTTTCAACGCGGAAGCGAGACATATCTCCAAGCATTGCCATGATGAATTTAAGCTGGTTAAAGCTTGCCTCTGGTATGGTGCCAAGAGTGTGCTTTCGATTTTTGACAACACCTTTGCTGACCAACTTCCAAAGCATAGCTAGAGTTACTTCATCAAGCTCTTTGCTTTGATCATGTTCGACCAAAAGCTCTTCTATTTGCTTCTTTTTGCATTGCATTAACTGGCTTAAATATTGAATTAATTCGTCAATATGCATCTTATGAAGCTTCAAAGGATTTTCACTGGTAAGCTGCACAATAAGTTTCACTGCCCGATCCTTTGTCTCAGGTAGGTTAACTTCTATGCCAATTCCAGTGTTGCTTCCCATATATCCCCTTGTTTAAGATATATTATACAACATATTATCCTCAAACTCAATGACTACTTCTTGTCTATATCTAATTTATGAATTTGTATAAACTTGTGTTTACTGTAAGCAAGTGGTATTAATGAGCAAGTATGGCTATTTACATGTATGATTTTAAAATCGATATATAAAGCTTTGGCGTTCTGGTGTTCCGCAATCTTGGCAAGCATTGTTTTGTTAGGTCTTTTTGTGTTGCCAATCTTTCTGTACTTCAGTAAAGACCTGCCTGACTATCACCAACTAACACAATATGATCCACCCACAATATCTCGCATTTACTCATCAGAGGGTGACTTGATGGCCGAGCTTGCCACAGAACGTAGAATATTTCGCAAGATTAACGAAATGCCTGAAATAGTAATCAATGCTTTCATTTCTGCGGAAGATCAAAATTACTACAATCACCCTGGCATAGATGTAATGAGTATTATGCGGGCAGCGCTCCAAAATCTTGGTAATATTGGGAGTGATCGTAATCCAGTAGGGGGATCAACTATAACACAGCAAGTTGTTAAGAATTTCCTCCTCACTAATGAGCGCTCAATAAGTCGTAAAATCAAAGAAGCTATTCTAGCGTATCGCATCAATACTGTGTATTCTAAGGACCGAATTCTTGAGCTTTATTTAAACCAGATATACTTAGGTAATGGTGCTTATGGGGTAACTTCTGCTGCACTAAGTTATTTTAACAAAGACTTAAAAAATATTACACTTGAAGAGGCTGCGCTGCTTGCAGCATTGCCAAAAGCTCCCTCTTTGTTAGATCCAACTCGTTATCCACAAAAGGCTAGAGCTAGAAGGGACTGGGTACTTGAGCGCATGCAAGAAGAAGGATTCATTACCAAAGAGCAGGCTCAAGCCGCAAAAAATAAGCCTATTTCACTTAACCCAAGGTTTGAGACTGTTATCCTGAGTAATGGATATTATACAGAAAGCGTGCGCCTTGAGCTTATAGAAAAATACGGGTATGACAACGTCTATGAGGATGGGCTTTCTGTTTATACAAATCTTAACAAAGAGCTGCAAAAATATGCTGATGACTCATTGAGAGAGGGGTTGATAGAGTATGATCATAGACACGGTTTCACTGGCCCTCTCAAGTCTCTTAAAATAATTGGAGATAACTGGAAAGCGGCGCTTAACCAAATTGAGAATCCAGAGGCTATTGGATCTTGGCGTTTAGGACTAGTACTTTCAGTTTCGGATAACTCTGCTACCGTAGGCTTTAAGGATGGAAATAAAGGCGTTATACCTCTAGCAAATATGAAATGGGCGCGAAAGCGTCAAGGTAAAGGGTATCTAGGAAAGGTGATTGCAACTGCAGGAGATGTGCTCAGCACAGGTGATGTAATACTAGTCGGTCAAAATGCTGAAAATGGAACTTATACGTTGGAACAAATACCACAGGTTAATGGGGCTTTAGTGGTTATTCAGCCCAAGACTGGCAAAGTGCTTGCAATGAGTGGTGGATATAGCTTTAAAGAAAGCAAGTATAATCGTGCAGTTCAAGCGATGCGGCAGCCTGGTTCCGCTTTCAAGCCGTTTGTGTATTTGGCAGCTCTTGAGAAAGGATTTGCTCCAACTTCTATAGTTAGGGATGAGCCGATCAGCATATCGCAGGGTCCGGACAAAGCTGCATGGACACCTAAAAATTATGAAGGTAAATTTTTAGGCAGAATAACAATGCGAAAAGCTCTTGAGAAGTCGCGTAATTTGGCAACTGTATACCTTATCACCAGGGTAGGGGCTAGGACCGTAGGGAATGTGGCAGCAAGGCTTAAAGTATATGACGCATCACCTCCAGCTTACTATTCAATGGCTTTAGGTGCGGTAGAAACTACGCCAATGCGCCTTACTTCAGCATATGCAACCTTTGCAAGTGAAGGATTGCTAGTGGAAGGCAAGCTCATTGACAGAGTACAAGATCGCAAAGGTAAATTAATATACTCATCTGATAACAGAAGTTGTGAAGGTTGTGGAGGAATGTTAGAAGAGGGGAGTAACCCTAATGTCTTAGAAACACCATTGCTTTCATATACAGCCAAAAATGTTATTGACCCTATGACAAACTACCAGATGGTTTCCATGTTGCAAGGTGCTGTGGACCGCGGCACTGGTGCTAGAGCGCGAAAGCTAAATAAGGTTGTAGCCGGGAAGACTGGTACCAGTAATGACAGTAATGATACTTGGTTTATAGGCTTCTCTCCAGATTTGGTAGTTGGGGTGTTTGTGGGCTATGATGCTCCAAAAACACTAGGTGATAAAGAACAGGGAGCATCAGTTGCGCTACCTATTTTTGTTAGGTTTATGGAAAGAGCTCTTAAAGATATGCCAAACCGGGAATTTTCTGTGCCAGAAGGTATAAAATTTGTTGATACCGATTATAATAGTGGTAGGGCAACTTCCTTTGGATTTGGGTCCACTATAGTAAAAGAGCCTGTAAAACCTGGTAGTAAGCCAATAGACGAAGCAGTGCGAGAAGATTCTTCATCTTGGAGCTTTTTTGGAAGTAGCAATGATTCTGAAGAAGTGCATCATGATGCGGGTAGAGATAACCATCATGATTCAGAGCATGATAGCCACCATGATTCAAGCGATGATGCTATCTATTAAATCTAAAAATATTTTGCGTAGGGACTTCCATTGGCAAAATTAGTCAACTATACTAATAAATATAAGATAAGAGAGGTATTATACATCGCCTGCAGCTCCTTCATCCTTCGCCATAGGCTTTGGCCTGACAGGCAAGGATTGTAAAAATTCATAAATGACAATACTCAACTCCAGGTAAACCCCTGTTTCCACCTGTTATTTAAAAGTAAAGACCAGGAAATATGCGCCTTTCACCTTTTAAAACAGGTAAAATTTCATGAAAATTGCTTTAGGCGATATTATGAAAGATATATATGGATCTTGAAAATATGTGTAATTGGTGTATAGTCAACTGCAGTAATTGCGGCCATGGTGGAATTGGTAGACACGCAACGTTGAGGTCGTTGTCCAGAAATGGAATGAAAGTTCAAGTCTTTTTGGCCGCACCAATAATTTTATGTTTTTATGGATAAAGAATTCAACATATCGCCAGCTGCTGCCTGTCGTATATTAGAGCTTATAAAAGTCGATGGCCTAAAAGATATAGGCTTTAGAGTTTCAGTGCTAGGCGGTGGTTGCTCGGGATTTCAGTATGAGTTTGATTATGCTGCGCGTAAAGAGGAAGGAGATCATGTTTTTTCTGAAGGTGAGGCTTGCGTATATATTGATGACACCTCGCTCGAACTTCTAAAAGATTGCACTCTTGATTATAGTGAAGATTTAGGCGGTGCGCGCTTTGAGATCAAGAATCCGCATGCAACTGCAAAATGTGGGTGTGGGAATTCTTTTGCAGTACAAAGATGAAGCGTATCCGTGCAGTTATTTACCGGAATTGGTATTAACCATTAAGTCTTACATTAAGCAATTCTGCATGATCTGTTACCAGGGTGGCTGTCCTTGCAATATATCCTTCAGCTATGTCTGCAGCTCGCATTATAATAGCCTGCGTTGGATTGTCTGGGTTCTCAAGTATTGTTATTGATGCTTCAGAGAGAAAATGTGCTGCCACAAAAGGAAATTTAGCAGCTGTGTATATAGACCAAAGTCCAGTTATATCAATTGCAGATCTTATTTGACTGCCAGCAGATAGTAAGAATATGCCAGTAGTATCTACAGGTAGCCATGGTATAAGCCATGATGGAGCTGAAGGAATGCTTAGCACATTGCGAAGATGAGACGGTACTGTTTCTGCAATAATTCTATCTATTTCTTGTGCTATGTAGCTAGATGTATAACTTATGCCACGTAATAGAGAAAGTGAGTTTTGTTTTAGCAGTTCGACGAGTGCTAAATCAATCTCTGCTTTTTCTTCTGGAGTAAATGTATAGTCAGCGCTAGATTTAAGGTTTGTTAGCAAGCGTAGAGCTGCAACATTGCTCGTGCTTAAGATACCAGTAATGGCTTTGAGATCTTTAGCTCGTTCCTTACTTTTGTCATCATCTTCTTGGTCGAAAAGAATTGATTCTAATGCTATCTCTTGTTCTACAGCCTCATCAAGATTAAAAGCTGGCTCTTCTATGGTATTTTGAACTGCATCATTGGTAGATGTGTTGTGATTAACGTTAGATTCCGCTTCTTCTTGAGCATCTATCTCATCATCGTCATCATCATCGTAATCAAGGGGGTCATAAAAACCTTTTTCATCTGGGTAAGCTCCTTTATAGCTCTTGAGCACATCTAGTTGAGCCTCTTTAGAGCTATTGGGTTCATCTGGCTTATCTATTTGAGAACTAGCAGCTGGTAGCTGAGCTTCAGTAGTTATTTCATCTGGGTAAGCTCCCTTATAGTTCTTGGGCTCACCTAGTTGAACCTCTTTAGAGCTATTGACTTCATTTGATTGGGCTGGGCTATCTAGTTCACCTGGCTTATCTTGAGAGCTATCAGCTGGCAACTGAGCTTCAGTGGTTATGGTATCAGCTTTTCGTCCAAAATTAATTTTGCCCAAGGCATTCTTAACAACATCATAGCCTTTTCTAAATATACCAGCCTCTTGAGTTGTTTCTGAGGCGCTAGGAGAATTGAGTTGTGGCTTGGAGCGAACTCTGCTCATAAAGGCTTCAATAGCTGATTGGCTGCCTGTAACGATAGGGGTAACCACTCGAGAGTAAATAGGGCTTAGAACGCCTCTAACCCCTCCGCCGAATTTAACTATCCCTTTTTTTAGCTTATCAAGCATAATTACTGGTAAACTGTATCCATATAGATTAATTATACAGAAAATTTCGGTAATTAGATATATTTAGAATATTAAATTTTTATTAAGATATAAGAAGAAAACGATGATATTAATAGCATACGCTAATTATGCTTGCGAATTCGTTCACTTTCGGATTTAAGTTGTCCGCAAGCAGCGAATATATCCTGACCTCGAGGTGTGCGTACAGGCGCCATATAACCTGCATCCTCTAAGATTTTGGCGAAGTTGGTAATTGCTCGTTTAGATGAGCACTCATAATTAGAACCTGGCCAGGGATTGAAAGGAATCAAATTAATCTTTGAAGGGATTCCTTTGATCAAGCGCACCAACTCTTTAGCTTCCTCTACACTATCGTTTACGCCCTTTAACATCACATACTCAAAAGTGATGCGGCCGCGATTTTTAAGAGCAGGATAAGTTCGGCATGCTTCAAGTAATTCTTTAAGCGGGTATTTCTTGTTAATCGGCACTAAATGATTCCTTAGCTCATCAGTAACTGCATGCAAAGAAATTGCTAGATTCACACCTAATTCTTCCCCACATTGAGCTATTTTGGGAACTACTCCTGAAGTTGATAAAGTTATTCTGCGTTTTGATAGGCCAAGTCCATTCGGATCCATAATGATCTTAAGGGCTTTAGCTACATTTTCATAGTTGTAAAGTGGTTCGCCCATACCCATCATTACAATGTTAGTCAGTTTACGATTTTCCTTGGTAGATGGCCAATCTGAGAAGGAATCTTTTGCATGCATGAATTGTGAGACAATTTCAGATGGAGTAAGGTTACGCACAAGTAATTGGGTGCCTGTATGGCAGAATTTACAAGTAAGTGTGCAACCAACTTGTGATGATACGCAAAGGGTGCCGCGCTTCCTGTCAGGGATAAAGACAGCTTCGATCTCATTGCCGTCGGCAAATTTTAATAGCCATTTGCGGGTTTCGTCAAATGAGATCAGTTCTTTTGAAATTTCTGCGCGTTGTATACTGAATAGCTCTTTTAGCTTTTCACGCGCAGCTCTGGGTAAATCAGACATCTCTTCAAAGCTGGTGGATCCGCGCACATATAGCCAATACCAAATCTGACGCGCACGAAAGCCCTCAAAACCTAGGTCCTTGAGCGTAAGTTGCAATTCTTCTTTATTTAACCCGATAAGGCTTAATTTATTCTGCATTATAGGCAATGTTCCGCTTTATTTTGCAGACGGCACATCAATCCAAGCTATATTGCCATCTTGGCGGTAGTGTAGCACATTTAAGCGATTGGTGCCACTGTTAATGAACAAATATGTATTCAGGTCTAGCAAATCCATTTTCATAACTGCATCGCCTACAGCTAGAGTTTCAATTGATGTCATTTTCTCTGCTATAATTGCTGGAGCCTTGCCCATATCATCCTCTCCTTCTGAAAAGGGAGAGATAACGTATTTCTTGGCCTCAATAAAAGCATATTTCTCAGGGTTAATCTTTTGATGCTCTTTAATGCGACTTTTGTGTTTGCGCATTTGTTTTTCTACTTTTTCAAGTGCTAAATTAAAGCTGCGATAAGCATCACCATCATAGGCCGTACCCTTTATTACTAGACCTCTGCCAGTACCTTCATTAATTAGAATATCGGTGCGTATATAGCTCTGCTTTTCCATAGTTAGAGTTACTGATGAGGTAATTGGATTTTCGAAATATTTAATGATATGTTTTGTCAAGCTATCTTCAATGTGAGTACGAAGTGAGTCACCAACATTCATATGTTGTCCGGATACGATGAATTTCATAATAGGCCTCAATCTTGTTTTCTGAAGAGACACTCTACTCTAAATTAGAATAGGTTGCAAATTTTTTAAGAATATCTGTAGCATTGCCTAGTTCTTTAACTTTTCCTTTACCTATCAACATGATTCTATGGGCTAAAGCATTGACCACAGGGACATCATGGCTGACCAGTATATAGCTTAATTCTCGTTCGTCTTGTAATCTTTTTAGCAGCTTCAGTATTGAAAATTGTATAGGCTTATCTAAGGCAGAGGTTGGTTCATCGAGCAGAAGTACTTCTGGATTCATAATTAGAGCCCTAGCTATAGCTACTCGTTGTCTCTGGCCGCCAGAGAGCTGATTTGGGTAGCGTTCAATAAAGTCTTCTGATAATTCTACAGAATTTAAAGCAGCTTTAACCTCTGTATATAAATTATAACCTGGTTCCTTTTGCAGAGCATGCGCAATTGGTCCTTCTGATATTATCTCGCCAACCTTCATTCTTGGGTTTAAGCTAGAGAATGGATCTTGAAATACAACCTGCAATTTTGCACGATATGGCTTTAATTCCGCGCCTTCAAGTTTAATAAGGTCACTGCCTCTAAAAATCACTTCGCCATGGGCCTTAATAAGTCTTAGTAAAGATAGTAGAATTGTTGTCTTTCCTGATCCACTGCCTCCCATTATACCTAAGGTCTCGCCTTTTTTAAGCTCGAAATTTATGTTATTTATAATGTCTGTTTCATGTTTTGCGAAGCTAAATATAGATTTATTTTTCTGCACTGCGAAACTTAAAGATTTCACGCTAAGTACTGATTCTGATTGTGGAGCATTGCCTACCATACGTACTGGTTCGCTATCTATTAAATACTTAGTGTATTTTTCTTTGGGCTTGGCAAATATAGTGTCTGTAGGGCCATGCTCGACTATTTCTCCAGACTTCATAACATAAACGCTATCTGCAGTCATGCGTACTGCTCGTAGGTCATGTGTGATTAATAAAATAGAGAGATTGCGCTCTCGCTGTATTTTTTTTAGTAACTCTAATATTTTATCAGCAGTAAAGGTATCTAAAGCAGTTGTAGGTTCGTCTGCTATCAAAAGTGCAGGATCATTTGCAAGAGCCATTGCTATCATAATCCTTTGGCGCTGTCCACCAGATAGCTCATGAGGATAGGCCTTGAGGCGAGATTTAAAATCACCCATCTCTACTTGATCTAAAAGTTCATCTAGTTTTTCACGCACGTAGTTCGATGATTTATGACTATGTGTTGTGATACATTCTGCAATTTGCCTCCCTATGGTGTGCAAAGGGTTAAGGGCTGACAATGGCTCTTGGAAGATCATGCCTATGCTCTTGCCGCGAATTTTTCGCAAGTGAGACATACTAAGATCTAATAAGTTATGTGCACCCCATCTAATTTCCCCACTTAGGGAAAAATTATGTTTATCTAAAAGCCGTAAAATTGCGAGAGAAGTAATAGTTTTTCCTGATCCACTTTCTCCCACTAAGGCGGAGATTTTGCCATGAGGCACTTGCATATCGACGCATTTTACTAAATAGCGTCCATTCTTTTTATTTAGGAGCCTTACTGATAAATTTTTAATTTCAATTACTGCTTTATCCACCATGCCTCCACGCCTAAAGCATACTCAGGCCGCACTCTTGGTATGCCGAATTTATTCCAATACACTATTCTATAGCTGTTTGAATGCATCTGTGGGACAGCATAGTAGTTCCAAAGTAAGGCTCTATCAAGAGCACGCGCATAAGCTATCACTTCATCTTTATTGGCAGCTTCAACAAGATGGTTGAGTATATAATCAATGGCTTTGCTCCGAACGCCAGATAAATTAAACCCTCCCTTGACATCAGAGCTAGAATCCCAAAGCTGTACCTGATTGCGGCCAGGAAAAGTTGTAGGAGTAAATGCGGCAGTAATGATATCGTAATCAAAATTTTCCATCCTTAGTAGATATTGTGCATAATCCATAAGCCTTAAATTCAAGGTAATTCCTATCTTGGCCAAGTTTTCTTTAAATGCCAATAATAGCCTTTCAAAGCCTTGAAAGTGGTATATTATTTCTAGCTCAATGGGCCTATTAGTTATAGGATTTACCATATGTTCGCCAACAATTTTATAACCAGCATCAAGTAGAGTCTGTTTGGCAATACGCAAATTTTCGCGATTACGCATAGAATAACTATCTGTGCTAGGTACGTAAAACTCCTCTTTAAAAATTTCCTTTGGCAATTCATCCTTAAACTTTCTCAAAACTTCAAGTTCAAGGCCTTCTGGCAGACCTTTTGCAGCATATACTGTATTGTCAAAATAGCCTTTAGTGCGTGTATATATACCATAAAAGAGATTTTTATTTGCCCAATCAAAGTCATAAGCGTAATAAATAGCTTTGCGCAAAGCTATGTCCTTTAGTTCTTCTTTGCGCATATTAAGGAAATATGCTTGTAAATTTGATGGGAGATTATGCCTAACAGTTTCTTTAATAATTTTACCGTTACTAAAGTTTTTGCCTTGATAAGAGGTAGCCCAAATTTGTGATACATTCTCTTCCCTAAAATCAAACGCTCCGGCTTTAAACGCTTCTACTGCAATTGTACTTTCATGGTAACAATCATAGTTAATTATATCGAAATTATATAATCCCTTGTATACTGGTAGATCCTTACCCCAGTAATCTTTAACACGCTCAAATTTAATAAATTTGCCATTACTATACTCTTTTATCTTATACGGCCCACTGGTCGGATATACATCTTCGAATTGATCGAATGCTTTCCCTTCAAAGAACTTCTTGTTTATTATCGGTAATTCCCCGACAATTGGTATCTGTAGTGGCTCGCGCTTTATGATAAAGTTATATCTCACACGGTGTTTGGATAACTTCTCAACTGACTTAACATCTACAAGGGTAATACGAAAATTCGGATCTCCCTTCTCCTTCAACGTATGAAAGCTAAATACTATATCATCTGCTGTGATGGGAGTGCCATCATGCCACTTAGCTGTTTTGCGTAAGTTAAAGATTACCCATGACAGATCTTCAGGATACTCCAAAGTCTCAGCAACTAAGCCATAGTATGAGTTTAACTCATCCATCGATTTTACAAGTAGTGCATCATATATATAGTCAAGCCCAGGTGCCTTAGTGCCTTTTAGTATATTGGCATTTACAGAATTAAATGTGCCTATATGTGCTTGCCTAAATTCGCCGCCTTTGGGAGCTTCTGGGTTTACAAAATCATAGTGAGTAAAATCTGAGTTATATTTAAGCTCAGAATATATTGCATACCCATGAGATTTAACAATTTTTTCAGAGGCATAAGAGTTAGACCCCAAGATTACCACAAATAGTAGTGTAAGTAATCTATACATCACAATTTGGTACCCCTTGAGTGGTAGAATACTGAAAGTGCAGAGCTTTATCTGGAAACACAATGCTATATGAGCTATGTGCTGCCTGTGCTGCCTCTGCAAACCCTGTTAGGATTAACTTAAGTTTTCCGGCATAGCTTGCAATATCCCCAGCTGCGAATATTCCTGGAATATTAGTGGCCATAGAGCTTGGGTCTACTACTATATGTTTAGCGCTTATCCCAAGTCCCCAGTCCGCTATGGGGCCAATGTTCATTTTAAGACCAAAGAACGGGAGCAAATAGTCTGCTTTAAGCACTCGTATGTTCTGGTCAAGATCGATTGCTTCTACTTCTTCTAGTTTACCACCACTGCCTTTGAGTTTGTGTAGTTGGTATGGGATCACAAACTCAACCTTCCCAGTGTCTACATGCACTTTGATTTGCCTTAGAGTATTTTCCATACCCCTAAAATGATCGCGGCGATGCACTACATAAACTTTTTGCGCTATATCAGCAAGTGTAAGAGTCCAGTCCAGTGCGGAGTCTCCTCCTCCTGCTATAACTATGTTTGCACCGGTAAATTTGCTTTTATCTAATATGGAGTAAAATACACTAGTTTGTTCAAATTCTTCAATATTTTCAAGCGGTGGTTTATTAGGGCCAAAGGCGCCGCATCCTGCAGCTACAATAACGGCTTTTGCGTGTACTATGGTGCCAGCTTGTGTGGTGAGTCTAAAACTTCCATTGTCTTCACGCGTCAGCGAATCAACTGAAGTACCCAAGAGATATTCGGGATTAAAGGGTGCTGCTTGGTGCCTTAAATTCTCCACTAAGTCAGCACCAGAAATAATCGGATATGCAGGTATATCATATATAGGCTTTTGAGGATATAAGGCTGCACATTGCCCTCCTACATGTGGTAATGCATCTATTACTACTGAACTCATGCCAAGCATGCCAGTCTCAAAAACGCAAAACAGGCCAGTAGGACCAGCCCCTATTATTGCGACATCCTTAAATATTTCAGTATTAATTTTGCTCGTTAAATCCAATTTTCTTTTCATCTATGAAATATTTTGTCATCTCCTTGAAGATTTCTCTATTATCAAGGTTACTATGACCTTTACCTTCATAGATAATAAGTTTTTTTGGTGTGTGTGCAAGCTCGATTAAGCGCTCCGCATGGGTATGCGGTATCACGAGGTCTTTAGTTCCATGCACAATAAGTAGCGGAGCATTGATGCGGTCCACTTTATCGTAAGATTTAAAGTTATCCTTAACCAAGAATTTAATTGGCAAATACCAATAAATCTCTTGGGCACGATCGGAAATAGAAGTATATGGAGTGATTAAAAACACTCCTGCAAACTGGTATTCCGTAGCCATATGCATAGAAACACCACTACCCAGAGATTCTCCAATAATTAACATATCTTTGGTTTCATAGCCTTTGCTTTGCAAATATTGTATAGCAGCCCTCGCATCTCCCAGGATTGCTTCCATAGATGGGGTGCCTTCACTATTGCTGAATCCATGATAAGCGGGTGCTGCAAACCCATACCCCATATCAATTAGTTCTTTGAATTTAGGAGCGCGCTGACCTAAGGTATAAGAGTTTCCATGTAGATATACTACCATAGGCATATTATTCTTAGGCTCATGATACCACATTTGAATTTGCGAGCCATCTTGGCTTTTGATCATAAGGTCTTCAGTATCGGGCAAATTATATTCGGCAACAGGTTTTATATTTTTATCAGGAAAATACAGCAGAGAACGTTGATTGAAATAAAGCCATCCTATTACTCCAAAATATATAAGTAGGATCGCCATTAATGCTCTAAATAAATGTTTGCGCATTTTTTATACTCCGTTAACTTGAAAGATTAGAATAGTAGCTTTATTATCGCGTAATTCTACCAGATATACTCTAGAGCATCAATCTATTAAATAAATCGTCGTTTATTTATCCCGCATCTGTACAGTTTTTACTGACTTAGCTATAGAGGATGCTATCAGACTACTAGACGCAAAATTTTTTACCTGTTTTAACAGGTGGATAGGGCATTTTTCCTGGGTTTTATTTTTAAATAACAGGTGGAAACATGGATCTCGTCAGAGAAGAGTATAGGTTTTCAAATTATTTAACTATATCTCTCTTATCTTATTGTAAGTCTGAAGAATGATATAAAAGTTTTGAAGCATAGAC
>CAYWJW010000039.1:0-15693 GCA_964458795.1 uncultured Candidatus Jidaibacter sp. | reverse complement strand
CTCATTTACTTCGACTGGAGATAGCAGGTAATCATTAACTCCTAGCTCCAACCCTCTAGTCAAAGTAGCCTCATCGCTTTCATCAACCAAAATCAAAACAGGTGTGTGTCTATACTTATCAAGACTTTTTATTTCTGAACAAAATCTAAGGCCATCACTTGCAAGTAGTAATGTACTAACTATAATGAGACTGTAATCTGTAGTATCTGCACCACTTACCAAATCATCAATAACCTCCTTTTGCACGCAAGTTACACCCTTTGTAGCAAGCTTAGAGGCCATAATATCGAATTGGTGTTTATCATCCTCAATAATCAGCACAGTTGCTCCTTCAAGCTTATTTCGATCCTCTTGATTGTTTTGAATAACTCCGAATTCTCGCCCAGTTTGATCACGCAACCTTAGTTCATCATCCATCACTTTGAGTCGTACTAGAGATTTAATTCTGGCCATTAGGGCATGGTCATTAATTGGTTTAGTGAGAAAATCATCTGCACCTGCTTCTAGCCCCCTCACCTTATCCTCCTGTGCATTTAACGCAGTTACTATGATAATAGGTATAAAGGATAGCTTAGGGTTTGATTTTATGATGCGCGTGGCTTCGAATCCATCCATCTCCGGCATCATAACATCCATAAGTATTATATCAGGTTTTACCTCCTCTGCTTTTTCTACTGCTTCTTTGCCATTTACCGCAGTATATACCTGGTAATACTCCTGTTTAAGCTTGGTATCTAGGAGTTTCACGTTAAACTCTACGTCATCAACTACTAACACTCGTGCAGTCATTGTTCTTGCCTTATATAGGTTTCTATTTTATTAAGTAGTTCGCCCAGTATTATTGGCTTTTCAATATATTCATCAAATTTAGCATGATGAGCTTCATTATTAAATTTTTCATGAGTCAACGCAGTTACAGCAAATACTGGTAGCTCCTTAAATTCTTTTTCATTTCGCAATTTAATGCAAGCATCAACTCCAGAAATACCATAAATTTCTATATCCATCAAAACCATATTGGGTCTGAATTCATAGCATTGGTCTAAAACATCATTTCCATTGTTAATTGATCTTGTGAGAAATCCATTCTGTTCTAAAAAGCAAGTCAACATTTTTGAATTTATTTCATTATCTTCTACTATTAAAATCTTTTTACTCATATATAATTCGTATCACTTATGTAGTAGTATTCTAAGCCACCAAAGATAGAAAATATCAACTAAAAGAATGTTATATTTATTAAAAATAGATAATTTATTTGACAGCCCCCCTGCAAAAATCGCTGTCGCAGTTTCAGGAGGAGCAGATAGTATGTGCCTTACACACATACTCAAGCACTGGTGCATCAAAAATAATGTGAAACTTAATGCTTTAATCGTTGACCATGGTTTAAGATCTGAATCTTCTGAAGAGGCATCATTCATATGTACTTTTCTGGAATCGCAAGGCATAAAAACCACAGTTCTCAAGTGGATTGGTGCAAAACCCAAGAGCAATATTCAAAGCAAAGCGCGTGCAGCAAGGTATGAGTTGCTGCATGATTATTGCTTAGCGCATGGAATTAAGCATCTATTTGTAGCTCACACGTTAAATGATCAAGCAGAAACAGTATTAATGCGAATCATCAGAGGATCTGGAATAGATGGCATAAGCGCCATTAAATCTAAAACAAAATTTGGTGAACTTACTCTTTTGAGACCATTGCTAGATACAACCCGTATTCATATAGAGAATTATATGAAAGATACCGGATGGCCTTGGGTTAATGACCCATCTAATATGAACCATAAGTATAAGCGGATCAAAGCAAGATCTATACTTAATTCCTATGCATTAGAATTTGATGATGACAAGATCTATCATCGCCTAGGACTTTTAGCAGAAAATGCAAGACGTGCTAAGAGTTACTTAGATATGCGAGTAAGCAATATATGGGCTAAAAAGGTTAACGTACATCCACTTAATTTTTTGATTTTGGATAATTCAGTATATAAATTTCATGAAGAAATGAAATTACGCCTGCTTGTACGCGCATTTAAATATCTAAACCCACAATTGCCGTCACCTAAATTAACATCTTTAACTACCTTACTCTCCAAGCTCACTCTAACGCCAAGGCAGAGCAGAACTTTGATGGGATGCCGGATAGTGAAAGACTTAAAACATACCTATATATTCCTTGAAGTTGGCAAAAGTCCTACAACCTTAGAACTCAAGCCAAAACATAGCAATATATGGCATAACCTTGTAATTCAAATTGAAGTCGAGGGCCTTACAGCTAAGGCTTTAGGACACAATGGTTGGAAAAAACTGAAAAGTCTTGGTATGACAAAACCAGTTGAAATACCATTGGGTGCTATACACTCACTTATTGCTATATATAAAGGCGACAGACTACTTTGTGTGCCACATTTGAACTTCTACGATACAGATATCAAAATAGAAGTTAAAGGGTTGTAATAGTAAGCCATGTATGTATACTAATCCCTACTTGTATAAAACTGGAAAATAGATGCAAAACTCACCATATATCTTCAATCCGGAAATAATGCGTGCCTATGATATAAGAGGCAAGTATTCCGTAAATCTAAATCCAAAGGACGCTTATTTTTTGGGAAGATCTATCGCCAGCCTAATTAGCCAAGAAAGTTTACCTATGACAGTCTGCATCGGGCGTGATGGAAGATTGTCGTCACCTGATCTACATGCCGCCTTAACAGAAGGCTTACTACTTTCTGGAATGACAATTATTGATATAGGCTTGATTGCAACACCCACCTTATACTATGCCGCAATAACAAAGGATACAACAGCCGGTGTCATGATCACAGGATCACATAACCCTGCAGATCAAAATGGATTTAAAATTATTTATCAAGGCAAATCCTTTTATGGTGAACGCATACAACGCTTATCTAAAATCGCAGCAGATGCACAATTTGTTGATGGGAATGGTGCGATTGAATTCATAGACATACGTCCTGAATATATCCAAAGCTTAAAACAAAATGCTGCTAAAAAAGTTGGGAAGAAACTTAAGATAGCATGGGATCCAGGCAATGGCGCTACTGGAGAACTGGTTGAAATGCTTACTAAAGTAATAGATGCCGAACATTTCCTTACTAATACTTACATTGACGGGACTTTTCCAAATCACCATCCAGACCCCACTATTCCAGAAAATATGGAAGAATTAATAAATCTGGTACTAAACAATAATTGTGACATAGGCTTCGCTTTCGATGGCGATGGTGACAGACTTGGTGTTATAGATAACAAAGGACGGATTATCTTTGGAGATCAAACTCTCTTGATACTCGCGCAGGATTTATTGCAGAGAAAGCCGGGTGCAAAGATTATCGCCGATGTTAAAACCAGCGATTTAATTCTTTCTAAAATAGCTGAGTTAGGTGGCACACCTATAATTTGGAAAACTGGGCATTCATTGATTAAAGCTAAAATGCGAGAAGAAGCTGCATTACTCGCTGGTGAAATGAGTGGTCATCTATTCTTTGGCGAAGATTACTATGGATTTGATGATGCTCTCTTTGGAGCATGTAAGCTTATTAATATATTAAGCAATACCGATGCTACAATCGCAGAAACTATAGACCAGCTACCTAAAACTCATACAACTCCCGAACTAAGAATTGAAGTTGATGATAGTATTAAATTCGCAATAATAGATGATTTAAAATCTATACTGCATAAACAGCAATTAGCATTTAATGATCTTGATGGCATAAGAGTTCAAGAGAAGGATGGCTGGTGGTTAATCCGAGCTTCCAACACTCAAAATTCATTAGTAGTTCGCGTTGAGGGTAATAGCTCAGAAGACTTAATTGCATTGTGTAACAAAGTAACAAGCCTATTCAATACTTTAGGCATTGATGCAAGTGAAATAAGGAGAAGCATAAATGGATAAAATTACTTCAAAAAAGGCACCAATAATCTTCGGTATAAAAGGTCTTAAGCTTACTGACGAGGAGCTTAGCTTTTTCAAAGAAGCTAAACCATTTGGCTATATATTGTTTGCGCGTAATATTGAATCTAAAGAGCAAGTTTCAGCACTTACCAAATCTCTGAGAGATTTGAATGGTGAAGAAAATACTCCTATTTTGATAGACCAAGAAGGCGGTAGAGTTGCCAGGCTTCGCCCACCACTAGTTGAAAAATATCCCCCAGCCAAGCATTTTGGTGATGAGGCACAGACTGACCTTCCTTCCGCTTGTAAGGCAACTTTTGAGAATTACAAGTCAATAGGCAAAGACCTACGCGAGTTTGGAATTAATGTGGATTGTGCTCCTGTTGCTGATTTATTTATTGAATCAGCCCACGCGGTAATAGGTGACCGTAGCTTTAGTGAATCTGTTGAAGTGGTTACGGCTCTTTGCGAAGCTGCTTGTTCCGGGCTACTAAGCGAAGGAGTACAACCCATCATAAAGCACATCCCAGGACATGGCCGCGCACAATGTGATAGCCACAAGGATCTACCTGTAGTGCCCACTGATATTGCTACACTTAAAAATACAGATTTCAAGGTGTTTGAAAATTTATCTCATCTACCTGTATGGGCTATGACAGCTCATATAGTCTTCACCTCTATAGATCAAGATAACTGCATAACAACTTCAAAGATTGGGATGGATCATATAAGAAACTCCCTAGGCTATAAGAACCATGTTATCATATCTGATGACCTTTCCATGAAGGCCTTGAAAAATACAACCGGTGAAAATGCCGTAGCAGCACTGAATGCTGGTTGCGACCTAGCCCTGCATTGTAATGGCAGGATGGATGAAATGATGGATATATATCAATCTGTTAGCTTGCACCCTGAGTTTTATGATAATCCAAGGATTGTCGAAGCCTAAGTTATACACTAGGCTCACCCCTAACACATTCAACTCCAGCCCATAAAAAGGTGCTTATTAAAACAATACCAAAGCCTACCCTTGGTGAAACTGTTTCAAGTAGGCGTGAGCCAAAGAAAGTGCCGAGATGGGTGTTTGATTGCGCTGACCATAGAAAATATCCTGCTGCCAAACTTACCCCTGCTAAAAAACCTTTTAGCCCACCCCTTAAAGCTAGCTGTTTTAAAATGTCAAGATACTTATGTGGCCCTTCCAAAAGATATAAATTTCTACGACCTGCTACGGGTTCATTATCTGCTAATAATTTGCCATCATGATAAAATTCTTGACCAGTAGTATCTATATCAAGCTTTGCAAGTCTTTCCTTTAAGCTTTTCGCAGTTGAGTTAGCAAGATCGCCAAATGATTCAAACTTTATGGTATGGTTAACAATTCCAACTTTTATGATAATATAGGGCCTTACCGACCCCGTCCTTCGAACAAAATTAAAAGTTGTCTCATCTGAAAGACAATACACACTTATAACATCACCATCGGCTAACTTTTTTCGGCTAACTTTTTATTTAGATGTGTCAATGTTTGTGAATGACCTTCAATACCTGTTATATCTTCAAGAAACCCTTTAATGGCTTTAACACTCATATCTGGTTCGGTATATATATGGTAATTTTCCCCAGCCAAAGTTTTTACATTAAACATTTTTGCGTCTTTTGCTACTTCATAAAAGATGGTCCCTTCAGTAATGAAGGTATCACCATGCTCCTTATTAAGCTCATCAATAGATTTACCTTCATCAATTTTATACCCTTGAAGCACTAATTTAGTAGCTTCAGTGCAATTAGCACCAATGATTTCGGATAATTTACTTTCACCAGTTACCTGGATATATTCTAGTCTATCTTGATTCGGTCTTTTTATTCTAATTCTCATCTTATGCCTCCTATTTTTCTGCTCGTACTTTTCCTATCTTGTATTTATTAGTATACTTGACTAGTAAGAGCCAATGGAAGTCCCTTGTGAAAATATTTTTCATTTTTTTAGCACCTCAATTCCGGGCGCTTTTATATGCTAGGCCCATCCTTGCTAACACATGCAAACCCAATACCTAAGATGGTACTGAATAAAACAATACCTACGCACACTCTAGGTGAAGCTGCTTCAAGCATGCGTGAACCAAAGGAAGTGCCGAGGTGGCTGTTTGCTTTTGCTGACCATAGACAATAACCTGCTGTCAAACCTAATCCGGCTAGAAATCCTTTTAATCCACACGTTGCAAAGCTATTTGAATTTATACCTTCACTACCTTTTCGATTCTGCTTTTGTAATGATTCAAGCTCTTTGTTTCTAAGCATAAGATGCATTGTTGAGTTATTTATAACCTTGAGGGAAGCGAGAGTTGCATTATCATCTTTCAGTTCATTTCCCAAAAATAATAACTTCTGTGCATCACAGGGGATTCCTCTGCCATCTAAAATAGCTTGTTTAACCTGGGAAATGGTTTTATCTGGGTCCAATTCAAATTCAATATCCATACCTGCTTTAGTCTTAACAAAAAACTTTTCTTTTGCCATAGATCTTCTTGGACTTATTATTAACATAACTGCTGTCGAGTCCCTTGAAATCCCGCAAGAAGTGAGAGTTGCTTCATTACTTAGTGCTGTGCCTGCAAAGACTAATTTAACCGAATCAATACTAATACCTTTCGCATCAGCCAACTCTTGTTTAACTTGGCCAATGGTTTTATTTAGGTCAAATTCAATTTCAATTTTCTCATTTGTCAAAGTCTTGACGAAAAATTTTTCTTTTGCCATGTCTTATATCCCATGTTTATTTGCATATGATTATACATCATATATAAACATTTAGAGAGATATTTTTTTCAACACCTCATGTCAGTTCGCTCCTTTATCCTTTGTCAGAGGCTTCGGCTTGACAGAGCAACGCGATGTAGGAAGAGAGGTTAAGATAACAATCCTGGATGCCTGTTTGAACAAGTTCAGGATGCTTGAGATCTAGACCCACCTTTAACACATGCAGCTCCAGCTCCCAAAATGGTACTCATTACGACAATGCCAATGCACACCCTTGGTGAAGCTGCTTCAAGCAGGCGTGAGCCAAAGGAAGTGCCAAGGTGACTTTTTGATTGCGCTGAGTATAGGCAATAGCCTGCTGTTAAACATAAACCAGCTATAAAACCTGCAGCTCCACCTAACCCAACTCTATTCGAAGGCGGTTTTTTTGAGTTTATGCGTCTAGCACCGCTTGGAGCCAGAGATGCTTCAAGTTCATGTTTCCTAAGCACAAGATGAATTATTGAACCACTTACAACATTTAGAGACCCAAGAGTTTCATTATCATAAGGCTGCTTTCCATTAAAGATTAATCTCTGTCTTTCAATGGGAATATGTTCTTTAGTAAAAATCTCGTTTTTAACTGCGCCAATTGTTTTATCTGAGTCAAATTCAATTTCTATCTTCTTACCTTCCAAAGTCTTAGCAAAAGACGTTTTTTTTGCGATGCTTTGCACTACGAATCTTTCCGTATAGTAAATTATCGAATTAGCTTTAACACCATAATCTCCAAGAGTCCTACCATCTTCAAGACATTTGCCAGAAAAGACCAATTTATATGAGTCAGCTGCAAAGCCTTTATTAGCGTAAATCTCTTGTTTAACTTGTTCTATCTCTTTATCTGGAGAAAACTCAATTTCAGTTGTCTCACCTGCTGCAAACTGAATGAAAACCTTTTCTTTTGCCATACCTTGTATCTGTATTAGTTATTTACGCATTATTATAAATCATAATTTCATATAGTACAAACACATGCTAAAAATATTTTTTAATATTATTAATCGCATCAGTTGCTTGCTTTCCAATGTTTTTGAGGTCAACGTATTTACCCAAGGTGTCTACCCAGCCTAGTATTGCATCTTCAACACTTGCCATAAATGGCAAATTAATTCCTGCATAAGAGAGACCTACTATAATTATGATAACGAGAAATATGTTGCGTCTAATGGCATTAAGCAGGAAAAGCATTGGATGTACCATATATTGAATTCACATTCTCATAAAAGTGTATTAAATATATGAAAAAGATTCAACATACTTATAGCATGTCTCATATTCCTGTTCTACTTGATGAAGTAGTTAAATATTTAAAACCCGAGCTTGGCGGCATTTACGTCGATTGCACCTTTGGAGCTGGTGGTTATAGTGAAAAGATTTTACAAATGGGAGCGGGTAAACTCATCGCATTTGATCGCGATGAAAGTGTACTTCCGATTGCCCATAAATTTGCAAAAAAGTATGGCAATAAATTTGAATTCCATAATGTTGCTAATAGCAAAATTGGCGAAGTACTTGCCCCACTATCTGGAAAGATAGACGGAATTGTTTATGATATTGGTGTCTCATCTATGCAGATTGATACTGCAGAGCGTGGCTTTTCCTTTCAAGAGAATGGACCTCTTGATATGCGTATGGATAGAAGAGAGGGTTTATCTGCATATGACGTAGTGAACAATTACCCAGAAGAAGAATTGGCCCGAGTGATTTATGAATATGGGGATGAAAGAAAGTCTAGAAGCATAGCACGCGAGATTGTGGAAGCACGCTCTATCGCGCCAATTACCACGACTGTTGAGCTTGTGCGTTTGATTTTAAAGGCCGTTGGTTTTTACAAAGACGATATAAGTCCTGCTACACGAACTTTCCAAGCCCTAAGAATTGAGGTAAATAAAGAGCTAGAGCAGTTAAAAAATAGTTTACATGCGGCCAAATCCTTGCTAAAGGTTGAAGGTAGGATGGTTGTTGTGTCGTTTCATTCAGGGGAAGATAAGATCGTGAAAAGTTTATTTAACGATTGGTGCGGTAAAAGATCTAATTTGAATAAATATTTACCGGAGCAAAAATCCGATTTTCAATCCCCACAGTTTAAATTTCTTCACAAAGGCGTGATTGTTGCCTCTGATGCGGAAGTTAAAGCTAACCCTAGGGCACGATCAGCTAGACTTAGAGCGATAGAAAAGTTGATTTATGAGTTATGAATAGGTATTTAAGAGTGTACTTTCTGCCTGGCATGTTGGTTTTAGCCATTGCTATTGCTTTCCTATTTTTTGTAAAAAACCGAGTTCAAGAGCTCTCTCGCAACATTAAAATTGTAAATGCCAAGATACTTGCTGAACGCGAAAGCATGCATATGCTCAAAGCGGAATATTCTTACTTCACCAACCCCAGGCGCTTAAAAAAGCTTACTGACAAAAATCTGAATCTTCGAACCCCAACCAACGACCAGATCATGGATGTTCGCAAAATTGAAGCCTATTTAGCACCATTTCTTACCCAGAAAGAAGAACCTTCCAGTGAGGTAAAAAATTGAACTCACTAGGCAATAAAAAAACATCTAACCTACGACCTGCGCCTAAAAGCGTTGAAGATATCGCTTTATCAGTTTGTCATAATCGCCTTGTGTTTACTATGGGCATAATGTGCCTTATTTTCAGCATCCTAATTTTTCGGCTTTTTGATATAAGCTTATCGAGCAACGAAGATATAAAAATAGTTGGTAAAACAACAAATTCGAACAATGATTTCCTATATCAACGCGCGAGTATAGAGGACCGCAATGGGTCAATTATTGCAGTTAATCTAACTACCGCATCACTATTTGCTAACCCTGCAAAAGTTGTTGAACCACATATTGCCGCAGAAAAATTATGCCGGATATTTGAGGCCAACAAGTGCATGGAAATAAAAGAGAAAATTCTCTCAGACAAACCATTTAGCTGGCTTAAACGCCACTTAACACCTGTTGAGCAGCAGTATATAAATGACCTAGGCATAGCTGGCATCAACTTTATGAAAGATGAGAAGCGTGTCTATCCCCATGGAAACTTGTTTGCACATGTTGCAGGGTATGTTGATGTAGATGGCAATGGCCTTGCCGGCATTGAGCGGTATTTTGACGAGCGTTTAAAAAACAGCAATGAGCCAATCAAGCTCGCAGTCGATGTGCGCATACAACAGATTTTGCGCGATGAAATTCTAGAGCAAGCCATAGCACATAGCGCCATAGGTGGCTCTGGTGTTGTAATGGATGCTAACACCGGCGAAATTATAGCTATGACAAGCCTTCCTGACTTTGACCCACATAATGTAGGACGTTCCAGTGAGAGAGCGCGTTTTAATCAAGTTACATTAGGTGCCTATGAAATGGGATCAACTTTCAAAATTCTAACACTCGCTATGGGCTTAGACGGCAAACATATAGGTATAAATGATGCTTTTAATACCGATGAAGTTATTAAAATTGGCAACAAACAAATCGGTAACTATCGCGGCAAGGGCGGTATAATGGCCACTCCTGAAGTGCTTATGTATTCATCCAATATTGGCTCTGCTCAAATTGGCATGAAAATAGGCACAAAGCAACAACGAGAATATCTATCCGAACTTGGCATGCTATCCCAAGTTAAGGTAGAATTACCAGAGCGCGCATATCCACTTTATCCCCAAGCTAAGCTTTGGACGCAAGCTTCCACTATAACCATTAGTTACGGCCATGGTATAGCCGTTACTCCACTGCATGTTGCACGTGCGATTTCTGCTGTTGTAAATGGTGGTTATATGGTTGACCCTACTATGCTTAAAGTTACAGATCCATCTACCATAGAGCGCAAACAGATACTTACTGCTGAAACATCTGAAACTATGCGGAAGCTACTTCGCATGGTGGTAGTAGACGGGTTTGGCAAAAAAGCTAACGCTCGTGGATATTTTGTTGGTGGCAAAACTGGCACCGCTGAAAAGGTTTCCGGACATGGATATAGTAAGACCGCAAACATTGCATCATTTATCGGCGCCTTTCCTATACATGATCCTAAGTACGTTGTTGTTGTACTTATTGACGAAGCCCTACCAAACGCTCAAAACGCTGGTTTCACCACCGGCGGAATGCTAGCGGCTCCTGTTGCTGGCAGCGTGATCTCTAAAATAGCCCCTATCCTTGGTGTAAACCCACGTGCGGATAACGATGAATGGGTTGCCGAAAAGTTATCCATTAAATACCAACCTCGCAATCCCTTGACGTTGAAGAAGGTGCAGTAAAGTATAATGAGTTTGAAGAAATGAGGATAGATGTTAGAAAATTTTCCCACCGGTTACCACAGTCTCGCATCATCCTCGCGAATGCAGTTAGTAATTGCCGTCTCCCATATGGCACTATGCTTTGGATACTTGCGAACACTCCTTATATGATGCTGGATCAAGTCCTGCATGACGAAATTATGAAATGCCCATCCTAAACATAATGCATCAAAAATTGAAATCAGCAACCAAACTATTCCTAAAGCTTCTGTTCGTGGCCATTGCCCTATTCCTAGTATTTAGGAAGATAGACATAGTTACCACCTTCAGCCTCATAGAAAAAATTGATCTTTGGTTCTTTGGCATAGCCCTCTTTTGTTCAGTAATCTCTCTTATTATTAGTGGAATACGATCGCATTATTACTTTTCAGCATATGGTCTCAAACTCTCACAAAAATACATTATATTTTTATACTTCATTGGCACATTTTTCAACTTGGCCCTACCGGGCGGTATTGGCGGCGATGGGTATAAAATTTACCACATCCACAAATGCTTTCAGTTCTCTAAACTTAAAGCTTTTCGGGTAGTGCTTTACGAACGGGTCAATGGCTTTTTTGTATTATGCATTTTGGGCTTTATAATCTTTTACTTCTCAAGCTTCCATAACATTGCTTATGCTTCACTTATAAACACTGCACTTTTACTACTCATAACCCCGTGTTATGCGTTTGGCATAAAATACGTTCTCAAAGATAAAATAGATATTGCCTTTAGGGCTTCCTGGTATTCGCTGTTTGTGCAGTTATTTCAACTAGCTTTGTCTATATCACTTCTCTATGCGCTAGCCCCGAGCGCTGCAAAAGATGTATACATAGACTTCACCTTGTTGTTTGTAATAGCATCTATACTCTCGATAATCCCCATATCCGTAGGCGGAATTGGGATAAGGGAGCTCACCTTTCTTTATGGGCTAGAGTTCCTGAAAGACCCAGAAAGCTTGCTAACACTAGGTATTGCATTCGCCCTCTCCTCCTTTCTTATTTATACTCTAACAGCTCTTGTGGGATTGCCGATGTACTATATGATTAAATCAGTTAATCCTAGCAAGGATTAAGAGATCCTGAACCAAGTTTAAGATGACTTTTATTTTAGGCACATTTTCCTGATCTTATACTGACTTAGCTATAGTTGACACATATGGGTCAATGGAAGTCCCTGGTGAAAATATTTTCACTCTATCTCATTAATAATTATTGGATATAAAAAAATAATATGGTATGGTTTGCCGAAATCAAAAATTATATAGTAGTTATATGTTAGCAAAGTTAGTAAAGCTTACCCCGTTAACCTTCCGTCCGTTGTTTTACAGCCCTTCTATGTCACATGCAGCTGGTAGAGGCTTATTTTATAATAACTCGATCTGGCTTTCATGGGCAGCCACAAGGTTTAGTAAATCTCAAGAGGGATTGTGGTTAGTTGCTGCTACCACCTTAGGTTACCAGTATGTTGATCTTTTTACTAGGTACGCAGAGAAATTTTTGTCGCCTAATATTTCTAAAAATACAACTGTTGGGACTGCAGCGACATTAACTCTTGAGCAGATTAGAGAATTTGCTTCGAATGCAATAGTTTATTCTACACTATATATTAACAGCGAACCAATGATCTCTGCTGCTGTTTCTTTCTTGCCTGAAACTAAGAGAAAGCTAGCTGGGCAAATATTTGAACATGTTATAACTGCAACTGCTATTCAAACCTCTACTGCCGTTAGTTATGGCGCGAAACATGCCAGTAATGCCTTAGTACCAGTAAGATCTACACAAGTAGATATTGATAGAGGAAATGCTAGTTTTTTTTCGCCTGGAAATTCGTTTGCAGGAATTATCATATGTGCAGCAGGTTATATTGTTAGAGACTATATACAAAAACGATTGGAAGAACGTATTGGTAAATATCCAAGTATATTAATTGCCGGCGCATTAAAAGGTGGAATGTGTTCTATTCTGAAAGGTATGGTTTTTGGCCCAATTCACCCGGGTGCCAAACCCGCTATACCAGCTATGTTAGAAGGCGCTGTGTATGATTGCTTTACCACGATTGCAGGTTCTTATCTAGGTGAAAAACCTCAATTACTCATAGCAATCGCTGCTGAGAATGTTATTGAAAAGTTGACCGTTGAAACTAGCTCTAAAATATGTGGCTTTATCAAGTAAATGTGTTCTTTCCGAAGAATGGTCACCGATACCTGTGCGACGCTGCGACAGTGATGCGGGAGCTGTGAATTTGCGCTCTTCCTAGTTTTTTGATATTTCTCCTGCCATTATAATGATATCTGTCAACCACTTTCAGACAACTCCATAACTGATAAATATTGGACACAGGGTAAATAATATGTTATTATCACGCAAAATAATTGAAGGAATATAGATAGTTATGTTATCAAAATTAACTCCATTAGTTGCGCGGCCAATTTTTATGCCTTCGCACACTGAAACATCGTTTGGTGAAAACTTGAGAAAGGCTTTGGTTTATACTAATCCGATTGTATTTGCATTAATGGGAGCTGACAAACTTTTTCTTGGTAATTCTAATAGCCGGCTACTGAAGATAATTGCTGCAAGTACCTTTGGTTACCAATATGTTAATTTTATCACTAGTACTGCTAAGGAATTTATTCTTTCTAAAAGGAGTACAAAACGTACTTCTAATTACAAACCTGCTTATGCTGCGGCTCCATCTAAAAAAGTGAAGGAGAAGGCTACCAACAAAAATGTTGATGATGCAATAGAATATTTCTTCAAGCAGATTAATGAATTGGTTTCTAATACAATATTTTACTCATCTACAGCTATTAACTATAAACCGCTAATCTCTGTAGCTGTCTCTTATTTGCCTGAAACTACAAGAAGTATGGCTGGGCGTATTGTTGGGCACGCGATAACCGCGTCAGTCCTCCAGACTGCTAATGACATAAAACATGGTTTAGATAGTGATAATGAATGTCATGTAGGGCTTAGAAATTCGCTAAAGGGAATTTTCGTATGCACTGTAGGGCTTCTTGTTAAGAAGTTTATACTAGCAAAACTTGAGGAGCGTTTATGCAACAAATACTTAAGTGCTTTTATTGCGGGTCTAGCAAAAGGTGGAGTATGTCATACACTTAATATAGGGCTTTTTTATGGGGGTCATCCTAATTTAAAGGGAGTATACCCATCATATATATTTGAATGCAGTGCTTATGAGTTCTTTAATGCAGCGGCAAACAACTATCTAGGCGAAAATCCTGGATTATCCACCTCAATTACTGCTGAGACTATTGTTGGAATCCTTACAAATGGTGCACAAAAATATGTTTATGGGTTCTTTGCATCTAAGATGCCTGGGTCACATGTATCTCAGGAGAATTATCGTGATCATGTCTCTGATTCTGAAGAAGAGAAGTCAGAAGATTATATATCGCTATAATAAAAAGCCTCAGATACTTATTATCTGAGGCTTTTCCTTCATGTTGTAATACCGCCTGGTTAAATTTAGGACCTAATTTACTCTACTCTTGAACATCGCCAATAAATAGGGTATTTTAACTCTCTACAATACGGAAGGATGGCCGAGTGGTTTAAGGCGCACGCCTGGAAAGCGTGTTTACCCCTTTGGGGTATCGAGGGTTCGAATCCCTTTCCTTCCTCCATTTATGAGGCAGACATGGAAGCTACAGTACAAGCTCGTTTTAAAAAGCCCGATTGGTTAAAGGTCAAAGCTCCTACTTCTGCAGAATATAAAAATACCTACGACCTGATCCGTGCCCATAAGCTCAACACCGTATGCGAGGAAGCCGCGTGCCCCAATATTGGTGAATGCTGGAGCAAAAAGCATGCGACCGTTATAATCCTAGGCAGTGTATGCACTCGCGCTTGCGCATTTTGCAACATCGCAACTGGTGTGCCAGATAAACTAGATCCACATGAACCGGAAAACCTGGCAAAGGCCGTATCCAAGCTTGGGTTAAGACACATGGTTATAACCTCCGTTGATCGTGACGATCTTGACGATGGCGGCGCAAACCACTTTGCCGAGTGCATAACCAAGTTACGCGAGACTTCTCCCAACACCACAATCGAAGTGCTGACACCAGACTTTAGAGGTAAGGAAGGAGCCATGGAGATAGTGGTTAAGGCAAGACCAGATGTCTTTAACCACAATATCGAAACTGTGCCTTCCCTATATGCCAAAATCAGGCCTGGAGCGCGCTACTTCCATTCACTCAACTTGCTAAGCCGCGTGAAGGAAATGGACCCTAGCATCTTCACTAAGTCTGGGATTATGGTAGGACTTGGCGAAACCAAGGAAGAAATCCTGCAAGTAATGGATGACTTTAGAGCGGCTAAAGTAGATTTCATCACCATTGGGCAATATCTACAACCTACTCCAAAGCATGCAGAAATCGCCAGATTTGTGGACCCAGAAGAGTTCGAGTTCTATGAACGTATGGCCAGGCTCAAGGGCTTTTTGATGGTCTCCGCCTCCCCCCTCACTCGCTCCTCTTACCACGCTGATGAGGACTTTGAAAAGTTAAAAGCAGCATATAGTGCTTCTTTATAGGCGTGGAAACGGTGTTTGTCGTGACTGTTATATCACTTCTTATTTTCTGCCTCATACTTGGCAGACTTAAGCACACCTCTCTTATCTTATTGTAAGTCTGAAGAATGATATAAAAGTTTTGAAGCATAGAC
>CAYWJW010000038.1:0-15812 GCA_964458795.1 uncultured Candidatus Jidaibacter sp. | reverse complement strand
CAAGAATTCTGGATAGGTGTGTTTTTGCATCATATGAGCCGATTTCTTTCATTATACAACCATAAATAAACTAGTCTATTAACTAGTTTAACATGATGCAATAGGTATGTAAATGCAATTTAAGTAGATAGTATAGGGTTGTGTAGAGAGTAAATTGCTAAGAGATTTAAAACTTTCTATTTGACTTGTTTATTCAACAATAATACGATTTTGCCCGTAAATCAGGAGTAATGCTAGTGAGAAAAAGAGAATTAGAATACTATCAAGGTAGAGAAGATGGTGTTGAGCCAAAATTCCCGAGAGGGGCTTATCTCCGCACAAGCAGTTCGGAGTCATCAGTGGAAGAAGTATCGTCTGAAGATAGCCTTCCATGGGATGAGATATTGCAAGAGAATATGGGAGATGAAGGCTTAGTAGATCATCTTGCTGAATTTAACAACGATCCTGATTTTAATAACGAGCTATCTTTGCGTTCGGCGGGATTAACTCCAGTAGGAGCTTTTTATATAGCCAAATTTTTGATCAGGAAGCCAACAGTGACTTTGCTTGATATTTCTATTAATAGTATAGGTGCTCTAGGTGCATCTTATATTTCGAAAGCACTTGCAAGTTGTGCACTCACCAATATTAATTTTAATTGTAATCATATAGGTGATGAAGGCTTTGAGAATGTTGTTACTGCTTTGAAAGGCACTACAAGTTTACGCAAACTTACAGTTGGAACAAACAGCATAACTGTCAAAGGTGTTAAACACATGCTAGATTCTTTTAAGAATAATGAAGCGCTTACTTGTATTGATCTTGAGGGCAATGCAATAGGTAGTGAAGGATTTAGGTCTTTATGTATGCTTGTAAGCCTGAATGTATGCATAACTTCACTAGGTCTAAGAAGCATTGGTATAAGCGATGAAGATGCCAAATATGCCTATAAAGCACTAAGGGGAAATACAAGGATTGTTTCACTTAATTTGCAATACAACTCTAATATAAGCGAAAATGGTGCTAAGTATTTGGATAAATTGGCAGAGCAAAGTTGCATTCTATCTCTTGATTATCCTCATAAGTCTTCAAGAGTAGAAATAATGTTTTATCATAGGTCGCACTTAGTTACTAAGCTAACCCATAGGTGGATGCAGTATAAAGTGGGAGTTGAGGAATTATCGCCACAAATTATAGAAAAGCTACATAAGTACGCTAGCGCTGTAAATTGTGCTTTAGAAGCTCTGCAATTTGACGAGCCTAATACGATAATTTCTAACTTGGAAAATATATATGGCTTAGATACAGCAACGCTATATTCAGAGAGTAGCCATACATATACTTTTAAACAAGAACTTAAAGAAATGTATGATGAGCAAGCAAAATATGGTTGCACATTTTGGCAGCTGCATGGAGTAGTGAAAGCTCTAACAAGCTTGCCATGGGTTCTTCGAAATACAGATGTAATGTCGGTATTAACTAGATATCTAGGATCTACGGGTATCGAGCCGCACGAAGATCCTGTCAATGTAGTTACTGCTCAATTAGCTAAAAGGGCAGCTGAACGGGTTGCTTTTGAGCAGCTATGTGGAGCAAGCATGTATAATACCGATCTATCAATCTTTAGTTCAGGACTGCAGCAGCAGGGTGGGCCGTATTCTGGAAATCATTTCTAGGCATTTAATTTTTTCTCATAACAGAGGTAGATTATGATGGAAGCAGACAAGAATATTATATCTGAAGGTGATGCAGAAGATCGGCCTTCATCCAGTTCTAGCTCCGACTGCAATGGGTACTATGACTGCGAAGATGAGGATGTAGAAGAGCCTCAGAACAAAGAATGGTCGACGGAAAATTGGATCCTTGATAGAGCTGAACTGAAAAAAGAAGCGATTATGAGCTTCAGAAATACACTTGCTGAATATGCTAAGGGATACTCAATGACGTATTGTTTTGAGCTCGGACATGGATATATGGCTGTCTCTCATATGCTCCGTGCAACTAGAGTTCTTGAACTTTTTGCTATTAACATAGGTGATGAAGGCTTCGGAACTATTATGAGTTCACTACCTGCAAATGTAGAATTTCTTTCTTTTACATATTGTAGTATCACTGGGCAAGGAGCAAAGTTCATGCTGGACTTCTTAAATGATAAGAAGTCTCTTACTTACATAAGTCTTGCAAAGGACAATATAGGTGATGAAGGGTTTAGGTCTTTGTGCGATTTAGTGTGTAGGAATAGCAATATAACGTCTCTAAGACTGAGTGAAATAAATATAAGTGATGAGAGCACCCGATATGCTAATGAAATCTTGAAGGAAAATAGAAATATTATCTCACTTGATTTATTAGATGATCCCGAGTGTTCTCACAAATGGAGCAATCGTATAACCAAAGCTGGTGTTCAGAATCTGGACGAACTTGCTGAAAACAGTAGTATTATAGCTCTTGAATATCCTAATAAAGATCAAAGGGTAGTAGAATTATTAAATGCTAGAAAAGAACTTGTTACTAAACTTCTTATTAGATGGATAGGTAGTAGAGAGATAGAGTCGCCTTATGGTGAAATAGAAGGTTATGAACTATCATCGCTTTATCTGGAGAAATTACATAAATATAGCAGCTCTATTATGGATTCTTGTAATGTTATGACCAAGCAAGTTATGATGAGATGTACCAACTTTCACTTTGGTAGCATAGGTATAGGTGGAGGATATACTTCTGGTAGTCCATATTATGTGGAATATGAATCACGAAGATATGAGAACTTGCCTACTTATTTAGGTCGCATTTTTCAGAAAGACTTGGAAGAAAAATATGCTGCAATGAAACTTAAGGGGTATAATTTCTTGCAACATCTCTTGTGTGTGTATGGAGTAGCTAAAGTTATACTTATACCCGAATTCTGTAATAATGATATAGTACTTCAAATTAGTAGATACTTAGACTCTAATTGTATTAAATTGCATGATGCTCCTGTTCGTGCATCAATTGAGAACGTGCAGGCTGCTACGCAGTCTTGTACTCAAGTGAATGAAATTTCTAATTCTCAACAGAGAGGGATTTAGCTAGTCTCTCTACTACCTCTTTTGGAACTTCTACCACTTCACCTGAGGTTAATCCTTCTAGGTAGAACGGGCCATAGGATACTCGAATAAGTCGGCTGATCCTTAGGCCAAAATATTCAAAGATATTTCTAATTTCTCGATTCTTTCCTTCAGTGAGGATTATCCGCAGCCAGAAATTTTTTGTACGTGCATCGCTAAGTTCTTTCTCAACCATAACTTTGCATTTCTGATACCGTATGCCATCTACTGTAATGCCAGACTCGATTTTATCTATCATCTCTTTGGTTAGTGCTCCAAGCACGCGCACGCGATATTCTCTGGATATTTTTGAGGAGGGGAGCTCCAACTGTCTTGAGAAATCCCCATTATTGGTAAGTATTAACAGTCCCTCTGTATTGAAATCTAGTCGGCCTACAGTGATTATATTCTTGAATCTTTTTGGTAATATATCATAGATAATTTTTCTGTTTTGTGGGTCAAAGCTTGTGGTTAGAACCCCTTTAGGTTTATTAAATAACCACAGTTTCAGCTCTCTCTGTCTATGTATAGGCTTGCCAAATACTTCAATGTTATCGCTATCAGTTACCTTGGTAGCCATATCCGTGACTATTTGACCATTAATGCGCACCTTGCCTGCAACGATTAATTCTTCAGATTTACGTCTAGAGGCTATTCCGCATTCAGCCATAAATTTGGCAATTCTTAGTTCTCGTTCTGGCATGTAGCTACGAAATGTTTGATTAAAGCAGCATCATGTGCTGTATAGGTATATTCAGGGTGCCATTGTACACCAATGCAGAGCCAATTGGAATCAGTTGTTTCAATGCCTTCAATTACACCGTCTGGAGCTATCGCATTTACCTTAAGGTTAGACCCTAAAGTTTTAACGGCTTGATGATGTGTGGTGTTAACTTTTATATTATTCGTGTTCACTATGCTGTAAAGCTGGGTGCCTTGTAGAACTTCAACATCATGGGTAGGTAGATGTTTGGCGATTTCCTGCTCGTGCTCTAAGCAGTTATCAATTTCTTGAGGTATGTGTTGGATTAAAGTCCCGCCCATAATAACATTTATTAATTGATGCCCACCACAGATGCCAAGCAAAGGTATTTTTTGAGCCATTGCAGCTTTGCATACCCCCAGCTCAAAATTAGTTCTTTTTAAATTAGGGGTGACTCGTTCATGGTTTATGGTCTCACCATAAATGCTTGGGTCTACGTCAAAATTGCCACCTGTGATTACTAGTCCGTCCAACTCTGAAACAAGGGCATTGAAGTCATTGTATTCATAGTGCAACAAGATAACTTCTGCGCCCTCTTTAGAAAAAGCCTCTATATAGTTACCTCTTAGTGCATACCACGGAGTTTTAGCGTAAGTTTCATCAAAGTTGTAGTCAAGTGTCACACCTATTTTAGGTTTTTTACTCATCTTTGTTCCCTCTCTCATCTTCATGTAGAATTCGGTTAGCGGCGCCATCTAAGTCGTCATATTGACCATTTCGTATCGACCAAAACAGAGCTCTTAGCACTATAAGTCCAAATATCATCCCGGCGGGTATTAGGTAAATTGCAACTTCCATATATACTCCAAACTTGAAAAATTGGTGGCAATCTAAGCTATATATTTGCCGCTATCTTATCCAAGACACTATTGATAAATCCGGTTTCTCCTTCATGACTAAACAACTTAGCTATTTCTAAATACTCGTTTATAACAATACGATGATCAAGTGCTTTATCTAAAAACAATTCAGCTGCAGCACACCTAAGAATGGCTGCTACAACTTTAGGCAAACGTCCAATGCGCCAGTCCTTTGCAAGATAAGTAGAGATCTTGTCTTCCAGCTTGGAAGAGTTATCTACCGCGAAGCGAACAAGCTGTATCAAATAAGATTGATCCGCTTTGGAAAGTTTTGAATCAGATAGTTCATTCTCATATACTGAGATTATATCATTTAATTTTTCATCTGTTGACTTATGGCTTGCCACATCAGATTCTATAGAATATAGACATTGCACAGCAATTATTCGAGCCGCACGCTTTCCCAAGATTTTGCTAGAAAAGATTTGTTTAGCTTTATTAGTTATGCTTAAGGAGTCCGGCATATCTTGTACTATCCATGCTGTTGATTTCGCGAATAACTTTGATAAGGTCGCAAATTCCGCCTACTATCTCCTGCGCATATGCAGAAAGCTCAGTTTTATCTACCTTTGTCGTATCATGAAAAGTTATGCAATTACCCACCAGATGGCCAAAATATGTTGAATAATCGTAAATGCATCGCAGCACTTCTTGATAATGTATTTTAGAGTCTTCTAACTTAGTTGCGACTATCGCACCAATGCAAATTGTAGCCTCATAATTCAATGATTCAGCAAACATATTGACGCTAATTGGGAATTCCTTAATACTAGGAACCAAAATTTCATCATAAGTATGCCCATTTGCAGTAATTATATCTACTGCAGTGCGAAACATTACTTCGGCCAAGTCAGCATTCTGCCTTGCCCTTAAAATAAGAATATGAGCCATCACCAACCTTCAAAAGTGGTGCGGATGAAGGGACTTGAACCCCCATGCCTCACGGCGCTAGATCCTAAGTCTAGTGCGTCTACCAGTTCCGCCACATCCGCGTTATTAGGAATTACTTGCAATAAATCCGCCTAAGTTATATAAGCTTGGAGAGCCTACATTCAATCAAAATATAAATCAAGTAAAAGGTTTAAAAAATGCCATATGTTGTTACAGAAAATTGTATTAAGTGTAAATTCACCGATTGCGTGGAGGTTTGCCCGGTAGATTGTTTCTATGAAGGTGAGAATATGTTGGTAATAAATCCTGATGAATGCATTGATTGCGGTGTATGTGAGCCAGAATGCCCTGCAGAAGCGATTAAGTCCGGAGCAGAAGATAATATTAAATGGCAAGAAATTAATCGTGACCTGGCTGTAAAATGGCCTAATATTACTAAAAGGAAAAACCCACTACCTGGTGCTGAAGATGCTAAACATGAAAAGGACAAATTTAAATTTCTCTCTGAAAAATCTGGCTCTAACAGCTAGCTTTTGCTTAGTTGCAACAGTTTCTCAGGCTAGTTGCATTTATAAAGATTTTGAAGGATGGAAGAACTGTTTTGTTGAAGAGAAGCTATCTACCAATGCTAATAGTGTAGATATTGGTGTATTTCAACAAGCCCAATTTAGACCAAGAGTGATTGAGTTAGACCAAAAGCAGCCGGAGAAGAAGCTAACTTTTGCTCAGTACTTAAAAATTATTGGTATTAATAAGAAAATCGCCGACGGCAAATCTTTTTATGCAAAAAACAGAAAGCTGGTAGATACAGTTGCTGCTGAGTATAAAGTAGATCCAAGCGTACTGGTTGCACTCCTTGGAATGGAAAGCCACTATGGTACTATACAAGGAAACTTCAATGTTATTGATGCCCTTGCTAGTTTATCATATGATGGCAGGCGCCGTGCTTTTTTTGAGAGAGAGCTTATTAAAGTCCTACAAATTGCTCGCAATGAAAACTTAAATTATGAAGATTTTAAAGGTTCATGGGCTGGTGCAATGGGGCAAACCCAATTCATGCCCTCTAGTTATTTGAGTTATGCGGTTGATTACGACCAAGATGGTAAAAGCGATATTTGGGGTTCTACCCATGATGCAGTAGCATCTGCAGCCAATTATTTAAAAAGCAATGGATGGGCGATGGGTAACACAAGCATTGAAAAGACATCACAAAGTAACCGTCCCCATAATTGTGCACCTTCAGAGCAGATCTGTAAGGTAGGTAACGATATAAGGTTGATTTTCCTCAAAGATGGTGTTACAATGGGTGCGTTCAAAGTTGGGAAAAACTTTGAGGTCTTAATGAAGTGGAATCGTTCACTTTACTTTGGACTAAGTGTTCTGATGATCGCAAGTGAGATCAAGAACTCTTAAGTCATAAATTTTAAGAGGTTTAATGAAGTTAAGAAAATTTATTATGTTGTTACCAGCCTTAATGCTGATGACAGCGTGTGCTACCACTAATGATAATGCAAATGCCCACCCAACTACTCCTACCCATAAAACCAAGACAAAATCAAAGACTTCTAAAAAAGCATTTGATGTATTAGGAAGCGGTAAGGGTGAGAATGATCTTGACCTTGGCAAGTTTGCTAAGGGTGACATCATAATTGAAGATGGAAAGCAAGCAAAAGGCTCCAAAAAGCACTTTGATCCCGACTTTGTGCAGGAAGGAGTGGCTTCTTGGTATGGCCCGCGTTTCCATGGTAGACGTACTGCAAACGGGTCTATTTATAATCAGCATGAATATAGTGCAGCCCACCGTACTTTGCCTATGCCTTCCGTAGTTAGAGTGATCAATTTGGAGAACCAACGCTCGGTGCTTGTGGTTATCAATGATCGTGGTCCTTATGTGAAAAAGTCACAAAATAGGGTAATCGATTTATCCCGCAAAGCGGCGAATGATTTGGGTGTAGTTAAAAAAGGTACGGCTAAAGTACGTGTTGAATACTTGCACGATCAAACCTTAGCGCTACTTGGTAAGTTTCCAGAGAGTAAAAAAGTTGTTGCAAGTGCCAAGCTTAGCCAAGCATTGATTAGGCATGTTACGCATTTGAATGTGAAGAACGGTGCAAGACTGTAATTACAGTCCTTTCGTATCCAAGGTGTCCGCTACCTCGATGCCTAGTTTTTCGCATATGCCGCCATTTAACTCAACTACATATTTAACAGGGTATGGTGAAGTTATCAAAGTAAGCTCATCGAGCGGTTTGGCGTTATGGTGGATATGCACGATTTTGCTTGAGTCATCAATGAATATTATATCGAGTGGAATATAGGTGTTCTTCATCCAGAATGTAGATATCGCAGGCTTTGGGTTTACAAAAAGCATGCCTTCTTTTTCGGGCAAAGACTCAACATACATTAAGCCTTTTGAATGGTGTTCTGAAGCCTTTGCTACTTTTAGGGTAAACTCGTGCGTGCCCTTTGCGGTTTTGAAGGCAAACTCATCACTCTTAATATCATCATACCTGTCTTGCTGAAGCATAAAAACAGCCATGAGTGCGATTGCAACTAATGCCACTAACCTTTTTGCTATGGGTTTTTGAAGTAATCTATGCACTTAAATATAGCCTTATTTATTACATACTATTTAAGTCTACACTAGGTCTGTCTTCTCTTCAATACTCAGTTTATCTTTCTATGGATGAACCACTTATAGACGATAGGATTCTGCTGCATTGTTGCTTTAAATTGGTAATTATAGAAGGAGTACCATAGTAGGCAACGACTGCAAGTAAGCAGAGTCCAGCAACTCCTGCTAAACAGGTGGTTGTACTGTAGGGGGGTTGAAACAAGAGGGCTTTTATTGCCTGGTTTCTGGGCTCTCGGCTCATCCTTATTCTCTTTTTTCTCTTCCCCCTCAGGGAGTCTTTTAACCTTAGGTTCATCACTTTTCTCTTCAACCTCATCAGCTTTATTAGTTGAGGTTTTGTCTGCTTCTTCCTTAGGCCTTTTGTTCTCCTCACCCTCTCTCTTAAGCTCTGCTGCTGCTTCTTCAAAGGATAACTCTTTCTCTGATAGAGGCACTCCCACATATCTATCCATATTCAACAATGCGGCATTAAACTGAGGGCCAAATATCAATTGTACTTCGCCTCCCATCACTCTTGCATCATTTTCCTCCTTAGCCTTATTAGCACCATTCCTCAGTGCTGCATGGCCAGCAGCTCCTTTAGGATTAGACATTATGCATTCTGCTACTTTAAATTCACAATTCAGCTCTTTAGCAGCTCTAATTGGTGCGCTTGCATCGCCAGGGTTAATCTCTGCTGGAAATTTTAAACTACTTCTCGCGGCTTCAATGGTATTATGCATTTCAGGGGAAGGATCATTATGTGCGAATATACCTGGAAAGTTGGGGCGTTTCCCTTCTTGAGCAACTTCTATTAAAGCTTGAGCGAATAAATGCTTGGCTTTATCTTGTGCACTACCTTTACGTATAGTGTTTGTAGCCTTATCATATCCCTCCAACGCACTAAAGAAGGCATTAGGTGTCACAATATCCCAAGCTTCTTTGTTTTCATTACCTATATAGGTGTGCAGTCTAATAACAGCCTTAGATACATTTTTAAGCACATCTGTGGGCTCTTTTAGCGTATAATCCTCGTTACAGAATTTTACATAGTCCGGATTATGCGTGAACTCCATATTAGGAAAACAACCGTAATACTCAATGCGTTCCCTGGGTTCTGCGCAAAGGGTTCCGTCATACTCATGATACTGCATGCACTTGCCTCTTATAACCACGTAACGAGCCACTTGGTTTAGGTGAGCTTTATAGCTCTCTAAACTTTTGCCATCAGGTGCTTTTATCTCAAGACCAGCCTTTATTAGTTGAATATCATGAACTTCTTGAGGTGTTATGTTGTTAGAATCATAAAAAATTTGCACACTTTCCTGGCGCTTTTTGAGATCTTTTCCGTAAATAGTGCGCTTTTCACCATTAATTCCTTCTATCTCTATATCTTCTCCATTATTCAATTTCTCTAGAGGAGACTCTTTAAGAGCTTCGTGTATTGACCCTTCTGTGTTCTCATCGTAGCCATGCAACTTTCTTTGCACCTTGCGCAAAAAATGCCTTCCCTTAGAAGAGGGCGCATAGCCATATGTGCGGTCTTCTGGAATCTTTTTAGCTATAAAGTTAGCAACTGTGTCTAGCATTTCTTACTACTTAATAAATTGTAAGCATAATTATACCATATAATGCAATGCGTTAAAAAAGAAGCGCACATATTAACAATCTAATTTAACTCCAACATAAGAACCGGGTGCAGCCTCAATTACAACTTTAGGGTTTATCTTGCGTGCAGCAATCTTCTTGCCTGAAAGCTTAGAGCACCACTTGTCCCAATCTAGCCACCAAGAGCCTGGGTTATCTTTTGCGCCCTTTAGCCAATCAGATGGCTTTTTACCAAGCTTTTCATTAGTCCAATAATCATATTTCTTATTGTCAGGATGGTTAACCACGCCAGCCACATGTCCTGAGCCACTAAGCACAAAACGAGTAGGGCCGCTGTAAAGTTGAGTGGCAATGTAAGCAGACTCCCATGGTACAATATGGTCATTACGAGTTGCAAGTATATACGTTGGTAAATCATTTTTGGAAAGATCAATACCGACACCATTTACTTTCATTTTTCCGGGTATAACCATGCAATTATCTTTGTACATATTTCGCAGATAATATGAGTGCATTTTAGCCGGTAGCCTTGTGGAATCAGCATTCCAATACAGAATATCAAACGGGAATGGATCTTTACCCAGTAAATAATTATTTACGTAGAAAGACCAGATCATATCATTGGCGCGAATCATGCTAAAGGTTTGCGCCATGTCAGAGGCTTCCATATAACCCTTTTCGCTCATTCTTTTCTCCAGCGAACGAATCTGCTCTTCATCAATAAATACAGTCAAATCACCAGCTTCCTTGAAGTCTACTAGTGCAGCTAAAAAGCTAGCTGAGACAATAGGGAATGGCTTCACTGCTTTTGCCTTTAAGTATGCAATTAGGCTGGCAAGCAGCGTGCCTCCCAAACAATAGCCTACTATATGCATGGACTCGACCTTTGCTAACGCTTTAATTTGTTCAATGGCCATAAGTGGCCCTTCATCCATGTAGCTAAAGAAATCTTTATTATTATGACGCTCATCGGGGTTTACCCAAGAAATCATGTATACAGTATATCCTTTATCTACCATCCATTTAACAAAAGAATTTTTTTGCTGTAAGTCCAAAATGTAATATTTGTTTATCCAAGCAGGTATAATAAGTACTGGAGTTTCATAGACGTAAGTGGTAGTAGCTTCATATTGGATCAGCTGCATTAAATCATTTTGATATACAACTTTCCCAACAGTTACAGCCAAATTTCTGCCAACTTCAAATGCCTTTTCATCAGCGGTAGTAATCTTAAGTGCATCCTTGGAGCCCGCTAAATCATGATAAAAATGTTCTGCACCTTTTAACAAGCTCTCGCCATTGGTTGCTAGCGCTTCTTTTATAACTGCAGGGTTGCTTGCGGCAAAGTTGCTTGGGGCTAAAGAGTCAATCAAAAGCTGAGTATAGAAGTGCACTTTCCGTGCCTCTTTAGGAGGTAAAGTATGAAGATTATCCATGACATTCATAAGCCAAGTTGCATTCAGTTTATAAGATTGGCGAATAAAGTCGAATATAGGATTAGCATCCCATTCAGGGTCTTGGAAGCGCTTGTCACGTACATCAGGCGCAAAGAGCGGAGATGTTTCTTCACCCAGCGCTCTGCGCGCAACATTGCTGATTAACTCAACATAGCTTTTTGCAAGATCTGTGCTGGTATCAACGAGTTTTTGCGGGTCTGAGTATAATTCTTTAAAAACATGCTGGAAAGCACTCGCAATATTCAGTGGATCGCTATTAGACATAGGCGCCTCCTTCTTTTCATTTTTATTGGCTAAATATTGAATTATTCCTTTATTAATCGTGGTTGATGCCCCAACTATATTTTTATATAGTTGATCAATTGACTCTAAGGGATCTTTTTTATGGCTCATCTTAGCGCAAGAAATGTTATGTTATACCAATAGCTTAGCATATATGAACTCAAGTAAAACCAAAATAAAGGTGCGCCCTGAGAAAATATTTTGCTTTAGGGACTTCCATAACCTCAAGCAATCAATATATACTATAAATATAAGATACAATAAGTGTAGGTGGTACTTTATGAAGTTCAAGGAAGACAAAGATGTGCAGAAACTTAAAGACCGAGTTGCCAGTTTTAAAGGTAAGTTTATTAAGCAAAATCAAAGCATTAATGACAAACTTAATAAAATTACTCCTTTCAAAGTTCTTGTAGATATAATATCAGGGATTGCAGTAGGGGGATTTTTAGGGTATATTCTTGACGTCTATTTGGGCACGCTGCCTCTAATGCTGTTTTTACTTACTGTATTCGGCATGGTTGGCGGGGTTTATAATGTTTATAAAGATTTGGACAGACAAGAGAAAAAAAGCAAGGCAAAGTGATGCATAATCCAATGGAACAATTTGAAGTTAAGAGCATTTTCCCTATGGAGTTGCTAGGGTTCAATGTTGCATTTACTAATGCATCCATGATGATGATTATAAATTTATGTGCTATATTGCTTATACTCGTTATCACAGCGCGCCGGGTCAACATAATTCCAAGTCGTTTGCAAATGGTAGGTGAGTCTATCTATGGGCTGATTGATGATATGATATTGGGTACGGCAGGTCCAGAAGCCAAGCGGTATATGCCATTCATTTTTAGTTTATTCATGTTTATCCTTACATGTAATTTATTGGGTATGATTCCTTTTAGTTTTACGGTTACCAGCCATATAATTGTAACTTTAGCTATGGCACTTGTGGTATTTGTTGGAGTTACTATTATAGGATTCATAAGGCATGGATCCCAGTATCTGTCGCTATTTCTGCCATCTGGTACGCCTATGGTTATGGCGCCTTTGATGATTTTTACAGAACTTTTTGCTTATATGGTGAGGCCGGTCAGTCTTTCTGTGCGTCTTGCCGCTAATATGACGGCAGGTCACATTGTTATGAAGGTGATTGCGTCTTTCGTTATCATGGCAGGTATTGCTGGAGTATTGCCATTTGCATTACTTTTTGCACTTACCGGCTTTGAGATATTTGTAGCTGTATTGCAGGCTTATATATTCACAATTCTTTCTTGTGTATATTTAACTGACGCAATTAAGTTGCACTAAGGGCTGCGTGCGGTCATTAATAACTAACTAACTTAAGGAGTAACAAATGGAAGAAGTAGGTTTTAAATATATTGGTGCTGGTCTTGCCGCAATAGGAATGCTTGGTGCTGCAATTGGGGTAGGGAACATTTTTGCCGCACTTTTGAATGGTGTAGCTAGGAACCCAAGTGTGGAAGCGAAATTAATGAAGAGTGCCTTTATTGGTGCTGGTCTTTCGGAAGCGCTAGGGTTATTTGCGTTCTTGATCTCATTACTTTTGCTCTTTGTTGTATAAGAGCAATATTTAATAAGGGCTTGTTAGTTAAATAGGCCCTAAACTTTTTAACGGTACGATATGCCACAGTTAAATCCCGAATTTTTTACATCGCAGGTTTTTTGGCTGATCCTTATCTTTGCGCTGATCTATATATTTGTCGCGAATTTTTTCATACCACGAGTTGGAAAAGTTGTTGATTTGCGGGATGCACAGATCAAACGTGATATAACTCTTTCAGAAAAGATAATATTGGATTATAAGGCCCTAGAGATTGCAGCATCAAAACTTGTGGATGATGCCAGGCATCAGGGGTTTTCAATAGTCGACGATGCCAGCAAACTTGCTGAAGCCAAAATAAATGAGCGTATGGGAGTAATTGACAAAGAAATAAGAAAGAATATCGCTTATGAAGAAGAGAAATTGTCGCGCTTTAGATATCAGATGAGAGAAAACATCAAGGATATAGCGCTTGACTTAAAAAAAGAAATAGTGATCCAATTGATGAAAAGTTTAGAAGTTAATAAGTCTAAAAGCAATTAGATGCAATAAGGAGTGTATATATGATTACAGAAGTTACTATAGTTGCCGCTTCATTTGTATTATTTGTGGTAACTTTATTTAAGCCAATTAAGCGATTCTTACTAGGCTTTCTTGATGCAAAAATCCGGACTGCTGTGAGAAATATTGAAGAAGCAGCTGAAATGCGAAGTGAGGCAGAGGGATATCTAAAGGTGGCACAAGCCCATCTTGATGAAGCAAAACAGACAGCTCTCGATATAGTTAACAAGGCCAAGGAGAAATCAAATCTCATTTTGACCGGCATTGAGAAAGAAATTAAACTTTTATCAGAAAAGAAAGCTGAAAGCTCGCTTGCGCGAATTAGCCAGCAAGAGCGGCAAATAGTTGAAGAACTTAGAGCTGAAGCTGTAGACCTTGCCATGGTATATGTACAAGATGCATTAGTTAATGAGCTTAAAAAAGATGCACAAATGAATCTGATTGAAAGTAGCCTGAAAAAGACGAATAAACTCATCCACTAATAAAGCATAAAAAATTTCACTTTAAGGTTGTGCAGGGTTTTAAATTAAGTAGAGTATAGCTCGTATTCCACCAGTAGGAGCCTGTATGAAGAGCAATCTAGCCATTTTTGAAGATTATAATATTCGTAGAATATATGATGAAAAGACCGAAACATGGTTCTTCTCAGTAATAGATATAATACGTGCGTTAATACAACAGGCTGATTACCAAACAGCTAGAAAATATTGGAATAAGCTGAAGGAGAGATTAAACAAAGAAGGAAATCAATCGGTGACAAATTGTCACCAGTTGAAAATGGTTGCTGAGGATGGCAAACTACGCGCTACCGATGCTGCCAATGCCGAAACTCTATTGAGGCTGATTCAATCTGTACCTAGCCCCAAGGCAGAGCCGATTAAATTATGGCTTGCAAAGGTTGGATATGAACGCATGCAGGAAATGGCGGATCCAGAAAAATCACTGAATAGAGCAAGAGAAACTTGGAAACAAGGCGGGCGTAGTGAAAAGTGGATACAGCAACGTATGATGGGACAAGAAACTCGTAATAAGCTAACGGACTATTGGAGAGAGCACGAGATAAAAGAAGGAGAAGAATTTGCCATACTAACCAACATAATCCATCAGGAGTGGGCTGGGGTAAGTATTAAGAAGCATAAAGACCTTAAAGGCTTAAAAACCCAAAGCCTGCGAGATCATATGAGCGAAGCTGAATTGATCTTTACCGCGCTTGCTGAGTTATCAACAAGGCAGGTTGCAGAAAGTATAGATGCAACTGGGCTAGAGGAGAATAAAAAGGCTAGTAAAATTGGTGGTAATATAGCTAAAAAAGCGAGGATAGATTTGGAAGATAAAACAGGGAAGGCGGTAATATTGGAAGAAAGCTATCTGCCAAAGGTCAAGTTGATGGCATAATCAATAGACAAAAATTCTTCAAGTGGGACTTCCATAACCATTATTTGTTGAATATAATATAAACCTAAAACAGGGAAATTGTAAAGTAAGTAGAAAACAATTAACCATTTGTTAACCAATATGTTCGATACTAACTATAAGACTAATTTTTGTATTAGGGGAACCTATGAAAGGAAATAAAAATTCAACGAATTTAACGATTCTTGAAAATGAAAATAGCTCTTGGGGCAGATACTGGGGGCTTACATATAAGATGCTTGATGCTTGTAGAGCAGATATTTGGGACTTAGGTAGAGGTGAATTTAAGGGAAGAGCTGACAAGGTGCAAGATATTAAAAAAGAGTTTATAAGGATATTCAAAGAAGAGTTGGATGTTAAATTCGTTGGAAAAGGACTCGGCTTACCTTCTAAATATGTAGAACTCTACCAGAAGGTAGAAAAAGGAGAAGTTAGTATAGATAATAAAGCTCTTAAAAATAAGTTACAAAAGTTTTACGATCTATATTGCAAGATTGATGAATATGCTGAGAGTTATTGTAAAAATATTAATAATATTGCCAAGGAACATCATGATATTATAAGAAGCACTAAGTATAGAGCGGCAGCAATGATGGCTTTGGGAGGCTTGTGTGTTGCGCTTGCCTCACTTTGTACGGATATAATTAAAAAATGCCCTAAAGAAGCGGTGCCGCCTGCTATTCTTGCTGCGATAATGGCTCCAGTACTTTACATGGCCATTGGTCAGACTAAGGCAACTT
>CAYWJW010000037.1:0-15949 GCA_964458795.1 uncultured Candidatus Jidaibacter sp. | reverse complement strand
ATGGAAACTTGAATTCATTCAAATCAAGTAACTATAGGCGCACCAGAGGTATTTGCAGAGACATACTCTCTGTCCCGTATTTAGCAGGCTGAAGGGTGATGCGCTATCCATGCAACAACGTCGCTTATAAAGCGCCGTGACAGTGCTTATATTTTTTTCCTGAGCCACAAGGACATACTTCATTTCTGGAGACTTTACCCCATGTTGTCGGCTCTTTAGGGTCGCGATCTTTGGGAGCAACAACTGTAGCTGCAACTCGCAGATTTGGAATGCTATAATCACTATCTGCTTGTAATCCGGCAATTGCTGGGTCACTCCTTGTTTCAATAAAGTTTTTACGCTCGTTTAGTTCCTTTATGTCATGACTTATTTGAATATGAAGCAAGCGTTGTACAGAAAGATTCGTAAATTCATCCATCATATGTTTAAAGAGGTTAAACGCCTCCATTTTATATTCATTAAGTGGATCCTTCTGAGCATATGCTCTAAGCCCTATGCCTGTGCGCAGATGATCCAATAGATATAGATGGTCTTTCCATAGCGTGTCTAGAGTCATTATTAATACATGTTTTAGAGCGTCCTCAAATACCTCTGCACCGTAAAGCTTTTGCTTTTGAGTAAATACCTCAAGAGCATTTTTGAGTATTATATCAGTTATTTCGGCCTCGGTTATACCATCGGTTTTTAAAATGGCTTCAGGATCAATTCTAGTTGCGCAAATATGGTATGCATCTTTGGCTAAAGCTTCTAAGTTCCATTCTTCTGGTAAAGAGTTGGCAGGTATATTGACATGCACTATATATGCAGAAATCTCTTCTATCATTTCTTTGGCGAAGTCAGAAAGATCAGCAGTAGTCATAATATATCTGCGCTGCTCATATATTACTTTGCGCTGTTCATTCATCACATCGTCGAAGCGCAGCAGGCTTTTTCTAATTTCATAGTTCCTCGCTTCAACTTTTTGCTGAGCTTTTTCAATAGATTTGCTAATCCATGGGTGGATGATTGACTCACCTTCCTTTAGTCCAAGCTTTGTAAGCAGACCTTTGATTTTATCAGATCCAAAGATTCGCATTAAATCATCTTCCATAGATAGGTAGAACTTGGTTTTGCCAGGATCACCTTGACGGCCAGAACGTCCGCGCAATTGGTTATCTATCCTGCGGGATTCATGGCGTTCAGTTCCTAAAACATAAAGTCCACCAGCGTCCAAAACCTTAGTCTTATTAGCAGCAACTTCTGCTTCAATATCTTTTTTAGCTTGTGTTATAGCGGCATCGGATAATTTGGATTGAGCCATTTTTTCTTTGAGCATCATTTCCGGATTTCCACCAAGTTTTATATCTGTCCCACGGCCAGCCATATTAGTTGCGATTGTGACAGCTCCAAAACTACCAGCTTGCGCTATAATCATAGCTTCTTGCTCATGATAACGAGCATTAAGAACGTTGTGTTTAATTTTGGCTTTTTTTAGTAAAGATGAAATCAATTCTGATTTCTCAATACTGGTGGTCCCAACCAATATAGGTTGTCCTATGCTGTGTGATGTTTGAATTTCTTTTAGTATAGCGTCGTACTTATTCTCAGCGCTTAGGTAAATTTCATCATCAAAATCCTTGCGTTTTACAGGTGCATTGGTAGGGATGGATACTACTTCTAGCTTGTAAATATCATTAAACTCATTAGCCTCAGTCATTGCAGTTCCAGTCATCCCGGAAAGTTTAGGATACATGCGGAAATAATTTTGGAAAGTAACCGAAGCCAAAGTCTGATTTTCATTTTGGATTGTCACACCCTCTTTGGCTTCAAGGGCTTGATGCAATCCTTCTGAATAGCGACGGCCATCCATAATCCTTCCGGTGAATTCATCAATAATCATTATGCGACCGTCTTTGACGATGTAATCTACATTAAGGTTAAATAGCTTATGTGCACGCAAAGCCTGGTTTATGTGATGCACTACAGACATGTTTTCCAAATCATAAAGACCAGTATCCGGGCTTATAACTTTATAGTCTTTAAGAATCTCTTCTATAGTTGCATGTCCAGCATCGGTGAGAACGCAAGTTTTTGCTTTTTCATCAATCTCAAAGTCAGTTGCTGCTAATTTAGGGATTAGCTTATCAACTTTTATATATAGTTCTGAATTATCATTAGTAGGCCCAGAGATTATAAGTGGGGTACGCGCTTCATCAATTAATATGCTATCCACTTCATCGATAATTGCATAATTGAAAGGCCTCTGTACAAAGCGATCTGGGTCATATTTTAGGTTGTCACGCAGGTAGTCAAAGCCAAATTCATTGTTGGTACCATAGGTGATGTCACAATTATAAGCAGCTTTCCTATCTTCATCATCAAGGTTATTAGTTATGCAGCCTACGCTTAGACCTAGGAAGCGATGTATCGCGCCCATCCATTCGGAATCGCGTTTTACTAGATAATCATTAGTTGTAACTACATGTACACCTTTTCCTTCAAGTGCGTTTAGATAAGAGGGAAGGGTGGCAACTAAAGTTTTACCTTCGCCGGTCTTCATTTCTGAAATCATACCGCGATGCAATACTACTCCTCCTATCAACTGCACATCAAAAAGACGCATGGAGAGCACACGTTTAAAGGCTTCACGCACTGTTGCGAAAGTTTCAACCAATAGATCCTCCATGGTCTCGCCTGCGGCTAACCTGGTTTTGAACTCTTGGGTTTTTGCTGTAAGTTCCTTGTCTGAAAGTTTTTCAAAATCTGCTTCCAGTTTATTTATTTCGTTAACCAGTGTTCCAATCGATTTTACTATACGGTCATTCGAGGTGCCAAAAACTTTCGTGAATAGAGTTTTAATCATCATTACATCTTCAAATTAGTTATATTTGGTTATATATATTTTTTCCAATAATACAAGTGGCAAGGCTTTTTAAAAAGAGACGTTCTATTGTTTTCACCTGTTTTAACAAGTAAAGAATGAATTTCCCTTGCCTTTAGGCTTTATCATGCTGAATTTATTTCAGCATCGCATAAGTCCAAAAGGAGATCCTGAAACGAGTTCAGGATGACTGATTCTTTGCACACTTTTCTTATCTTATATTTATGAGTATAGTTGATTATTTCAGGCGATGGAAGTCCCTGAGTAAAATATTTTCGTATAGGTTAATTGCCTGATATTGATTCAAAGGATCCTAATTTTACAGCTCTTTGATCAAATGTATAGGTAGCCTGACAGCCTTTACTTTTGTTTATTTCACCGATTAGTGCATCAGAAAAATCTACTCCATTTTTCTCATATTCATGCAGTGCTAACCATATATGATCCAAGTTTTCATAAGCAAATTCCTTAGCAGATAACATTAATTTTACGGCATTAGAAATTTGCTTTTTTGAGTACTTATATCCTCTTTCTAAGACCCATATCAGTTCACACATCACTAGATTATTTATAAAGAGTGATCCATTTTTACCAGAGTATCTTCTAATTAATTTTTTTGAAAGCTCAGCTTGGACTTCGTCGTCTTGTGTGAAATACCTAACCAAAACATTTGTATCTAAACCTATCACTGCTTGCCTCTTATAATATTATCTATCTCTTCACAAGAAAAGCTTTTATCTGGTTTTGGCAATATTCCCTCCAGATCTTCTACTGATTTATTGATAGGTATAACAAGTAATGAATTTCCTTGAACTATAAACTCTAGTTGGCTTCCAGCTTCGAGATGCAGCATATTCCTTACAGCAATTGGTATAGTAACCTGACCTTTTGACGTAATAGTTGAATAATCCATTATTTCCTCCCCCCTACATTAATCCTTACTATATGGTATTAAGTAAGGAGGTGTATGTCAATTAATTTCCATACTACTTATCAGTAATTAAGAGATGTTTTCCATCTTTTTTACTTAATTCTGCCAAATGTTAATAGGGCAAGTTAATTCTTACCAAGTTTATAAATGATTATGTTGGGTGATGGAAGTCCCTGAGTAAAATATTTTTTGCGTAGTTTTGAAGCTTGTTTTTTAAACGCTTTTCTTTATAATAACTAGTATGACTAGTTAGATGGAGTATAGTTATGCGTGTATGGCAATTACAAGAAGCGAAAGCCAAATTGACTCAACTTATGAAAAATGCCCAGTTTGAAGATCAAATTATTTCTCGTCACGGAGTTAATGAGATGGTTGTGATGAGTATAGAAAGGTATAAAAAACTTACCTCTAAGGAGGAAAGTATAGTATCCTTCTTTAGAAAGTCCCCATTAAACGGTGTGGATCTAGACTTTTCACGTGATACTTCTTTTATGAGGGAGATTGACTTATGATGTATTTACTTGATACCAATGTTATTTCAGAGACCATAAAGAAAAGCCCAAATAAAAAAGTACTAGATTGGTTAGATTCGATTGATTCAACTAAGTGCTCTCTTAGTGTTATAACTTTAGGAGAGATAAGAAAAGGAGTTGAAAAAATTGATGATCAATCAAAAAAACAGAAGATTATCAAATGGTTGGAAAATGATTTATTGGACAAGTTTTATGGGCGAATCATCAACATAGATGCCAAAGTTGCAGATAAATGGGGGTATATTTGCTCATTGAGTAACATACCAGCTGTGGATGCATTAATCGCTGCATCAGCGATAGTCCATAATCATAAGGTTGTAACGCGCAATATAAAGGATTTTAGAAATCTTGGTATGCTAGAAATCATTAATCCATGGGACATATAAGCAACTTACTTCGTCCTACTCACCACATACTCAGCCAACTCTCTTAGCATCGATGCTTGATCGCCGAATGCGGATAGGTGTTCTATAGACTGCATGGCTAGCATTTTGGCATGTGCTCTGGATTGTTCAATACCTAAGCAGGATACTAGGGTTGCTTTGCCAGCTTTCTCATCTTTCCTTACAGCTTTGCCGGTTTCTTCACGCGTGCCTTCTGCGTCTAGCAGGTCGTCAGTTATCTGGAAAGCTAAACCTAAATTATTTGCATAAGCACGTAGACAGTTTCGCAGGTTGCGTGGCGCTTTGCCCAGAATTGCTGCAGCTTCGCACGATATAGCAAATAATGCTCCAGTTTTCATGCGTTGCAGGCGCACCACTTCGTTGAAATCAAGGGTAGTATTTTGTGCGAGGATATCTATAACCTGGCCACCCACCATTCCGCCAAATCCTGCGGCCTTGGCAATACATTCTACTAATTCTATTCTTACCGAAGGGTCTCTATGAGTTACATTATCAGATAACACTTGGAAAGAATAAGTAAGTAGGGCATCTCCGGCAAGAATTGCCACGGCTTCACCAAATTTTTTATGACAACTAGGTTGCCCACGTCTGAAATCGTCATTATCTATGGCGGGTAAATCATCATGAATAAGAGAATAGGAGTGGATAAGTTCTATGGCAGCTGCTGTTTGCAGCGAGGATTCAAGGCTTACACCAAATAGTTCTGCGGTTTCAACGGTGAGGAAGGGGCGTAGGCGCTTGCCGCGAGAAAGTGTGGCATAACGCATAGCTTCAAATAGCTGTTGCTCCATAGTTCCTTCTGGCATAGGTAATATTTCTGCTAGCTTTTCAAGCAGTAACTCGCCTATTTCGCCTAACTTATGCTCCAAATGATCAAATGACACTCGTTACCTCTTAGCTCTTTAACTTACAGAACTCTACACCAACCTAATCACTATCTCAAATCAATTGTTTTAAAAAACAAAAAGATTTGGTTATGTTAAATCATTGCTATTTAAAATAAATTTTGCTTATTTTCTTGACGTATTTATGTGAAATTAGTTATAATGCTGTCGATTAAGTTTAGAAAATTTGGGTTTTTATGATTTCTCGCGCTACTGCGTTTAATGCATTCAAAAAAGTGACTTCAACCGCTACAGGTTGTGAATTGATTGGATTTACTCCAATATTAACCGCATCTATCTTCTATGCAAGATTTCTCAATAACAATAATAATGGAGCTTTAGAAAAAGCTTTAAGTTTGTGTTCTGTTGGCGTATTAGCAGGAATTGGTTATAGTAGTTATAAGCAATTTAATAAATGGACGCTAGGCGCTACTGCTGCTGTAATTGCATATTCAGTATGTGAATACTTTTTCCAATGTTGTTGGATAGATGGTAATGCTGAGCAAATCGAGAAAAATCAGTCTGCAGAAAGAAATAAATTATTCTCAGGTATACTGGGTAATGTTGCTTCTTTTTTTATGAAACCCTCTATCAATCCAATTTGGTGCAGCTTATGCACTATATGCAACTACTGGTCTATTTCTGGGGAATTAGCAAAAGCGAAAGAACAAAATAAGGAAGCAAAAGAATTAGAGATATACAGATCGTTTTTTAGAGCATCTGTTTATACATTGTGTGCTGCGGCTATATCTGAAATTGGGCAGGTTGCTGTACAGCATTGCAGAACTTAGAACCTTAGTTCGGGATTAAAAGGCGGATAGCCGTTTGAAAAATAAAGATTGCATAACAAATCTTTGTCACCCCGCGACTGCGATCGCGGGGTGACAGGAGTTTGATTTTACTTACTGCATTGCTTATAATCTAATCTCGAACTCAGGTTTAGACTTTCTTAGTCGTAGCTTTGCAATTTTGTATATTTTATAATTCTAGAAAAAGCTGAGTTACTTCATTATCTCTGAAAGAGTTTTTACAACAAAACATGTTATAAACATTTTTTGTTCGCTCAAGCAGAGTGATATCTGCTTTTTTAAACTCACAGTAGACTGTATGCCAGATTTCATTTGGAGTGTTGACTGCAAATAAAAATCCTATGATTTTTTCATTAAAGCTATCATCAGGAAATTTATATAAGCCAGAATGGCTAAGACGCTCGAATATACTCATATATCTTGCAATTTCTTTAATAGCCTTAATCCTACAAGATTCAGTTAATACATTTGGCCCTTCCTTGCATTTATACAATGATCTTGCGGGTAAACGTAAGTGATAACTGCAGCTTCCGAATAGAGTGGCTCCTATAGAATCAAAAGCATCTAATGCTAGGATATGTGGAGATTGTGAAAATAAATGGCAAACTTTGACGAAGTGCGGACCAGGATCCTCATAGTTTTCCACAAAGCTTTCAATAGCAGAGAAGTTGCCGCGATTATTGCTAATAGTTGGATTTGCTCCCTTATTAAGTAACGCCTTAATATAGTTGATATCTATTTCAAGATCGTCACAACACTGGTGAAGCAAAGTCTCTCCTTTACTGTTTTGTAGATTAGGATTATCCAGTTTTTCAATAAGTAATTTTGTCAGATTACCTAGTGGATTTATACCCAAACTACACTGTCTCTCTATAATCTTTGTTAAAGGAAGATTACCATCACCATCAGGTATGTTTACATTAGCACCACGGTTAATAAAAAATCTCACAATATTTTCTAAGGTCTCATCATTTAACTTCGCATGCATAGCTACATGCAATGGGGTAAGTCCATAAAATCCTTGAAGATTGTAATCAGCACCATGATCTAGCAATAATTCTATTGATGAAATAGTTTTATCATAATCCTCTTCTTTTTGATTTAAGACCAAGATATGCAGGGCTCCCATATCACTGTCATCATTGCAAAGCCCATCTAGCTCATCACTATTTATAGCTTGCGCTTTGATAGACTTAATATTAGGATCTATGCCTAATTTCAGCAATAAGTTGATTAAGTTAAAATCACACCTTCTCGCTGCACATAATAATGGTATGGCTTCATTGTTGCTTGACTGAACATTAAAATTTGCACCGTTATCACGCAGTAATTTCAATACCTCTTCAAGCTTATCAAAGTCTTTTTCTTTATCTACATACTTATGTATTGCTCTTGCCGCAGGTGTATAATCATCAATGCTGGCATTTGGATCGGCTTTATATTGCAATAGCAGCTTAACCATTTCTACATCTAACCCATGGCATGCTTTATGTAAGAGCGACCTGTAATAATTAGGAGGTATTGAATTAACATCAGCGCCAGCATCAAGCAAGCTTTGAACAGCTGCGCAATCTCCAGCTTTAACAAGTTCTAATATATCTTTAGTTCTTTTACTATCTTTATTATCTTTAAAATCTTCTGGAAGTGTTCTTTTCATTTTATACTACTCTTGTAAATAATTGCGAAGATAATGAGCTTCTGATGTTAATAGTCAAGATTTTTATTATTATTGCTTTATTATGCATTAAATGAGTGTGCTATTCTTGCAGCTGCCGTATCCGAAATTGGACAAGCAGCTGGTAAGCGCTATAGGTCTTTATAATTCTCGAAAAATCGCAGTTGATAGCGCAGTGCTCAAGGGCTTGCAATTTTGCTGTACAAAAGAAGGTAATAAGCATGATTCTCTATAGGCATTTTCTGCTTGTTCACTAATGGTAATATCTGCTTGTTGGAATTGCTTCATACAAATCTTAAAAATCTCATTTGTCTCACTGAAATAGCAATAGCCAGCAACCATTAATTGAAGTTCTATAGGTAATAAATTTAGGCCACACTTGCTAATACACTTAAATATACACACATATCGCGCCATTTCTTTTATTGCGCGGAGTTGATCAGTCTCGGATATAATATTTTCCAGCTCTGCAAGATCCCGAACACCAAGACTTACCATTACATTCCACGTAGCGCCACGTATTATAAATGAGTTGGTAATCACAGCAAACTCTATTTGTGCTTGATCATTCCAGTATTGATCTTTAACTGAACTACGTTCGTTCATATAAAGCTCAAAAGGGTTATAACCAGCAAACTCACTATCTTTAATATTTGGGTCTGCTCCTTTAGTAAGGAGAGGTTTTATATATTTATGTGTCCTAGGCATCCCAGCGCAGCAATGCAAAAGCGTTTCTTCATTATTGTTTTGCAAGTTGATGCTATCCTTATCAAGTTTTCCAAATAGCATCTCTATTATTTCTCTATGCACTTCAAATTGCAGAGCATATCGCAATGGAATATTGCCAATATTATCGGCTATGTGAGGGTCTGCTTTATACTCAAAAAGCAATGTGCAAAATTGATGTATGTTGTCTTTGTTGCGTGGGCGGATGTGCATAAAAAGATTTAAAGGTGTAAGCCCATGAGCTTGTTGCAGATTGGGATCTGCTCCTTTCTCCAATAGCAATTTCATTAATGCATAAATAGAATCATAGTCTACCCCTTCATTTTCTAACTTTGCTAAGCATAAGTGCAAAGCTCCTAATCCTATATTATAATCAATAGTTGGATCTGCTCCTTTCTCCAGTAGCAATTTCATTAATGCATAAAGAGTATCCGCACCACACGAAAATTCATTCTCATCATCATAATCAAGTCTGACATTTGGACCTGCACCTAAATCTAATAGCAAGTTCACCAACTCCAGATCGCATTGATCTACCGCGCTTAATAATGGCGATTCTTCTACGACATCAGGTTCAACATCAAAATTTGCACCATGCTGTTTCAGCAAAACCAGTATATTATTAAGTTTAATCAAGTTCATCGCTTTACTTGCTAAGCACATGAGCTTCGGCTCAAAGTAACCAGGTGTTCCTCGCATATAGCCGCGTACTGCTTCTGCTACTGGTGTATTATTCCACTGCATATTTTTTCTTGAGTCTTTCTGATTCACATCAGCACCACGGTCTAATAGCAGCTCAATCATCTCTATATTTAGATGTTTACATGCTAAGCTTAAGAGGGTTTTTTTTGTGTTATCTGCTGTATCATTAACATCAGCGCCAGCATCAAGCAAGCTCTTAACCCCTTCGCAGTCTCCAGATTTTACAAGCTTGAATATCGTCTTAGTTCTTTTGTTATCATCGTTTTTTTCAAAATTTTCTGGAAGTGTTCTTTTCATTTTATACTACCTTTGCAAATAATTGCGAAGATAATGAGCTTTTGATATAAATAGTCAAGATTTTTATGTTCTTATTGTTTTATTATGCACTAAATATTTGAATATTATAGAAAATTGCATGTCAAAAGTTTCTAAAAACTCGAACTCGAGAGTAAAAGATTTTTGCTATCCATGCACTACTACATGATCCAACGTTGTTGCACGAACAAATATCCTTGCAACAACGCCTACTAAACCTTATAATGAACGGTTAATTGTAGTAACCTCTTCAGAACTTAAATAGCTTTCTCTACATTGTTTAACGAACTCACGAGTAAGTGAATTTGCAACATATTGAACAACCAGGTAAGATAAGAAATTGTCAGATCTGCTAATGCCATAATGTGAAGTAACAAGCTCACCAGCTAGTATCCCTGCTGTAGTGGTTAAGGCATTTAACATGCTATGGTATGCCATAACACCTTTCTGGCCGTATTGCATTGTTCTTTGGTCAGCGCCGTTATAATCATATCCAGTTGCTAATCTACCTGAAAATTCTACGATAAAGCTTGTGACCACATAAAGTGCAGCAAGCGTCGGCAGGTTGCGTGCATTATTATCCAGATAATTTGTTGCGCAACGCGTTACGCCTACTTTAAAAGCGTGATATGCCCAAGAATCTAGAGCAGCGACTTTATCCGTGCGCTTATGCAGAGCATATTGCAAGATAAATCCCGTACTAGCTGTAGAACTTAAAGTTTCTAATGATAATTGTGTATAGAGTGGAAGTGCGTCGGAGAATTGTTGTCTAACTGCACTTGAAGTTACCATAAACACCATGCATATAAATGCATCACTTTTCGTTCCAATAGTCGATATGTTTGTTGTTACTGCAATTTTCTTAGGTAATGGTTTTTGTCTTTGGCCTTGGCTTTCTTGCATTTTTAACCCACTGTTATTTATTGCTAAGCATTATAATACAAAACTATACCCATAATCAATGCTTTTTTATGCGGGCATAAAAATATTTTGCTTGAGTACTTCCATAGGGGGTGAAGAGTCAAGTATAGTGATAAATGTAAGATGAAGGAAGTGTAGCTATCTCTGAACATATTTTATTAAAAAACATTTGTTTTTTGCCTTTCTATGGTTAGAGTTGTAATAAGTAAATTAAACTTAGAGACCTATGTATGAAAAGGCTACCTATACTAAACTTTAAAATTCTAGCTATAGTAGCGTTCTGCCTGATCTCTCAAGGATTTGGTTATGCCCCTATATCTGAGGCTTATGCAAGTGAAGGGCGTGAGCAGCATGGAGAAGACCCGCAACATGCAGCATTTAATAAACGGCTATTTGATGGGGTGTATGATCCTAAAATTGGCAATCCGAATGCTAAAATTAAAGTAGTAGAGTTCTTTGATTATAACTGTACATACTGCTATAAAATGTTTTTGATTACGAAAAAGCTTGCAGCTGCGAATCCGGATGTTCAATTTATCTTCAAAGAGCTGCCAATTCTTAGTAAGAAATCTGCTATGATGAGTAGAGCGTCTCTTGCCTCATATCGTGCTGCTCCTTCCAAGTATATGGAATATCAAGAAGCCCTATACAATGCAAGAGGTGCCAATATGGATTTAGCTACTTTTACAAGACTTGCTGGTAACGTTGGTATTGATGAAAATGCATTTAAAAAAGCATTCGATGATATTGAGAGGCATGACAGTATAGTTAAGGCTAATAATGTGCTAGCTAACGATATTAGTATTCAAGGCACTCCTGCTTATATAATTGGTGATGAATTAATTCCGGGGTACATAAGCTATGAAGACTTTAACGCCAAAATCAGCGAACAAAGAAAAAACTAGTGTGCCTTCTGAAGATAATTCAGTAGGATGGTTGGTCTATCTAACTATCGGCAGCAATATGGCTACCTTTTTAGTGGTTATGGTGATAGCTTACATAGTTACAATGTCGGGTATATATCACTATAAACATAATATTGATGCAAGCTCGCACCAGAATAATGACCAATTGAAGTGGGCGGAAGTCAATAATGGGTTGGATGATATAAAGATGCGTCTAGATGAGCTGCAAAAGCAATATACTGAAGCTGCTACCCGCGATCCAAACTGGCAAAAGATGTCTAGAGATTACCATGTTCAACTTCTATTTAACATAATAAAGAATAAAATTATCTCAGGTGATGATTTTAGAACGGAGATGGAAGAGCTTAATAAGTTTGCTATTGATGATAAGAGTGCGAATTTTCAAACTATCAATAATTATCTAGCGACCGATAGACTGAAAGTAAGTGAGCTTCTTTCAAATCTATATGATGAAGCAGCGAATCGCACCAAACACCCTGAAGGGGAAGGTTTTATAAACTCTGTGCGGCACTTTTTCACCAATTTGTTTACAGTTAAAAAAGTGGATGAGAACAAAATCCATGCAACTAGTAACGAAATAACCTCAATAATAGTTCAGCTCTTGCTGGAAGGTAGGATACAAGCGGCTTATGTTGTAGCCAGCAAGTTTCGTGGTGTGGATGAAGGCATAACTAAAATTGCTGACGCTTTAAGACCGGCAAGTGATGCACTAGCTGCTGTAGATAAACTAAATGGGATGGTTAATGGTTAAGGTTTTATCTTTTCTGTTTGCACTTGTACTGCTTGTTATATTTGGATATTGGTTATCCATAAATAGCGGTGAGTTGATACTATCAATACTAGGGTATCAAATTGAAACTAGTGTTATGGTTGGCTTGGTAGTAGTCATTATCTTTATGGTGACGCTATGCTTTGTAGTAAGCTTGCTTAAGAAAATTTTGAGTTTCCCAGCATCAATAAAGACATACTTTATAGAGCGCAAAATTACAAATCTTATGGAGATTCAGCGTCAGCTGATCGTAGAGATGGCGTCAAGAAATGCACTAAAGACAAAGAAGCTTGCAGCTAAGCTTGCCAAATTAACATCTGATAAAGCTCTTGCTGAAGTTTGTAACCTAATAGTTGAAAAGCCTGATAATAAGCGGGATATAGAATGGCTTTTAGCAAAATCTACTACTGATGAAGCTAGGGCTGTATTTGACATAATAACGCTCGATAAATCAATCATTGAGCGTAATTGGCAGGCGGCATTACCAGCGCTTGAGAGGGCTTGGTCTAAAAATAAAACAACTACCGTGATGACTTATGTTATTGAAGTTTATATTCAGCTTGGGCTATGGGAAGATCTCGAGGATTTTGTGGATAATAACATTGGTTATATGGATAGAGGGCAGGCAGCAGTTATAAGGACAATTACCGGTTATAACTTAGCCAAGGAATTATTGAACAATGGAATTGTTGAGCAGGCGATGTCGGACCTTGTTGACCTACTAAAGCTTGAACCGAATTTCCATTACAGTTTACCCCTATTAATTGAAACTGCGGTTAAACATAAAATTAAAGGAAAAGTTTTGAGCATAGTAAAATCGTGCTTTTCAAAGCATCAAAGTCCTGAAATTACCATGGCTATATTAAAGCTTTCAGAGATTTATTCCAATGATCAGCTTTATGACTTTGCTCTCAATTTGCATCGTGATAATAACGAATCAATTGAAAGCAAGATTATCCTTGCGCAATTCTCTTTGAATGTTGGCATGTATGACCAAGCGTTTAGAGAGATATCTCATTGCCTAAGTATTCAGGGTAAAACTACAAGACTTTGCCTTTTGATGGCCGAATTCTGTCAGCGTACGCAAGGAAGCGGTAGTGAAGCATTAGATTGGATTAAAAGCAGTATTCTAACTACGAATACTGATGTATGCCCAGAGTCTATATACTTAGATCTAAATACTCTGACTTTAGTAAAAGACCCTGGACATAATGCGATTGAGTTGCTTAGGTAGTTTCAAAATTGCTATTACTTAAGCTTCACATCTATATTAGTAGGATAATCGTAAGCAGATCCAGTACCTATATCAACTGCAGTACCTATAACTCCACCAACAATAACATTCCCTAAGGCCATGGCTTTAGTATGTGACTTTACTGTGGTTGAGCCGCTTTTATTACCTTTCTTACAAGCGACGGTCATATCACTATAATCGCGTTTAACTGTTACAGAGCCAGGTGTTGAAGCAACAAACCATTTGCCGCTATCATTGCTAAGCTCACAGGTTGCAGATGATGCATCTCCGGTAGATACTGATACTGATTGATTTTGCCCAGTAGTTACTGTAGCGCATCCTATTAAATTTAAAGATAGAACCACAAGTCCAGCAAGTTTTAAAGTATTATTCATCATATTGTTCCACAAAAGTTGATTTGCGGAATAATATAGCAAATAATACTGAATATCAATAAAAAATGAGATTTTTATCTAAATTCGCAGATTTTTTTACTTATTTCCCACTATAGTTGGAAATAATTTTTGGCGGTCGTATATTACATTTACTTCTTTAAAACCAGCGGCAACGAAGATATCACGCATTTTGCTTTCACTCCTGTGTGCTGCAAGCCAACGTATATTGAGGATATCTCCTAAAAGTATGCGTTGGATACGCAAATCATCTTCATTAATTTGCGATGCATCCCATTCGGACTTATTTTCCCTGGTAGGTGGTGGGGTTAAAAAGCTGCTTATCAGCGTTCCTTCAGGTTTTAATGCCTTATATAAATTGCTATAAAACTGTTCTACACGCTCATCATCTGGTTCATAAATGTTTAACCCATTGCTGGTTATAAGATCAAATTGGTTTTTGATTTGCATGTTCCAAGCATCTTCTTCAATGAATTCACAGTGCTTTTCAAGTCTATTTTGCACTGCATTTTCTAAAGCAAGCTGTAGTGCTTGTTCGTCTAAATCCACTCCAGTTAGCTTAAAGTCATTTAAATTTTTATAGTTAAGTCCTAACAGATCATCCATCAAGCCGCATGGAATGGAGGCTATCCTAATGCCATTTTTAAGTTTGTTCTGTAATAACTTTTGAAATGTGAAAAACCGCTCTTGAGCTGCGAGCGCTATTGGACATCTGTCAAGCGCCCATCTTTCAAACTTTGAAAGAGGCTTGCCATCACTACTTAGACCAGTTAACCTACCATTTTGAGGGTGAAGTACCAAATATTGCGTCCATCTTCCATTCAAGCCACGATTTTGAATTAGAAATCTACCTAACTCAAATGAACAAAGCTCATCCAGTATTTGCATGCGTTCAATTGCTGGGACATCAGATTTAGTAGTGTTCTTAAGTACATTCTGTCTCAACTCATTGACGGCTATCTCATATATCTTTTCATCACTATGACTGATTAAATTATGTTGAGTTTTAAACTGGCTCTGGCGCATAATATTACCTTGGTTGCATAAATTAATTAAATAACTGTTTCTTCCTCTTTGCAATAAGGTAATTAACTGGTGTATACTTTATTTGCAATAATTGAGTATTTTATGTTTAAAAATAGCCGACACATTCCTGCTTTAATCATCGCCTTTATAATCTCATTCACCGTCATTATATGCGGGTTTGTGTACATCGCTCGTTCAACTTTTACTGGAGAAGTAACCGAGAAAGCATATCAAAAGGGATTGGATTTCGGCAAAATATACCAAACGAGCCTAATGCAGCCAGATGAAGCCGTGCTCGCAGAAATCGCAATATTAAACAGCAAAGTAACTTTGAAGCTAAATACGGCTTTTGCTGATTATTTATTAGAAGCAAAAGTAGTGAAACCCGTAACCGCAGAGTTTGATGAAATGCTTTCATTTCAATCTATGGGAGATCATAAATTCGAAGCCACACTCCCAAACCTTACTCCCGGCAATTGGGAGGTGAGGGTGAAGGTGGTAGCAGAAGGAGTGGATTATGTCTTCAACCGTAGGTTTGTGGTGCCCTAATACTTGTCATGCTGAATTTTTCACAACTGTCTGGAAGTGTCCTGTAAGCGGTATAATTGGCGCTATAATGGCTATCTACTCTTAGTCATTCCGGACTTGATCCGGAAGCCATGGTCTTGCAAAGATTACCTTAACCATTGACTCCAAACGTACCAACACCACTACTATCTTCATAATTTATCCTAGCCTTAAGATGGATTCCTAACCTGCGTCCGGAATTGTAAAAGTTCGTAAAGTCGGTTCCAGATTATCAACAAAGGTTTACAGGGAAT
>CAYWJW010000036.1:9390-16102 GCA_964458795.1 uncultured Candidatus Jidaibacter sp. | reverse complement strand
TCTATAAAACATTCTGAGCGTTAGTGAAGCTTTAATATGGATGACAGGAATTGGGCTTTACTTGCTGTATTACTTATAACCTAATCCCGAACTGAGGTTCTATAGTTAAAGCGGCTACACCAACTCTTGCCTATAACATGAAAATGCTATATAATACATAGGAATACAATTGAGGTTTAATATCATGAAGTCTATCTCTTAACCTGCAAAAATGGCAGGTGAACAACCATTAAATGCCAAATAATACCAATTTCAGTAAATAACTATACAGATGCCGGATAAATTTTGATTTAAAAAATCAAAAGGTGAAGCGCATCTGTACAGTTATTTACTGGAATTGGTATCAGAGAGATTCATATGATACACAAACCTATACAACTAATAGACATTAGCCTTTTATTACCACATAAAACTTGCTTTGAAGACTTCACCGCGGTTGTACCGTATGGTAGCCGCATCGCCATTATTGGGCGTAATGGGAGTGGAAAAACAACTTTGCTCAAAATTTTACAAGGATTGAGCAATACAAGCAGTGGTAAAGTGATAATCCCGGAAGACGTAAGGATAGGTCATGTTCCACAAGTCGCTGAAGGGTTTGACTCTTTAAGTGGCGGGCAACGATTTAACGCGGCTATGACTAAGTCAATAGCAGTTGATCCTAACGTATTGCTTTTGGATGAACCAACCAATCATCTAGACAAACGCAATCGGAAATCATTGATGCATATGCTAAATGCTTTTCCTGGTACCTTGATCATTATTTCTCATGATCCAGAGTTGCTACGAAATTGCATAGATACTATTTGGCATATTGATTGTGGAAAGATTCATGTGTTTTCGGGGAAGTATGATGATTATATGCAAGAAATCCGCATAAAGCGCGCATCGATTGAACGAGAATTATCTCGAGTCACTAGACAGAAGAAAAGTATGCATGAGGCTTTGATGGTAGAGCAAGAGCGCGCTAGAAAAAGTGCCGCTAGAGGGAGGAAGTCTATATCTGAACGTAAATGGCCTACAGTTGTAAGTGGAGCCAAAGCGACTAGAGCTGAGGAAACCTCAGGTAGAAAGAGAGCTGATATTAGTAATAGGAAGCAGGATCTCATATATGAACTAGCAGAGCTGCGTCTGCCAGAGATTATACTACCTAAATTTTCTTTAGATAGTGCGGAGCTTGGTAAAGGTATTGTAGTTTCTATAACTGGAGGAAGCGTGGGATATGAAGATAACTTTCCTATTACTCAGGGTATTAATCTATCAGTTAAAGTAGGTGATAGATTAGCTGTAACTGGAGATAATGGTTCTGGCAAATCAACTCTTATCAAAGCGATTATCGGAAGAAAGGATACAATCAAGTTGGGTAATTGGTATGTACCAAAAATTCAAGATATTGGATATCTTGATCAGAATTATGACACGCTTAACCCTAATAAATCTGTACTTGAGAGTATTGCAGAGCTTATCCCCAATTGGACGCATGCAGAGATCAGGTGTCATTTGAATGACTTCTTATTTCGTAAAAATGAGGAGGTTAATGTGCTAGTTGCGAATTTATCTGGTGGTGAGAAAGTTAGATTAAGTTTAGCGCAAATTGCAGCGGTTACGCCTAAGCTACTTGTTTTAGATGAAATTACCAATAACCTGGATCTTGAAACACGTGCGCATGTAATAGAGGTTTTGAAGAGATATCCTGGAGCAATGATTGTTATTTCTCACGATGAAGATTTTTTGACTGCTATTAATATAGACGAATATCATGCAATTATGGTATAGCTAAGGTCATAAGAATATAGGTGAAAAATGGCCAAAGATATTTACGTTGAAATACAAGATGTGTCTGATGTACTTGAGATGATGAGAGTTGAAGACGCTTTTGAAGAGGAAGAGGATGATTTTGAAGAGGAAAGAGATGATTTTATAATGAAGTTAATGCATTTATTAAAACTAGATGAGACTTTTGCTAACTGCAGGGAATTATGTGGGATTTTAGATGTGCTAAGAAAGGATACAAGAATGCTTTTCGGATTTAACTACATAGATCCAAACACAAAATTACCTAAGGCTGTACATTTAACTTTTGCGTCGGTGGCGCTAGCTTATCATAAAACTAAGTTCTTTGAAGTTATTACTGATAGTGCCCCGGCTGTGCTATGTTTAACAGAAGTTCATAGAGAGGGGTTGCTAAATATGAAAGTTATTTCGCCTCTTATTATCGCTATACATAATCGCATACCAATTCAAGCAACTACTGTTCTTAGAAATATGAATTTCTTCTTACACGAATTTGAAGATCCTAAAGCACATAAGCTATATATGGAGAGGTGTATAGAATGGGCTGAAGCATGTTATAGATATCCTAGAAGTGCTGAAGAACTTACTATATTAAGTGACATGAGAGAAGCTGCAAGTTCTATAAGAATGTAAGGCGTGTTCTATTGGTCTAATTCAGGCAACATGCCGAGAGCGCGCTTATACATCATGAGTAGAGTTTCTTCTTCATCTAGCTCATTTTTATCCATCTTCCTTTCTTTAAGGATGCGGCGCATAACCTTTGGCTCAAGACCATTGGATTTGGCATCTGCAAAGGTTTCGCGTAGTGTAATTAGGACATCAGCTTTTTCTTGCTCGAGCCTTTCAATTTTTTCAATATATTGTTTGAGCAAATCGCCCGCAACGCCGAAAACTTGTGTCATATGTTAAGAACTGTAAATTGAGCTGTTTTTATAATCTTTCAGTAGATATCTTATAACTACAGCAATTACTGCTGTCAATGGTAAAGCTATCAATATGCCAATAAATCCTAATAAGGTTCCACCGGCAAGCAATCCAAAGATAACCCAAACTGGGTGCAGGTGTAACCTGCTTCCAATAAACTTTGGAACTATAAAGTTATTCTCTATGAAGTTCCCAAAGGCAAACAGAGCTATGACCATAAATACCTTGGTAAGTGAGGAATATTGCACTGCTATTATAAGGCAGGTTAGAGATACGCTGAATAGGGCTCCAACAAATGGTATAAATGTAAGGAGGCCAGCAATGAAACCAAGGGCTAAAGCTGATTCCGTGCCTATTATAGTAAGTCCCATAGCATAATATATTCCCATAATTAAGCATACTAGCGACTGACCTCGTATAAAATTTGATAGTGCATAATCTATATCTTTTTTAAGAGCCAGGTAGCGCTCTAGCATTTTGCGTGGGATTAGAGAGTCAATGACTGCTACCAGTCGCGGCCAATCTACTAAAAAATAGTAAAGCACAATTGGTGTTACAAACACCAAGGCAATAACATTTACTGCAGCGATACTGGACTCTACAGCTCGTGAAATAAAATTACCAAAAACCCCTAGTATGCTGGAACCAAGATCGCTAAAGGATGATTGTAAGCTCTCCATTAAAGTAGGGTATAGATGAAAACGTCCTATAAGTGATGTCACAAACTGATTCAAATCATCCTTGCGCTCAATTGCAGCATAAGCAAGCAATGAAATTTGGTTGTAAAGCAGTGGTATGACCGTAACTGAAAATACAACTATAACTATCAATATGCCGCTTAAAACTAATACTGATGATAATGAGCGGCCAATCTTAAATCTTTCAAGCTTGTCAACAATAGGCGAACAAAAATAGGCAAGTAATAAACCTATAGCAAATGGTGTAAGAATTTGGGAAACTGAGTAAAGAAGCGTAAATAACGCAGCCAATATTATAATAAATATCACTACTGTTCGTTTGCTTGCAGCCAAATTACTTACCTACCTGATTTATATTTTATCGCACGTGCCTTAAGTAAAATTTTATTTTCGATTTCAGTAGCTAGAGCATCGTTGCCAATAGCCTCGCCCCAATTACCTTTTTTATCCAGTATTTGTTTGAATGCAGCTACTCGAACGGCATCAGACCTAAGCTCAGCACCAACTACATAAATGCTAAGTTTATAGCGCTCTTTAGCTGATTCTCCTCCCACTAGGTACCAGTCTGTTAATATTACTCCACCAAAAGGATCAGCGGATATTAGAGGCATTTTATGAACTACATCTAGAGACGCGCGCCATAGATAGCTATTAACATTTATACCTTGGCTTGCCGCAGCTGATTTGCTTTTGCCACCGAATATAACTAATCCTTCCTCGCCGGTTAGTTTGCCCATATCTTCAAGCTGCCTGTCTCTCCATGTTTTTGGATACTCATCTTGCTTATCAGATGAACTAGTTGTGCTACCACCGCCACAAGCGACTAACAACCCACACAAACTAATCAAACAAAGTTTTCTAAACATTTAATTTAACCTCTTAAAATAAGGGAGATACATTATATGCTCTCCCAATTACATTAACATAAACTTCTAATTTTTCAATAAACGATTCTAGAAAGTAAGTCTAACACCGCTAAGGAATACATATCCTGTATCTTTAGCACCATGAGATTCCTTGAATCTAAATAATGATAGCCCTGCGTATGGTAGGAAACCCGGAGCCAATTTATAATCCACATCAAACACAATGTTCCTAAATCTATTCATTTTAGGATCAGCAAAGGACTGTGCATTTATGCCGCTACCAGTTAATAGAGGCCCAAGTTGAAGGATTTGATAGCCTAATACTTCAATCCCCCCAGCTTTGGCGCTTTCCATAGCGGTTATAGCATAACCTAGTTTTTCAAAATTCTGAGCAAAACCTAGTGTATAGTAGTAGCTTCCATGACGAGAACCAACAGTCTTTTGTTTCAATGTTAAAGAATCCATCCAGCTGCCATATGTGCTACCAAAGCGCATGTTCGTGTAATTGAACATAAGCCCAGCTTCATAAGAACGTAAGTTGTTCATATATGGCACTTTTGCTTTGCCGTATTCTCCAACCACACCAGTTTTTATACCAAATTCCTTAGCGAATAGGTTCTTTTTCTCATAAACAAAACCACCACTAAATATGTTCTTATAAGTAGCAGGATTGCCTTTCCTATCATCTTGAGGACCAGCATTTATAGGCGCCATGCCACTAGTTGTTCCAGCGGAGTCCAAATTTGGAATAAAACTGATACCCAAGGTAAGTTCTTCAATTGGTTTAGTGAAAAGGTTAACTTTCGGTGAATCTGAGTAATAGTGCCCTGAGTAGTTAGACACTATATTCGGAGAGATAATGAACTCAAAGCTCCTAGTATCTCTTTCTTGACCTTGGCCCAATTGAACAAGTATATTTGCAAGAGTTTCACCACCTAAGACCGGAAGAGGTGTTTGGAATATAGTAGAGGTGCGAAGACTTTTATCTGCCACCCATTGTGACCAAAACCCATCAATCCCAAAGGTTCCTTGCATGAGATTTACTGTATCCATCTCAAACAGTCCACCTGCACCAGGGGTATTCCCGCCTTCAATACGACCATACTTATTATGCTGGAAGTAAATCATTGCCTTGTCACCAAAGAAGATCTCGTCATTAGTTGCAATACTAGTATCGCCGTGCGCCCTAATATAGCCACCATAGGTTATTAAATCAGGACATATTATTCCATCTATCTTTATATCAAGCGCAGTATCATTTACAAATCCGTAATTATCTACTTTGCCACCTATTGCGGTATTACCAGGACTTGAGTACATAAAAGGGTACTTTTCTTTTACCACACCAGCTTGAAAATCTATTTTACCACTAAGCTCAACCCTAGGTGGCTCAAGTGCGCTTGCAATATATGGTGTAAGGGCCATAGCTAAGCCAATACTGATATTTTTCATTAAATAATCCTTGCTGTTTGAACTTGTGGAATGTTTAACGTCAAACCCTGAAACTTACAAGTCTAAAAATAAAACAGCATTCAAAAAAATTAATTTTGTGACATTTTGTTACAGTACTGATAGCAAGACCTATGTCATGCTGAATTTATTTCAGCATCTCCCTAACCCTTTGTAAGATCCAGAATTAAGTTTCGGATGACGAAGAAAATTAGGGTCTCATCAGAGAAGAGCGTAAGGTTTTCGAGGGGCAAAGCACAACTCTCTCATCCTATATTTATTAGTATATACCTCCATTTTTGCCAATGGAAGTCCCTCACGTAAATAATTTTATACCTCTGTATCTCCCATAACACCAGAGTTGCAGCTTTTTGTATATAAAATTTAAGAAATTAACCATTTATTAATCTTCCTGTGTGAGAATTCAAATAGGATAACTGAATTGGACTAGTTGTATGCAGGATAAGGTACAAGCGCTAGAAGCCGCTATAAAAGCTGGAAATGCGGAAGAGGTAAATAAACTGATCGGAGAAGGTGTAGATATCTCAGCAGTTAGGATTGGTGAAGAACAATTATCTCCGTTAATTTATGCAGTCCAAAATGAACTTCCAGAGGTTGTTATAACATTATTGAATAATGATGTAGAAGTTGATGTTATGGATGCTGATAGAAACACAGCTTTAAGGGTGGCAGTTGCAACATATCAGATAGAAGTCGTGAAAGCATTGTTGGATGCTGGTGCAAGCATGAAAGCTGCAGGGTTGCTTGATGATAAAGGTGAAGTTGTTAGAGAGTTATATTTTCCTGAGAATGATAGCAGAGAGGTTATAGATACAGATATAGAAAAGCTCTTGCAAACTCATTTAAATGCACCATTGCCACCACCACCGGTAGTAGAAGGGGCATTCCCACCACCATCAGATATGCCGCCGGCTTATACACCACCAATTCCAACGGAGCCAGCACCACCACCGGTAGTAGAAG
>CAYWJW010000036.1:0-9290 GCA_964458795.1 uncultured Candidatus Jidaibacter sp. | reverse complement strand
CAGATATGCCACCGGCTTATACACCGCCAATTCCAACAGAGCCAGCACCACCACCAATAGTAGAAGGAGCCGTCCCACCACCGCCAGATATGCCGCCGGTTTATATACCGCCAGTTCCAACGGATCTACCACCACCAATTTCTGAAATGCTAGATATCTCCTCAGCAGAGGAAGCTCTCGCTCCAGCTGCAGGAGTATCAAGTATGCCAACCGCTAGCCTTGATGATATTAATAAAGCTAAAAAGTATGTAGCTATTATGCAGCATGGTACAGTAACTCCTGAGACGCGATATGTGGATGATACAGTTTCAGAGGGTGAGGTACGCTATAAGCCATCTCGAATTTCAACGGGTGCACAGGAAGTTGAAGGAGCTAAGGAATTTAATGCTTTAAATGCAAATGGCGAAATCAGAAAAATGAATATAAACGCCATTATAGGGTTTAAAAGTTCTCTGAATCAAATGATAGGTGATAGGGGGCGGGACACTGTAGAATATGCTCGCTTAATATCATCTATTGATGGTTTGCTGAATAGCTTTAGTGCAGATGAAGTAACGGATGCTAAAGATATGCAAACTAAGCTAAATCAGCTGCAACTGCAAATAGGGCAGTTTTATGCTAGTAATCCTGCGCTGCAACAGCATGTATCTATTAGTAACTTTTTTACACTTGTTGGGAGAGATTTGGCTACAGTTGTGGAATCGCTAAACATGCGTGCTGAAGTTTTGTACCAAACCGCAACGTTAGGTACAGCTACAGGGCATGGCAGACTAACATCTGCTGCGGATTTTATGCTGGTGCCAGTATTATCAGCTGTTGCATCTGGTAAAATGGAATTGCATGACAGCGCAGTGAAAAATGCATTGGATAGTAAATATTTGGCTGAAGTTAAGAAGAGTTGGGTAAAGAGAGGAAATAGCCCAGAGGCGCAGCCAATGAGAGATATAGACAAGGCGATAGGAAAATTCAGTGTAGCGTTAGATCAATTCAAGCTAGCGCAGCTGATTAATGAGAACCCGGATGCAGTAGTTCGTTATTTAAAAGATGTACAGAGCAAGAAATTGCCAACAAGTGATGAAAGAATGCGAACTGCAGCTGCTCTTATGAATGTTTTGGCTTCGGATACTACGAAAAGAAATATGCAATATATTGTGGATCAGCTGGACAAAACAGAAGAGAAAGGAGGGTTGCTTTGGGAGCATATTGCAGTTCCATTCATCAATTATGTTGAAGAAGCTAAGCGCGGAATTGATTCTTTAATGGGGTATGATAAGGATATACGCGACGCATTTACCGATTTTGCTGTAGTATATGAAGCATATGGTTCATTATTTAAAGGAACTATAGAGTCAGCTATAGGAAGGGAAACCAAAGGGTTTGCAGCTAAGGTATTTAAGGAAGGTGAAGCTAGAGAAGCGGTTACTAAGGGCTTAAGAGATTCCATTGATGTATTGATTGATGATAATGGTAGAAGAAGCCCAGAATTTAGGACTATAATTGTAGAATTAGCTAAGCTTGAGATATTAATTGAAGCGCAGAGAGGGAAGCGTGCTAATAAACAATATGTAGATCAGCTACAAACTAGTTTGAATAATATAGCAAAAGCCTCTGCAAATCTATATGCATCTAACAGTGCGGTGCAGCAAGGTGCTTCCATTCAAGAGTTCTCAGAAGGTATAGCTAAGGGCATGAGTGGATTAGTAAATGATTTGAATGATAAAGTGAAATTACATACAACTTCTAGAGTACATGACACTACAAGGAGAACTTTCTTGCAAACTCTAGCTTCTCAAAGTGATGAAAAGCTCAATGCTTATGGTAGTAAGGCTAGGAAGATTGAGGCTTATGATTATTTAACTGAACTTAAAGGTAATTTGAAAGAGAGAGGCGCGGACGATAAGGGTGCGACAATTCAAGCTGTTGATAAGCTGATAAATAGGTTTGATCAACGGGATAACTTTAAGCTTGCTGAACTCATAAACAAAGATCCAGAGCGCGTTATACGGGCGCTTGCCAGTGTAGATGCTACTTTGCTCCCTAATGCGAGAGAGGGTAGTGCTGAAAAAATAACTATGGTGCTTAATTATTTGAGCTCGGATAAAACCAAGGAAAATCTGGGTAAGGTAGTTGATGGTCTTAATAGAGAGGCCCCGAAGCCAGAACCTTGGACAATCGAGAGTGTAGCTGAGTTCTTTACAGATATAATAGCTGCTATGGCTAGAGGGCTGGATGTGGTAACTGGCTTTGATAAAGATCTCAAAGAAGCGTTTAGAGAGCTTAATAATATTACAGCATTAAACCATGATATTATTAAAGAGAAAGTAGAAGCACAAAAAGAAGTCCTTACTATAGGTAAAGAGGAGAGAGCACGGGCTTTTGTTGACCGTGTATCAAAACGTAGTGAAGCTGGCGAAATAACCAGGTAAGCTACAGGTATTTACGCCTTGCTGCTCGGATAGATTTGCGAATTTGAACTGGATTCGAACCGTTGCCGCTGCGGCGAGCTATTATTGCTCTTGAAGGAATCAATACGCTGTATATGTCCTCATCTGCAGCAGGCTCAAACTTTTTAAGTTCAGCAAGCTCTAGTAATGATAACTTCTTACCTTTTTCAATTGCATAATCAATTATATTGCGCGCTCTGGTTTGTGCTTCAATAAGATTAACGTTGGATTTTTGTACGATCCAATCTACCAAATCTTGGGCTGTCGAGAAATTCTTAGAGGCTGCTTCTTTCATAGTTTTTCTATTTAGAGTAAAGCTGCTTACCATTAAAGCCATGGTGTTCAAAGAGCCACTAAGATCAGCAAAAGAGGTGAGGGCAACTTCTAGCATTTCTTCATAGTCTCTTGAATGCTCAAGTGGCAAATCCTTAGACATAGAAAGCACTGACATCAAGGATCCAATAGATTTGCTTGCTTTGGATCGTATTGATTCAAGTGCTAATTGGTCACGCTTATAAGGAAGAATCAGGCTTTGTTCTACTAAGCTTGAATCAAAATTGATGTAATTGTTACGGCTACTGTGCCAAGATATCATCTCACCGGCAAGTCTTGATAGATTGACAAAGCTATTGGAGGTTGCGGATAGGAATTCGATGATAAAATCTCTACTGGATACTGCATCGACTGAGTTTTGCATCGCGCGATCAAATGATAGTATACGTGCAACCATTTCTCTGTTCAAATTAAATGAGTTTCCAACAATCTCACCCGAAGCATATGGAGATTCGTTAAGGCGAGTTCTGGCGTCCTTAAAGCGTGCCCGATCGCGACCAAACATTTCTACATAGGCAAGTAGATGATGCCCAAATGAAGTTGGTTGGTAAAGCTGTGAATTAGAATTAGCCGGAAAGATAGTTTTGACAGTGTCTTCAGACCTATTAATCAATTTTGATTGCAGTTGCTGAAGGGATGAATCCAATATATCAATCGCGTTGCGTACCCATAATTTGAGATCGCCAGCTGTTTGCGAACTCTGCGAACGCGCAACTGAGTACCATCTATAAGCTTCAGGGGCAATTTCGGAAATGCGATCAGCAATCAATTCATAAATCGAATGAAAAGATTTAACATCAAGCTTACTCTCTGCCAATTCTCTATGCACTTTATCGAGCGCATCAATTAATTGTTTGCCTTCATACTCTGGTATAACTTCTCGTTTGATATGCATTTTAAATTGGGCTTTCAGAGACTCAATAGTGTGCGGATAAAGCTTGTAATCACCATCTATAGTCGACAAAAAGTCAGCAACTATAGGGTTTGAATTCTGGTTTTCTCCCCAAATTGCTTTTGAGAAGCTTTCAAGATTACCATCAAGAGTGGTATTATCATTGCTAAGTGCTTTTACATCGGTAGACTCAGGTAGTTTTATTTTTTTTAGTGCCATAAATATATCTCTTGGGATATTGTTAAAATTTTGTTAAGGTGTAAATCATTTTAACAAAACGTGCAAGATGGAAATTTCAAAAAAATCTATTTTCTTTTACTTCTGGACCTCATTTACTAGTTTTTGGCATTTATCTATTTTGGTGGTGCTTTTGTTCTATAGTGATGCTAAATCGCAAGAAATTGTTGAAAAGGTCGATGTTTCGCTTGAGCTTGAGAAGCCACATAAGAGAACTTCTGAATTGTTATCAAATCAGGTTGAGATGGAAAGTTTCACAGAGCCAAGAATATCTTTATTTAATGTCGAGGGGGAGGCGGTTACACTTAAGAGCTTTCGTGGTAAATTTGTCCTGATTTATTTCTTTGCCACTTGGTGCACTAGCTGCTCAGAGGAGCTAAAAGGATTGGATAAGCTAAGAAGTAATGCTAATTTTTTGGATGTGGAAGATTTTGTGATTCTTCCAATTTCTATGGATTATAAAGATGTAAGTTACATACAAGCTTATTATAAATCTTTGAAAATTAAGCACTTAGATATTTATTTAGATCCCAATAAGCAGGCTATGGGTGCATTTAGTGTAAAATCATTGCCAACAACTTTGCTTGTTGACCCTAGAGGAATTGTCTTTGCTAAAATTGATAAAAATGTCAATTGGTCCAAAAAAGAGATAGTTAATGATGTACTTGCTTTAATTGAAAAAAAGCGTGAGGAAAGTAAAGATGTTTTATCAAAAAAACAATATGACTTAAAACCAGATCAGGATATAATCTTCAACAAAGAAACCTCCAAAAAGGTTACAATAATTAATTAGAGCTTTAATATGACAGACAGTGCATTTGTATCCATAAAAAAATTACCAAACTTAGGTGAATTGCCATTGCCCTCTTATGCCACATTAGATAGTGCCGGCATGGATTTAGCAGCGGCTATTGATTCAGACATTGTGCTTAAGCCTTTTGAAACTATTGCCGTTCCAACTGGCATAAGTATCGCACTACCCGAAGGATATGAGGCACAAATACGTCCAAGGTCAGGGCTCGCTCTTAAAAGTGGCATCTCAGTCCCTAATTCTCCTGGTACTATTGATGCAGATTATCGTGGAGAAATATGCGTTATCTTAATAAATTTAAGTAATAAAGACTTTACAATCCAGCGTGGTATGCGAATTGCGCAAATGATTATAGCAAAGTACTCTAGGGTTAATTGGAATATAGTAAGGGATTTAAGCGAAACCGAGCGCGGTGAAGGGGGCTTTGGCTCAACCGGTATCATGCAGGATAATAAGGCTGCATAACTTTTTAATGTAACAGGCAAGAAAAAGCTTGAGATACAGGTTAAAAGCAATATCCTTAAGACTGATTTAATATTTTCTATTAGCTTTATGTATAAAACTCTTCTAAAATTATTCTTCATTCTTGCTTCTCTAAGCTTAGTAAGCGCCTGTGGCGTTAAAGGCAAGCTTGATCACCCTGATGAAGTTGAAGGTGAGATATACGAGCGTTAAAAGCTCAATATGTCTGAGGCTATGCCGAATTTCAATTTTATGAATTATAGTAGGGTGTATGCAGCATCAAGATGATAAATTACAAAGACCTCTTTCTCCTCATTTGAGTATATACAGGCCGCAAATTAGCTCGACGCTTTCAATCATGCATAGAGTTTCAGGTGTTGTAAATTTCTTAGGATTATTTGCTTTTGTTTGGTGGATAGTTTGTGTGACATTTTCTACAAAAACTCCGATGGAAGGTTGGGTCTGGCAGTTCTTCAGCAATATTTGGGGGCATATAGTTCTCATAGCATGGAGCTTTTCAGTATTTTTCCATTTTTGTACTGGGGTACGACATCTGTTTTGGGATGCTGGGTTTGGCTTTAATGTGAGGACTATGGAAATCACAGGCTGGATCGCGGTTGTTATAGCATCATTTCTCACTTTAGCCACCTGGTTAATAATATTAAATATTGCCTGAGGTAAATTTTATGAGCATCAGAACTCCACTTGCAAAAGTTAAGCGCCTTGGTAGTGCGAGAAGCGGGACGGATCACTTTATCCACCAACGCGTGACAGCCATTTTTATGGTTCCTTTGCTCATATGGTTTGTAGTAACTATTATATTATTTGTGCGGCAGGATGAAACTAGTCTTCCATGGTTTATGACATCTCCTGCTACAGTTATTGGTGCCATCTTGTTTATCCTTATTGCATTTTATCATGCATCACTTGGTCTTCGCATGATTATTGAAGACTATGTTCATTGCCATGCGCTTAAAATTGCGGCTTTATTGCTTATGTATGCAACCATTATAACAACTGTAGTTGCTGGTTTGATTGCTGTATTTAGCATATATATTTTACTTAGAATTAGTTAGGAAATTTTATGAACAAATATGAAATTGTTGACCATGAGTACGATGTATTGGTAGTTGGTGCTGGCGGTGCGGGCTTGCGTGCTACCCTTGGTATGGCAGAGAAAGGTCTTAAGACCGCGTGCATAACTAAAGTATTTCCTACTAGGAGCCATACTGTGGCAGCGCAAGGTGGGATTTCAGCAGCTCTTGGCAACATGGGTCCGGATGACTGGCGCTGGCATATGTATGATACGGTTAAAGGAGGGGATTGGCTGGGTGACCAAGATGCAATTCAATACATGTGTCAACATGCGCCTCAAGCTATTATTGAGCTTGAGCATTATGGAGTGCCCTTTTCCAGGACAGCAGAGGGTAAGATCTACCAGCGGCCATTTGGTGGGATGACAACAGAATACGGAGAAGGAAAACCAGCAGAGCGCACATGTGCCGCAGCGGATAGAACTGGGCATGCCATTTTACACACACTCTATCAGCAATCTCTAAAATTTGATGTGGAATTTTTCATTGAGTACTTCGCCCTTGATTTAATAATGGAAGATGGTGTTTGTCGAGGTGTTACAGCCTATTCTCTTGAAGATGGGAAGCTTCACCGATTTAGATCTCATATAACTGTGCTTGCAACAGGGGGATATGGTCGTGCATATCAATCTGCAACCTCGGCCCACACTTGCACTGGGGATGGTAATGGCATGGTTTTGCGCGCAGGATTGCCACTACAAGATATGGAGTTTGTTCAATTCCATCCTACAGGAATTTACGGTGCTGGCTGCCTGATTACCGAAGGGGCAAGGGGTGAGGGCGGATACCTAATCAATTCTAATGGTGAACGTTTTATGGAGCGCTACGCGCCATCTGCCAAAGACCTGGCATCGCGTGATGTAGTAAGCCGTTCCATGATCAAAGAGATTAGGGAAGGGCGAGGCTTTGGCCCGAAAAAGGATCATATATATCTTGTTTTATCACATTTAGACCCAAAGGTCTTACATGAACGCCTACCAGGTATTTCGGAAAGTGCTAAGATATTTGCTGGAGTTGATCTAACCAAGCAACCAATTCCCGTGGTTCCAACAGTCCATTATAACATGGGAGGCGTGCCTACTAATTACCATGGTGAAGCCCTTACTAAAAAAGGCAAGAAGTTGGAAGCTGTGCAAGGCTTAATGGCTATAGGTGAGGCGGCCTGTGTATCCGTGCATGGTGCTAATCGCCTCGGCTCTAATTCTTTGCTTGATTTAATCGTTTTTGGCAGGGCTGCGGCAATCCGCGCAGCTGAATTAGTAAAACCTAATTCTCCGCACAAGGAGCTTAAAAAAGATATAGCTGATATTGGCTTTGCTAGGTTTGAAAAAATCCTCAACTCTAAAGGTAAACTGCCGACTGCTAAGATCAGACATGATATGCAAAAAACCATGCAAGACCATGCTAACGTCTTTAGAACGGCTGATCTGCTAAAAGAAGGCAGCAAGCTTATTCATAAAGTGCATGATTCATTTGCAAATATTGGCATCAGCGATCGCGGACGCGTATGGAATAGCGATCTTATAGAGGCCCTTGAACTTGATAATCTTCGTACTCAAGCAGTTGTAACTATGGAAGCAGCGCTTAACCGCAAGGAAAGCAGAGGCGCACATGCAAGAGAAGATTTCCCAAATCGTGACGATAAAAATTGGATGAAGCACTCTCTAATTTGGATTGACCCCAAAGGCAAGACCAAAATAGACTACCGCAATGTAACCCAAACCAGCCTTACAGACGAGGTTAAAGCCTTCCCACCGAAGAAGCGAGTTTATTGACTTTGAGTCTGGGCTTGTGTTATGATAAGCCAAAATTAAGATGAGTTATTATGTACATAGGAATTTTGAAAGTAGGCTTTATCTCAGCTGCTACATTGTGTGCCATGACTATTGTTAAGTTAAATCATAGAACTAATCCTAGGTTAAAATCATTTTATCAAGGTGAACTTGCATCTGCAATTGTTGCTTTTCTTGAAAAAGCTGGAATTAAATATGATAATGATATCTCCCTAGAAAGTATAGAACCTATTATATTGGAGAACAAAGACAAAGATAAAGAGGCTTATGAAAGAGTAGATAAGGCAATAAAGGCATTTCGTGCAAACCCAGAACCATCAAAGCATGGAATTTTTTGCATATTACAAAATGCAACTCTTATAGCTTCACATCTACTTGCATTTCGTGAACCTGTTTTGGATGCTATGATTAATAAGCAATACTTAAAAATCAGCGCAACTTGCATATCTAGCGCAAGTTTTTTTATGTTAGGAATTACAGCAATTAAGAAACATGATAAGTGTGCAAATATTCTAAAAGAAGACTACTTTTCTGATTACCCTAATTTATATAAATCTATTCCGTGTTTTACCCGAGCTATGATAGTTACAGCGGGAATCGCTGTTAACATAGTAGTGTGTGATAATTTCGTTTCTCAAATCAACGAGAATACCGTTGCCTCACTGATGGAGCGGTTTAGGTAAAAAATAATGAAAAATATTTTCAACAGGGACTTCCATTGACCTCTATGTGTCAAGTATACTCATAGATATAAGATAAGAAAAATATGCTTAAAACCCTCAAAGTCTGTCATGAAGGACACTAGTGTGCGTTGTTATATTAATATGTTTCAATCAATATCGCTTCTGCACTCATAGTTGATTGATTTGTATGCAGAAAATTTAAAGCCAGGGCTTATACCCCCTCATTTTAGAGGCAAAGATGCTTGCCAACAACTTTCTATTGCGTTTATCTCTTCTAAATATTTTTAAAGCTGCAATGCGTAATTTCTTAGGGTCCATTCCTATCATTGAGCAAACAAATTCACGATCTTTGCTCTCTGCTAAAAACCACTCCATGGCCCTAAGTTTGTTTAAGCGAGCTTTGGATTTCCTTGAATTACACTCAGCATCGGAGAAGGTTTGCTCGCATACTGCAAACCATAACCTGATGCAGCGATTGATATTTTTATCCGAGGTGAAATCAGCGTTTTTCTTATCTTTGAGGTATTTTAGAAAGTTTTCC
>CAYWJW010000035.1:0-16236 GCA_964458795.1 uncultured Candidatus Jidaibacter sp. | reverse complement strand
CAGAGTTTGGATCTTTTGCCAGTAATTTTCTAGTCGTCTCAAGATCTTTTTTGAGGTGTTTTTCAAAGTTCTTAGAGGATTGGAGAGTTGTTTCCAAGCTTTGCTTCTCGAGAGAGAGCTCATCACACTCGCGTTTGATCTCATACTCTTCTAGTTTTCTAAGCGATCTGAGCCGGGTGTTTAAAATTGACTCTACTTGTACATCGCTCAGATTCCACTTAGCTACCATCACAGCTTTTGGCTCGTCTTCTTCGCGAATTATGCGGATAACCTCATCCAAATTAAGATAGACAATTATAAGTCCGCTAAGTATCTCGAGACGGTGATTAATAGCGGCTAGTCTATGCTGCATTTTACGTTTTAGCACATTTCTGCGATGATCTAAGAATCCACACATAACATCCCTGAGGTTCATCACGCTGGGTTCCGAACTACCATTTAGGACGTTTAAATTAAGTGCAATCCTAGATTCAAGTTCAGTTTGTTTATATACACTTTCCATAATCGCTTCTGCGTCTATGCCGCTATTTTTTGGCATTATTGCTATTCTTATATCTTCAGCTGACTGGTCCTGGAAGTTCTCAATGAATGGTATCTTCTTTTCTTGGTATAGCTCCGCTAACTGCTCTATCACCTTACGTTTATTAACTTGATATGGTATTTCAGTGATAATTATTTGATACTTACCTCGGGTCAATTCTTCCTTGTGCCATTTAGCACGTAATCTGAAAGAACCACGTCCGGTTTCATATGCTTTACTCATGGCTATATCATCGACTACCATGAGCCCTGCGGTCGGGAAGTCTGGTCCATGGAAAACTTTGAAGATTTCCGCGTACTCAACATCCTTATTTTCCGCAAGCAATAGGAGTACATCAAACAATTCAAGGATATTATGTGGAGGTATAGAAGTCGCCATACCTACAGCAATTCCTTCCGAGCCATTTGCTAAAATATTAGGAACAGCAGATGGAAGTACAACAGGCTCATCGTCACTGCCATCATAATTAGGGCGAAAGTCTACAGTATTGTTTTCAATGTCAGCAAGCAGTAGCATCGCATAACTCGTGAGCTTAGCCTCTGTATATCGCATAGCGGCCTGAGAGTCGCCATCAATCGAGCCGAAATTCCCCTGTCCTTCAATGATTGGATAGCGCATGGAAAAACTTTGTGCCATCCGCACCAAAGCATCATATACTGCTACATCTCCATGTGGATGAAACTTACCAATTACATCACCCACAATACGTGCGCATTTCTTATATCCACTTTTGGGATCAAGCTTTAATTCATGCATTGCATGGAGAAGCCTTCGGTGTACTGGCTTTAGTCCATCTCTCAAATCTGGCAGTGAGCGGGACATAATGGTAGAGAGCGCGTAAGCGAAGTACTTGTCCTCTAGAGTATCTTTAAAATTTACTACGTTGTTATTTGTTACAGTCACAAGTTATTTATAAAAGATCATTTTGACACAGTTTATCCCGAGAGTTGCTTAATGACAATAGGGCTGTTTCATTAAACTCAATAGTTGGCATACTGAATTTATTCCGGACACTAGTGGGATCAACTCCGGTATGACATAAGTCAGATATTTGTTGGTATTCTCTTCACAACTTAATTTCGTAGGGATCTCGTTAGGGGTTTTTAGATCCAACCACACCTCTCTTATCTTGCATTTAACAGTATACCCCATAAAAAAGTCCTATGGAAGTCCCCTAGGAAAATATTTTAAGATATTTTCCTAGGGCCAATCCTTGCGCTCGCAAACCGGTTGTATACCTACTGTCTACTATAGTCGGTTTCAATTCTAGCAAAATTTCCTAGCTTATCGCCTATCATCTGGTCGAGACTGTGAACAAATGGGCTATGCAATAGAGCAACACAGAATTTTTGTAAATTTCCATCAACACGGTCAAATTGGCATTTGGCTCTGTATTTTTCATTAGCTGGGCTTAAGTAGTAAGTGAACTCACCACCTAATACACCAAGAATAGTAATAAAGTGCGCAGATTTCCAAAGCGGTGCAAAAGACCAATTAGCTGCAAATAATACTGCTAGCGAATTAACGGTCAATGCTGCATAGTATCTGGTTCTATTAGTCTTTTCTCGCTCTATGTCCGAATATCCTCTTTCTCTTCTTGTTGTATGTGAGGTGCCAGTATGCTGCCTACCCTTCTCTAGTGCTGTTATCCTCTCACGTAACTCTTCTATTTCTTCATTCTTAGTATCAACTTGATTCCATAATGCCTTAAACGACTCTTCGCATTGACTGTTGTTAGCATATTCATTTTTGTCCCTCCCTACAAAATTATCTGTACCCGTATTGTTATATAGAGTGTGATTGTTAGCAGATGTAGCAGTGTCATAACTTCTTTGATGTTGCCCTCCTCTAACGTGTTGCCCTTCATACTCTGGAGAAACCACTGCATTTGGGTCATAGCTCCAAACTTGCCATAATCTGTAGGCAAAATAAGCTGCGAGAGATGCATATATTGGATATGCAAGCGATCTTTCGCCTAAGTAGCGTTGATAGTGCCTTACTATATGAGATGGTTGAGTGCCTACTATGAAGTTTGCAACGGAACTAAGAATTGGATGTGCCATGGGGAATATAACCTAAATAAGATTTATGAAAATTACTTTACATTATTCAATGTCCTATTCAAGTATAAAACTGTACTTATATGTAGTTATTATCGCTTACTAGAAGGCACTAAAAACAAAACGGCACACTGTAAGTAAGCAAAAGGTCTTCTTCGCCAGGGTTCTTATCATATATACTGGCATTTGAGATGTGCCCAAATGAAACACCTATCCTGTGGCAATTCTCTAACTTGTAATTTAGCTCAATCGATGAATGGAACTCAAGAGGTCCACCTAGATTCTTGCCTTTGTTTTTGGAATATCCGCCAACTGCAAAACCTGGGATCAGGTATAAACAATCTTCATAAATAGGGAGCTCTAGGTTAAAGCCAGCATAAAAATAGGTCGAGCCTTTGCCGGCTACAAAGCCTCCGAGCTTTGGGACGAAGATATCATGCACTTGATTAAATCTTAGTTCAAGGCCGCCTAGTCCTGTTTTAGTATCCCTTTGCATGTCGAACAAACCGCCATATGCAGTGATGTAGGATACATCCGTCTTTGCAAGAGCTGATGAACATAACATAGATATTAAAAATGCGGCTAGAATTCTGTACATTAAAAAATTTCTGCTTTAAAATTGATTAGACAGACTCTATGCAATGGCAAGGCGAAGTGCAAGCTAATCTTGATATAATTTTTAATATAGACTAGAATGGTCATAAATTTGGCCTGTCTTTAGTTTATGTCTATAGTAATTGGGAATCACACACTGAGCGCACCGGTAATTCTTGCTCCTATGTCAGGGGTGACAGATAAACCATTCCGCAAAATGACCCGTAAATTTGGCGCTCCACTTCTGGTTACAGAGATGGTAGCAAGCCGTTCTATGATAATACAAACCAGACAATCAATGCAAAAATGTTCCTTCGATCATGAAGGTGGCTTAACCAGCGTACAGCTTGCTGGCTGCGATGCAGAAAGTATGGCTGAAGCTGCCAAGCTTAATGAAGATTTAGGAGCTAAAATGATTGACATCAATTTTGGCTGCCCCGCAAAGAAGATCGTGAATAGTTACTCGGGGTCGCATTTAATGCGAGATGAGCCAACTGCTGCAAAAATTCTTAAAGCAACTCCCTCCGCAGTAAATATCCCGGTTACCCTCAAGATGCGCATGGGATGGGATGAAGGTAGCCTTAATGCTCCAAAGCTTGCCAAAATTGCTGAAGATGTGGGTATTAAAATGATAACAATTCATGGTCGTACTCGCTGTCAGTTTTATAGTGGGAATGCTGATTGGGAATTTGTGCGTAAAGTTAAAGATGCGGTGAAGATCCCAGTGATAGTAAATGGAGATATCAAAAGCATAGAGGATGTAGAAGCTGCATTGAGCTTATCTGGGGCAGATGGAGTGATGATAGGTCGTGGTGCTTACGGCAAACCTTGGCTTATTAACCAAATATCGCATTACCTTATAACAGGTGAGCGGCTTGCTGACCCAAGTCATGAAGAGAAATTGGCGGTTATATTAGAACATTTCGAAGATATGCTAAGTTACTATGGTACGCGTACTGGAGTTATGATGTCTCGCAAGCATCTAGGCTGGTATAGCTCTAGCATGAAGCATTCCAGCGAATTCCGAGCCCAGGTGAATCAACTCACAGAGCCCAGTGAGATAATAGCTAGGGTGCGGGATTTTTGGGGGTAATTAAGTCATAATATCTATGAAGCTTTTGACAGGTTAATAAATAGCATATATACTACCTTCTATGAACTTGTTAATATGCTATGAGTATACTCCACTCTTTTGATACATATGCAATTGTTAAGCGCTTTATAGAAGGCGGGTTTAAAGAAAAGCAGGCTGAGCTTATAGTTAGCACTCTGGCAGAAAGCCGAGATTATGACCTGAATAACCTCGCTACCAAAGCTGATATTGGAGAAATAAAATCTAGTATCAGAGAGTTGGAGAATAAGCTAGAAAGTAAAATTTCTATTGAGATTGAAAGAGTACGTGGGGAGATTGCAAACGTACGTGGAGAAATTAAAGATTCCAGAAATGAGATGCTTAAATGGTTTATAGGTGTTGCCATAACTTCTGTAGGAACAATTACTGGCCTTATAGCTCTGCTTCTTAAGTATTTTATTGTTCAATAAATCTAAGATATTACTATCTTCCTAGTATTATACCGACTTAGCTATATTTTTCATCTTGTACTTCTTCGCTATGAAGTAATCTATTGATAACACGCCAGGTCCATATAATATTAAGTAGCTTGCTGATATCATCCAAATAATGTGAATTGGAGATTGCATGAAAGTTAGTTCTATTAAAATAGACATGAATAAAATCACTGCTCCGGAAAGTCTTGTAGCTAATCCTACTAATATTAAAACAGGGAAGGTGAGTTCGTTGAATGTGCCAAATACTGCAGCTGCTTCAGGAGATAAGAACGGGACTTTATATTCATCAGAAAATAAATATAGGACCGTGTCCCATTGATCATTCATTATATAACCCATCTTAAGCCAGCCAGAGGTAAAAAAGTCTCTAAATATTATTGCCCTAAGAACCAGTGCAAATATAGGAGATAAGTAACATTTTATTATATCTGTTGTAATGAAGTATTTTTTGATTAAGTTACACATATAATATTTCCTAAAATGAAGTTGCTGCGTCTAAAAGTAGTTCTATTCCAAAGGTGCTTGCGAGTTCTCTAATTTGTTGCCTATTCCCCTCAAAGTATTTTTCCATACATTTTACTTTACCTTTTGATAGAATAGCGAAGTAAACAAGGCCAACAGGTTTATTGCTGCCATCGCTGTTTGGGCCAGCGATACCAGTTGTGGCTAGGGCTATATCAGCATGAGAATGTTTAATTGCGCCGATTGCCATTTCGGAGGCTATAACAAGGCTTACCGCCCCATGTTCTCTAAGCATTTCAGTTTGAATGCTTAAGAGATCTATCTTGGATTCATTTGAATAAGTGATGAATCCACAATCAAAAACCTTAGAGCTGCCTGATATAGAAGTTATTGCAGACGATATAATGCCACCAGTACAAGACTCTGCAACGGTAATTTTTATACTCTTGGCAATGCATAGATCTATCAATTTTTGTGAGATTTGAATCATCTAAAAAAACCTACCAAGTATACCGCTTGCAATAAATATAATTAGGGCCGATAGTATAGCGGCTGCTAAATCGTCTAATATAACTGATAGAGAGCTTCTCATGTGTTTATCAATATAACTAATGAAAAAAGGTTTGCTTATATCAAAGTATCTGAATACTACAAATACTATAAGGAAGCACAGGTACATGGGTTTGATATCAATAAATTTATATAATATTTTAGATAGTGAATATGCTTGAGGAAAACATAAGCAGAATACCAATAACATGCCTAATACTTCGTCAATCACGACAGATTTATGATCATGAGTTGCTGTGTTTTCTTCGAATTTGAATATTGCATACCAGCCAATAAAAAAAAGCAGTATGAACCAAGCCCAGAACATATGTACAGCATTGTCATTTGAGGTAGCGGTATTAGTAATTAAATAATAAATGGGAAATGATGCCAGACTTCCTAATGTGCCAGGCATCAAAGGGATTCTTCCTACATAAAACCAATTTGCAATTATAGTATACCAGGTCAGTGGAGGATTTATCTTAGCATTCTTGGCATTAAATATCTTAGACAAATCGTACTTTGGAACATATTTTAGTTTCTTTAATGTCACGCTCCTAACCCTAATATAGTTTTAAAATGCATGCTGCCTGTGCTGCAATGCCTTCCTGTCTACCTATAAATCCAAGTTGTTCGGTAGTGGTTGCTTTAACACTAACCTGATTTTCATTTAATTCAAGAATTTCAGCGATGCATTTAACCATTTGTTCTCTATGTGGTTTTATCTTAGGAGTTTCGCATAGTATGGTTATATCTATATTTGAAACTTCAGCGTTTTTTTCGAGCATCAGATTTTTAACATGGCGTAACAAGTCCTTAGAATCAGCATCTTTCCATTTTGTATCAGATGGTGGAAAATGTACTCCTATGTCTCCCAAAGCAAGGGCTCCAAGTATAGCATCCATTAATGCATGTAGTCCCACATCCCCATCGGAATGTGCGACTACTTGCTTTAGAGAGGGTATATGGACACCGCATATTGGGATGGTTCCTTTGCCATCAATTAGTTCATGCACATCAAAGCCATTGCCTATACGGATCTGAGCTTCCGAGCTAAGTAGTTTTTCTGCCATGTTAAGATCTTCATCAGTTGTTATTTTAAAATTGCTCCTCTTGCCCTCAACCATCCCAAGCTTAAGCTTTCCTTCAATTGCTAGTCTAATATCGTCCGTGAAATCATGGTTTGCAAATTTTTCATGTAGAGAAAAGATTTGTGCAAACCTAAAGCCTTGAGGGGTTTGAGTTAGATACAGATCGTTTCGATCAATGGGTTTTGCAATATCTGCCAGACTTTTAATCGTGTCTGGAACAGTTGTGTGCACGTCAACAGCTTCAAATTCATCCAAGGCAATAGTAACAGAAGTAATTAACTCATCTGGTACTAAAGGTCTTGCAGCATCATGTATCAGAACTTTGCTAGGGTTATATTTACGCAAAGCTTCAAGACCATTTTTTGCCGATATTTGTCTAGTATTACCACCTAATGCATATGGCAATAAATTTAAATTTCGGCAAGCTTCATCATACAAATGTTTATGTTCTTTGGCTATAACCACCATAACACCGTCTATATGCTGGTTTTGCAGGAATTTGCGGGCAGTAATCTCTAAAATTGTGCGCCCAGCAATTTTTAGATATTGCTTTGGGGAGTTGCCACCTACTCTAAAGCCAGAACCTGCCGCAACTATTAATGCATATGTGCTCATACTACCCATCATCTGTGCAGTTATTTACTGGAATTGGTATTAGTTTATGTCAGTTGTCTCACTTAGGCCAAGAAAATTTTTAGATTTATTAACTTTAAGACAAATAGGGATAACAATCAGTTGAGATTCAATAGATTATATTCTAAGCTATTCACAAAAACTTGGTCGCTCATAAAATGTATATAGTAACCAATCCAAGTGCTGAAGCTCTTGCAAATACGATTGCCCTGGCAAATGGGTATGAGAGGATCACCAGTAGTATCTCTACATATAGCCATGCTGAAGTAGAGGTTTCTATACCAAACTTTGGGGCTAAGGAATGCATAGTAATGATAGGCTTTAGCATAGACTCTAACCGTACAATCATGGAGCTTCTGCAACATCTATCTTTATTGAAGGATATGGGGGTATCAAAGATTTATCTATGCTTGCCATATTTGATATATGCAAGGCAATATACGCATGATAGAGGTCCTAAAGCTGCGCTTAAGGTGATTTTAGATATCATAAATAGTTATGAGCTGAGCGGAGTGCAGCTGGTTGATGTCCATGCAGAGGATGTAATACCCTACGTTAATAATTCCCATGAGATATCGCATTACGATATATTTTGTGAGCATATTGCAAACGGTGCTGTTGTGGTGGCGCCTGATAAAGGTAGTGCGCGTAGAGTGGATAGTTATCGTGATAAGGGATACGAATGTGCTGTTCTTAATAAAACTAGGAATAGTGGTCATGAAGTGAGTATTGATGGGGTGCGGGAAGAATTTTATAGAAAAGATTGCATAATTATTGATGATATAGTAGACTCTGCGGGCACTATTTGTAAGGCTGCCGAATTTCTTAAAGAGAGTGGAGCAGGGCGGATTGAGGCTTGTGTTAGTCACAATTCGTTAAACCCTGAATCAGTAGCTAGAGTAGAAGCTAGCCCTATTGATTCTTTGGTGCTAAGTGATACGAATGCCGCGAGGCTGTTTGTGCTTGAGTGTAAGAAGATTAAAATTGTAAGTGCAGCTGGTGTAATTGCCAGGAACTTGCAGGCTATAATTTAAAAAGGAATGTAAGAATATGACAGAAGTAGTTAAATTTAGTGCTGAAATAAAAGATGGTGCCGGCCGTGGTGCATCTAGGGCGCTTAGAAGAGAAGGAAGGCTTCCAGCAATAATTTATGGTGGAAAAGATGTTCCGGAAATGGTGACACTATCTATAAATGAATTTGTTAAGGAATATCAAAAGGGTGGTATAAAAACCAGGCCGGTGGAAATTCTTGCTGGCAAGAAAACAATTTCAGCAATTGCGAAAGAGATACAAATACACCCTGTTTCTGATGTGCCTGTACATATAGATTTTCTAAGAATCGGTAAGGATACCGTGGTAAGCGTTGGTATTACAATTCGTGTTATCAACGAAGATAAATCGCCAGGTGTGAAAAAAGGTGGTATTGCCAACATAGTTAGCCGTAAGGTGGATTTCCTATGCCATCCATCAAACATCCCTCATCATATTGAGATCGATTTGGCGGATCTTGAAATTGGGCATATAGTTCATATTAATGATATTAAGCTTCCTGAAGGTGTAAAACCTGTTGATCCATCTAACTTCACATTACTTACCATTATTGGTAGAACTGAAGAGGAAGAAAAACCAGCAGTAGCAGCTGCAGAAGAAGCAACTGCGACACCAGCAACTACTCCGGCTTCTTAATTAGTCATTCTGAACTCATTCAGGATCTACTAAGAAAATGAAGTGTAAGGCGATGCCGAAAACAAGTTCAGCATGACTTACGATAATGCCGGTTTTCCAAGTTAATGGAGTAAAAATGCATCAGGCTCAAGCTATTGTGGTAGGAGGAGGGTTAGCTGGTAGTGAAGCAGCATGGCAGTTGGCAAATAGAGGTGTTAAGGTAGACCTTTATGAAATGCGAGGAGTAAAAAGTACACCTGCTCATATCACTACGAACTTAGCAGAACTTGTGTGCTCAAACTCATTTCGTTCAGATGATGTAAACAATGCTGTAGGTTTGTTGCATGCGGAGATGAGAAAATTAAATTCTCTTATCATGAGCTGTGCAGACAAACACAGAGTGCCGGCGGGATCTGCACTTGCAGTGGATAGGCATGCCTTTTCAGCAGCAGTAGAAGAGGCTTTAACAAACCATCCAAATGTTAATATAGTGCGTGAAGAAGTAACCACTATACCAAAGCATATTCCAGTGGTACTTGCGAGTGGCCCACTTACCAGCGATGCGATCTCGGAAGAATTAAAGAGCATCATGGGGTTTGAATACCTAGCATTTTTCGATGCTATAGCCCCTATTATTCATAAAGACAGCATAGATTTCAACATTGCTTGGATGCAATCACGCTATGATAAAGGTGATGGAAAAGACTATATAAATTGCCCAATGAATCGCGAAGAGTATGAAGGCTTCGTACAATCGTTACTGGATGGTGAAAAACTTTCATTCAAAGAATGGGAACTTAACACTCCATATTTTAATGGTTGTTTGCCAGTTGAAGTAATGGCGGAGCGCGGCAAAGATGTTTTAAGATTTGGTCCGATGAAGCCAGTAGGGCTCACAGATCCAAGAACAGGTAAACGTGCACATGCAGTTGTACAGTTGCGGCAGGATAACAAGCTTGGCACATTATATAACATGGTAGGCTTTCAAACGAAGTTGAAATATGGGGAGCAGCAAGTTGTGTTTCGCAAGATTCCCGGTTTGCAAAATGCTGAATTTGCGCGTCTTGGCGGCCTACATCGCAATACTTTCATAAATAGCCCCAAGGTGTTAACTCATAGCTTGCGCTTAAAAAACTGCAGCAATGTTCGCATGGCCGGCCAAATTACTGGTGTAGAAGGATATCTTGAAAGTGCAGCAATTGGGATGCTCGCAGGTATCATGACGGCTTTTGAAGTCAAAGAGCGTGCTATGCCCCACGTGCCAAGCGAAACTGCTCTTGGCGCATTGCTGAACCACATTACAGATGGCGCTGATTCCAATACCTTCCAGCCAATGAACATCAACTTCGGACTATTTCCAGAGATTGAAACAAAGGCCAAAGGTGATGATAAAAAACGCTTATTATCAGAGCGAGCTCTAAAATCTTTGGACTTGGTGTTGCCGGAATTAAAATTTTAAAATTTCTTTTGCTAAGTATAATGCATAGCCGTATATATGCGGCTTTCAAAGAGATAAAATATTTCGTTTAGGGACTTCCATTGTCTATAGCCAGTCAACTATACTATAATTAACCATTTATTAATGTTTAAATGATAACTTAATTAATGAGAGTGAGAGGTAGGTATGTTATGCAAGATAAACTAAAAACACTAACAGATCTTATAGGTAAAAATGATTTAAGCTTGGAAAGTTTTAAAGCAGCTTTAAAGCAAGCTATAGCTGAGGGGTTAGATCCTGGATATGTGTATATTCCAGGGGACAGTAACCCATATAACTCACTACTTGGTGCCTGTATGCTGAACCCTACAGAGCAAAATTTTGAAATATTTAAATATTTAGTTGAAGAAAAAATAGTACAAATAGAAGATCAACTAAGTGCAGATACTACTAAGTGGGATACCCAAAACTATCCTTCGCACCCTGAGGAAATTAAAAAATTTTTGAACTTTATAGATGTTAATACTACCGATGAGCAAAAAAATAAGTTCCAGTTTTTTAATATAGTTTTGTTTTTTAACCATACAGAGCTTTTCAAAAAATTATTAAATAATCCAATTATAAAAATAGACAGTGAAGGTCAACGGCACGCTTTACCAATTGAAGACATCGTAATGCACGAAGGGCGTCCAGATATTGCAAAGCTCTTTATTGAAAGTAAAAGATTTGCAGAAGCTGGGAAGAAGGTTATAGGAGAAGATGTTAGAGAAATTCCTGAAAGAATGCTGTTTGAATATATATTTAAAACCACCCCCGAGACATTTAATTTAGCGTTATCACCAGATAAGTTGCCTAAATATAGAAACTTTAACAGGGAGGCTAATAATGCTATAACAGCAACTCCACTAACTGATAAACAATACGAAGATAAATACATAAAGCTATATAGCACTGCAAAAATTGATTCTCTCGAAGCTATTTCTAATAGAGGAGTAGTGCAAGCAGCTTTCATGCCTGAAGATTCTAAAAGTGTATATATTATGTTGCTATTTCTCAACAACCCTACAGCTTTAAGATGGATTCTGCAAGCTTCAGATGTAGAGGATATGGAGCTACCAAAAACGTTGTATCTCTTGGAATGTGTGAGAGATCTAAAAGCTAAAGGATTGGACTTAAAGCATATTGCAAAAGAAGAGCATGTGGCACTAATGAGTGATATAGGTGGGTTAAGCGACCGTGATCTATCAGAGCTTTTATTATCTTTAAATATTGAAGGAGATAATAAAATTGAAGATTTTTGTGTCAGCTTAAGTGAATTAGGGGCCAAACCTGAGGTAATTAATAGGCTGAAAGGCTTAATGACTGAGTTATATAAAGGTCCTAAGCAAGCTAAATTCGCGGGGTTAAAGCCTATAGAGACTCTTAATCCAATTGCATTGTTTACGAGCCCCGGTCTTCCAGAAAAATTAAGTGAATTTAGAATAGCTTATGAAGTTAACGAGGCAAAAGAGCAGCTGATTCAGGATTACAAAAATGGAATGTCTCCTGTGGAAGCTAATAAAAAAATGAAAGTCATTGCAACTAGAATAGCAAAAGACAACGCCTACCCTGGAATTAATATAAATCCTTCAGACATTGAGTTCGATCTGAATGATTTAGTTAACGAAGGAGTTCTTGCTATTAGACGAGTAAATAAAAAGCGAGCAACTGATCTGTTTGCTGAACTTGTTGGAGAGCGCACAAATGCTAATCTTAAGATATCTGAAGCTGAACAAAAGCTATACATGACAAACTTATCTGCTCTTATCCAATCACCAGATAAGTTGGAGTTAGGAGTATTCAAAGAGCTCTTAAGTAATTTAGAAAAAATTGGCTTTGATCCTAATGGTATTGTGAAGCAAGAAAATGATTATAAGTCATTGCTTAAATCTTGTTTGCTAAACCCAACAGATCAAAACTTTGAAATCTTCAAATATCTTATTAAAGAGGGAAAAGCGAATATAATAGATACCTTAAATGCTGTTTCTACAGAACTAGATCCGCAGAAGGGGGAGATTCCGGATCCAGCTAAAACTAAGAAGTTTTTAGAATTTATAGATGAGCATACTCCTACCATGGATGAGAAGAACAAATGCCAGCTCTTTAACCTGGCTTTATTCTTTAATCAACAAAAGCTTTTTGAAGACTTGCTTAACAATCCTGCTATAGAAATTAATCAATATGGAGAGCGGCAAAAGTTGCCATTTGAAGGAATTTTTATGAGTAGTAAGAGACCAGAGATTATGAAGGCTTTTCTTACAAGTGATAGATTTAATGAGCGCGAAACTGGAGGAATTGATATTGAAGATCCTAGGATTATAGGGCAAGCCTTAAAGTATACTGATCCTGAAAGTTTCTCTTTGTTTATTGATAAACTAAAGGGTTATTCCAATTTTGCTTTAGCTGCTCAAACAGCTTTAACGAGTATGATGATAGCTACCGACAAAAATCCAGAAATAAGGAAGAATGACAAGGCAAAGATTATAACACTTTATAATAATGCAACTTTAAATTCATTTGAGGTGCTGTCTTCTAACTTTGTGCAACAGTTCGGTATCGATGATAGCTTGGCTTATAATAGGTTGTTATTTCTTAATGAGCCAAGTGCAATAGATATTGTACATAAAAGCTATAACAAAATTAGCAATCCGGATAAGCCAGTTCCGGGGATGCCACAGGTAGCAAAGTTAACTTATATTCTAGAGTGTGTAAGAGATCTTGAAGGCTTAGACTTTTATAAAATTTCTAAGGAAGAACATGTGGAGTTACTAAAGCAACTTAGCGGCTTAGATGTTAAGACTCTTGAAGGGTTAACATTATCTTTGAATATAAAGGGTGAGACAGAGATTAAAAAGTTTTGTGATAACTTAGGACACTTAGTTGAAAAATTTCCTCATAATTCCCTTGATGCAATGAATGGTATTAATGAGTTAGAAACAGTTATGAAAACTGTGGATAGAGAAAGAGATATGAACCCTATAGTTTGGTTTTTTACCAAGCTGTTCACAGCTCCAATAAAATTGGCTAGCGATATTTTTTACCCAGCTAAGCCTACTGATCCAGTTAAGCCAGTTTCATATTTTTCTGAAGACAGCTATAAAGGCTCGAAGCAAGATAAGAGAATAATGCATAGTGAATTTATAGGTATGGTAAAACAAGAAAGTCAGAAAATGAATGCACCAGTTAAAACCGAAACCCCATTATATAAAACAAAAGTAGTAGAACAATCGATGACACCAGACTTAGAAGCGACAAATGAAGCTGTTAAAAGGGCAAGGCGTCATGCTACATCTAAACCTAAGGCCACAACTCATGTAGAACAAATAGTAAGCGATGATGATCAAAAAAAAAATTGGAAAGACATAGCTAAAGGTCAAGAAGTGAGCCCTGCCAAAAAGATAACAAAAAAAGAGAAAAATGTTAGTCATACAGGCAAAGTGTTAGCTAGTGAGGCGAGCATAGGAAGTGATAGCAAAGAGCGTTGAAAAATATTTTACTTGAGGACTTCCATTGCCACTAGTGAGTCAAGTATACTAATAAATATAAGATAGGAGAGCTGCGCTGTGCTTTGGTCCTTGTAAAATCCTTAAACCCAGGAAACCCCCTGTTTCCACCTGTTATTTGAAAATAAAAGTGAGGAAATATGCAGTCCCCACCTGTTAAAACAGGTAAAAAATAAAATATATATAACTCATGAGAACAGAGCTTATTAACCATTTATTAATCTTTAAATAGTAATCTTATAATATTGGGAGGAGGATGTTATGCAGGAACAATCAGAGCAACAAAAGAGACAACAGCTAATTAATGATGCAAAAGAAAAGCTAAAGGAGGATATTTGGCTTGAAGAAGTTGATCCAAAAAATTTAGCTGCAGAAACACAGGCAATTGCACAAAGGATTGCTGCGGATAATCCTCAGTATGCAGGACAAGAAGTAGCTCTAATGTACGAACTTAATGATGCGATTATTAATGATGCAGCGAATATTGTAGAATATGTTTCAGATGAACCAGACTTTAGAGAAGAAGAGGGTATAGATTCAAATGATTCATTTCAGTTGGTAGTTGATTTAGTAGGTGGAATCAACGCGCTTAAGGGTAGTGTATCAGCCTTCAATACTGAAGTAATAAATGTAATAAGAGAGAATTATCCAGACTTCCAACTTACTATGACGCCGGAAGGGCAGAACTTCTATATGCTTGAACTGTGTAACTTTATCATTTCATCACCAAATCTAGATTTAGCATCATTTCAAAAATCTTTAGGAGATATGAAAGCAGCATATTTTAATCCTAATGTAATTGCAGACTATGAAAACTATAATGCTTCATTGCTCAAAGCATGTATGTTAAACCCGACTGATGCTAACTTTGAGATCTTTAAATATCTGGTAGAGGTGGAAGGAGTAAGTATAGAAGGTACATTGAATGCTTCCTATCTACAAAGTCCTCCACCAGATCCTGCCAAAACTAAACAGTTTTTTGATTATATAGATGCACATACTAACGATTTACAAAGGAATCAGTCTCAGTTCTGTAATCTGGCTTTATTCTTTAATCAACTAGAGCTTTTTGAAAAGCTGGTAAATAATCCTGCCATTGAAATTAATAGCATTGATAGTAGGTCGATAGCTCAAGCGTCTGGTCTTGCTGACATGGAAGCTTTCTCCAAATTTATTGATAAAGTGAAGGACTTGCCTGACTTTGATATGAGTGCTCGTTCGGCTTTAGCTGTTATGAATCAAGATAAGGAGAAAATGATAAAGCTTTATAATAGTGCAAATATAGATTCTTTGGCATTGCTTGAATTAAGTGGTGATGGACTTGAGAGTGATAATAATCTGCCCTATAACAGACTGTTGTTTCTTAATAATCCAGGTGTTATAGATATTGTGCATAAAGCTGCCAACGAAGGGGAGGAGAAAGCTCCGTTATTGCCAAAGTTAACTTATATTATGCAGAGTGTAAAAGAACTTGAAGGTTTGGATTTGGCCCATATTGCAAAACCCGAACATGCGGAGTTATTGAGTAATCTCAATCATTTAACCCCAAAAGAACTTGATAGTTTGGCATTGTCGCTTGATTTTAAGAATAAAGATGAAATTAATGATTTTGCTACTAAACTATCGCATTTGGCTGGATCAGTTGATAACAGAGCTGCTGATAAAGGGATTCAAAATTTGAAGCAAGTTATGTTAGAACATACGATGGGACCTATAGAGCGCTTTTTTAATAACCCAACAAAGGTAATTGGTAATATGTTTTCGCCATCACCAGCACCTATTGATCCAATTAATCCAGCTTCGGATGCTGCTAAAGTAATAGCATCTAAGTCCGCGCAGCAGGGAGTAGAGGGTGTAAATCCACAAGTTCTTGAAGTAGCAAAACAAGCGGTGCAATCAGCTGAAATACAAAATCAGGGACCTACTAATGAAGAGCAAGACTGGCAGAAAACGGTAAATGCTGGGAAGAATCAAGGAGGGGGTAGGGGCCGCTAAAAATATTTTGTTCAGGGACTTCTATTGGCTAAAATTGCAGATTATACTAATAAATATCAACTATGTCTTAAGCAAAAAGATGAGATTTTAATCTAGC
>CAYWJW010000034.1:0-17082 GCA_964458795.1 uncultured Candidatus Jidaibacter sp. | reverse complement strand
ATAGGCAGATTGCCTGTAGTTGCAACTATTGATGACTTGGGTGAAGATGCATTAATAAAGATTTTGACTGAACCAAAGAATGCAATTGTCAAGCAGTTCCAAAAGCTATTTGAAATGGAAGGCGTTGAACTTAAATTTACTGAGAAAGCCCTGCGTGCCATAGCCAAAAAAGCAATTACTCGCAAAGCAGGAGCAAGGGGATTACGCACCATAATGGAAGAAAGCTTGCTTGAACTTATGTATGATATTCCAGGAGTTAAAGATGTTGCACAAGTCACTATTGATGATGCAGTAATTATGGATAAGGCCAAGCCAAAAATGGTGTTTAAGAAGAAAGCTAAATCAGTCAAAACTACTCTAGATACTCCACCTGAGCCAGATGCAAGGGCTGGGAATCAGTAGGCCATACCTTTGTTAAGCTAACTAGTCTCTGTCCGACACGAATATAAAGGATGCAAAATATTTTGCTTGGGGACTTCCGCTGGTCAAAAAAGTCAGTTATACTACTACAGTATAAGATAAGAAAGTCGTGCCTAAAACTCTTCATAATCCTTGAGTGAGGGCGCGAGGATGCCGAATAGATTCATAGTTTGGAATGCTTTAGGCTAGTCAATCCCCTGATTACACCTGTAAATGCAGGCATAAATAGCAGGTGAGGAGAGTATTGGGCATAGTCTAAGCCTCTACTTCTGGAGCTTGCGGAGTGCCATGCTGAAATAAACGCCATCTTTTAGGTTATAGCTGCGAAAGTCAAATACTTGAAATTTTAGGCCAGGTATGGGTTCTGATACTGTGCCTTTGCTTTCCATTAAGCTATTGCGGTTAATATAGTCTTTAAATTTAACATTTGATGCTGCACCCCCAGCGACATTTTCAAAACTAAAGAAGCGGATTTCATATGGAACTCCATTTATATTTACTATACTACCAGGAAGCGCTTTATTTACTAATGATTGAGGTAAGCTGTTGGCAATGCTAGGGCTTGCCTTGATCAAATCTGCAAACTTTAAAGTTTCATCTAATCCAAAAGCAATTGATGGTAGCATTAAAAAGATAGCTAATAACACTATTCTAAGTTGATTGCACATATTTAATCTCACTCTATACATTGCCTTTATATCTCAAAATTCATAAATAACAATCCCAAGCTGCAGAGAGATTTTTAGGGTTAAGTCTTATATAATGATAAGTCTAGTAAAATAATGAAAATATTTTTCAGCATATTTTTCTATAAATATGCTATTTTTAACTATATTATCTCATTTATATCAGTGTGTTGCCATAATATGTGCATAAAACATATATTAAGGTAATGTTTAGGTGAATCATCCTATCTTTAAGCATTTTTAACAATCATAGTATATTATGATGCGATAAACTTATTTATTTATCGATATGCAAAATAAAAACGATGTTTTACCAGGTAATAATAATAAAAGAGCCTTTAATGAAGAAATCGGAGAGCAGTCTCCACCAAAGCGTCAAAAAATTGAAAAATCTAAAGAAGCAACTATATTCAGGGTTTATATGCCTCGTGAAGAGGAGGCGAAGCAATCACCAAGATCGCCTTTAAAGACTTATGTAGCAATGGATAGATTAAAGCTAAATCACCCTAAAAATACTAGTATACATGGTATGTCGCGAAAGCTAACATTCAATGAATGTGAAGAAGGAGGTATAATTAAGCAAGAAGCCGTTCCTCTAGATGAGTTGGCTGGAGCAAAAATTATTAGGGGAATGTTTCAAGAAACAATAGGATATAAATGCCTAGCCCCTGAAAATTCTATTGTAATTGCAAAAGTGAATTCAGAAGACAAGAGATCTACATTGGTTTATTCCAAATATTTACAAGAAGATTTTGCAACGTTATATAATGAATTTCCTGATTATGGAGAAGCGATCTCTTTGCGTAGATTGCTTGGTGCGCCACTTTGGCAGGAATTCCTCCAATATACTGCTTTAAGTATGTTTGTTTATGGGAATAGTGATATGCACAGCAGGAATATCGGTATTGTAACCGTTGATGGTGAAGATCACATTGCAGCTATAGATTTCGGTCAAATCTTTTATATAGCCACTCCTGAAAGTGGGGCTAAAGCGTTATGTCAGTTTCTTCACATGATGGCCTGTTGGCATAAATTGAAAGGCCTAAACCCTATTGATATAGGAATAATAAAAGGCTGTTTATCCGAGTTTATAAAGAATCAACCCAGATATTTTGCAGACTTAACAACTGTATTACAGATTGTGCATAGAGATTGTGATCGTATAAAATTATATGGGTGTAATATAGAAGATGATCTTCCTAGTATGTGTATGTTATCTTATAAGCCAAACAACAAAAAACAAGCAAATCCACTGGTCTTTGATGCATCAAAAAGGCGACAGAGCAGTGGATCGTTAAACGATTATGAAGCCTTTATTAAGGAAAGTTTTCTAGCAAACGCTGCACTTATACCAAGTATTGTAGATATATTGAAGTATCACATAGAAATTGGCATAGAGATTCGACCTTACTTAAAGTCGCAAGGTATTGATATTGATTATTATGCCAAGTATATTACTAAGCGAAAAGAGCTAACGGAAGAAAACAGAGGGCCTGTATGCTAAACTTCTGAAACGCTGCTGCCTAGCCCGTCTTGTTTGCTTTGAGGCTAATATAGTTAAGTTACAATTAGCACGATAATTCTATGCCTTTTTAACAAATTTTCACTCATTTTGTTCTTGAAATATATGTATATTCCGCGTGCAAAATGAGTAAAAATTTCTTTAAAAATGCTTGGTTTCCATGCTAATCTTATACTGACTTAGCTATAGGGTTCGCTACATATGCAATAAGGCGGCCATGCTGCTAGGCAGGCCGCTAACGCCAAATTTTATATTTAAGCAGCTGATTTTATTTGCTTTTTAGCTTGCTCGACCACAGACTTGAAAGTTTCTGGTTCATGAATTGCAAGTTCGGAAAGCATTTTGCGGTTCAAATCAATGCCAGCAAGCTTTAAGCCTCTGATAAACTGTGAATACACCATGCCGTGTTCTCTTACCGCAGCATTGATACGCTGAATCCACAAAGCTCTGAAATCACGCTTTTTGGTTCTACGATCGCGATATGCATATCTTAGAGCCTTTTCAACTCTTTCGATTGCTATTCTGATACAATTCTTAGCGCGGCCTCTGTAGCCTTTCGCCATTTTTAGAATTTTTTTATGTCTAGCTTTAGACTGTACGCCTCTTTTAACTCTGGCCATTTTTTATCTCACAAATATGTATTAAAGGTCATATGGCAAAAACTGTTTTGCCCTCTTAGCCTCCATAGGAGGTAGAACATCGGTGCCACGCTGGTTACGAACCTGCCTGGTACTACGCTTCCTCATATTGTGCTGTTTGTTGGCCTGGCCAGCTTTGACTTTGCCGGTAGCCGTTACCTTGAAGCGCTTTTTAGCGCTACTTTTAGTTTTCATTTTTGGCATTTTATCCTCTAGTTTATTGAGTTTTGCGCGTTTAAGGCATGCCTAGCCCTAAATACAGCAGCATTGCATTATAACAAAACTTCCATACTTGGAAAGCTAAAAAGTAAAAAATCTTTAAACATTTCTGATCAACGACTCCAATTCCTTAGTTTGCCTATTTAACTCAGTATCTATTGCTAACTTCTTTTCAATTTGCTTTATATAGTAGATAACACTCGCATGGTCTCGTTTGCCAAGTGAGTGACCTATATCTTGCAGGCTCTTAGTAGTTAGTATTTTCGCAAGATATGCACAAATCTGGCGTGGCAATACAAACTTAGCAGCCCGTGATTTGGAAATAATATCTGATGCGTCAATACTGAAATATTTTGCAACTTCGGTAATAATACGATCAATATCAATTTTTGCCTGTACTGCATCGAGGTTTGCCTTTAGCAAGTTTTGAGCTGCCACCATATTGATTTCAGATCCTTCAAAACTAGCATACGCTATGAGCTTATTAAGTGCGCCTTCAAGTTCACGATTACTTGTGGCAATGTTATGCGCTATAAACTCCAGCACCTCCTCTGACACATTAACTTCAGAACTAGCCGCTTTTGATTTTAAAATATCAAGGCGAAGCTCATAGTTGGATCGTTCAATTTCAACAACCAATCCACCGACCAACCTAGATTTGCTCCTAGCATCTAGCTGCAATGAAAACGGGTTTACATCAGAGGAAATCACCACCATGCGATTTGCCTCGGTCAAAGCGCTCAATAAATTGCTGAACTCTTGCTGAGTGGAAGCCTTTCCGCAGATGAATTGAAGATCGTCAACCAAAAGAACATCACACGACTTAATTTTTTCCTTAAAACCAATAAGATCATTAGCACGCAAATATTTGAGGTATAGGTGCATAAATTTCTCAGCACTGAGATAAGTTATTTTGCGCCGTCCCTCTTGCCTTACATAAGATGCTATTGATTGTAATAGATGAGTTTTACCCTGTCCTACCACACCATGTATGTAAAGTATGTTATAGCCATTTGCCATTTTATTTTCTGCGACAGCTCGCGCTGCGGAATATGCAACCTTATTACTATTGCCCATTACGAAAGAGTCAAAGCTGAAGCGAGGGTCTAAGTTAAAATCAAATATATCACAACTCGCCTCTCTGGCTACAGCCCCCTCTAGCTTTTCCTCTATGACTGTAAGGTTTGCATTAGTAGTTTGCACAATTGCGCTATCTACCATAAGCTTTATTGAATCAATATTTAAGCCAAGCTTTCCACAAAGCTTGAGAAGTGCGCCTAGATAATTGGTTTCTATCCATTCACAGATAAACCTGGTGGGAGCGGCAAGGGTCAACTTGCTGTCTTCTAGCCCTTTAAATCTTAGATGTCCTAGCCAGTTACGATATATAAGCTCACCAAATTCATTCTTTAGTGCTGCTGTAAGCGATTCCCAAAGACTTATGGCAACATCGGTTGAAATATAAGGCTGCGACTCGTACATCAGTCTTGCCTCCAAGGAAGTTTATCTGCTTTCCAACCGTTAATTGTGCCTCTGTGATTTTGCGGATCTAGAACGCCATTAAATCCGTTTAAGATATTAAAGCAGTTAGCGTACCCCAGGCTGATCATTTTATCTGCCGCTGCTCCGGACCTCATGCCAGTATGGCATATAAAGATTAGAATAGCTGATTTATCTGTAACGCATTGCATTAGCTCACTTGCAAAATCTGGGTTTAATTGCATATCTGGATAAGTTAACCATTCAATCTTAATGATTTCATTTTGAAAATCTTTTGGATCAGGACCACCCACATAATGCCATTCAGCCTTTGTTCTAACATCAACAATATATGCATTTTTTTCGCGAACTAAAATGTCCCACGAATCTTTAGGCAATAAGTCTCCATGATAGAGTTGCATAGTTTTAGCACCCATTTTTAAGTCTTAACATTACTGATGTAGTCTATCTGTTTTGCCCTATGTTTGTTCTCAGGTAAAGCTATTTAATTAATTTTATTTTTAATATTTGTATTGACTTTGCAAAAGCTGAGACAAACCAATTGCTCAGCTCATTAATTTATCTGCAATTAGCATTATACCTGGCTTAGCGGCTGTTACCATAGCCCTATAGCCTTCCACCAAAGCGCTCCCGCAGTAGTTAAAACAAAGAGATAAAGCGCGCTACACATGAAGCCTATATACCACCAAATTTTAGTCTTCATATAACCTGCTCCAAAAAATATTGGAGCGCTTGCAAGACTAAAGTGAGTTATACCACCTGATAGTATTGATAAGAACCCAAGCCCAAGAGCTGAAAGCACTGGCGGGAACCCATAACTTATAAGTACAAACAAAAAGGTGGGGAACAACACTGTGATATGCGCTGTGGCGCTAGCAAACAAATAGTGAATGTAAAAGTATACTAGCACTAATATAATCACAGCAAGCACTCTATTATCCTGCGGGAGCATGGACTTAATGTATTGACCGAACACCGTCATCAAACCAAGTTTGGATAAATAGCCAGAAAGCATCACAAGCGTGGCAAACCATAGAAAAGTATGCCAAGCACCCTTATCAGATATTGCATCGTCAAAATTAATTGTTTTAGTAATGAATAATATAGCAAGACCTATTAAAGCTGTGGTAGTTGCTGAAATGCCATATTTAGCACCGGTGATCCAAAAGATAATGAGCACGAAAAAAGTCGCGAGCATAGTTATCTCTTTCACTTTCATACCACCCATTTCTTTAAGTTTTTCAAGTGCTATATTAGGGGCGCTATCGGAATGCTTTATAGTAGGTGGATATAAAAAATAGATAAATGGCGGCATTAGGATCAAACATATCAAGCCTGGGATAAGGGCTGCCCATGCCCATAGTAGCCAACTAATATCTACACCAAAATCCATAGCAAGCTTAACAACCAGCGGATTGGCAGCCATAGCCGTTAAGAACATAGAGCTTGTTATCACGTTAGATTGGAAGCAAACTTTCATAATAAAAGCACTGGTTCTTGAAGAAACCCCAGGATGAGATTCATCTCCATAAGATTTACACAATGATTGCGCAATTGGAAATATAATACCACCTCCACGTGCTGTTACACTGGGAATAAGTGGGGAGAGTAGAAATTCAGCTATCACCAGCCCATACGAAAGCCCGAGCGTGCTATGCCCTAATTTGGATATAAAATAATACGCACACCTTGCTCCTAGACCTGTTTTGATAAATCCTAGAGATATGAAGAATGCGAAGACTACAAGCCATACAGTCTCTGAACCAAACCCAGCCAAACACTCTTCCAGGCTTAATGTGCCAGTTAGCACGCAAACCAGAATTGAAATCAACGATGTCGCGCCCATAGGTAGCGGATTTGTTATTACCGCGAGAATGGTCGCGATAAATATCGCAAACATATGCCATGCACGATCAGTAATACCTTCAGGTACTGGCAAGTTCCAAACACAGATGCCAAGTGCGAACACAAGAATTAGCATGAAAGTACTGTTAGAAGTAATGTTAAGAATTCTTCGCATGATTTATAGTCCTATAAAAGTTATGCATTGCCAGAATATGGCACAAGCCTATTCAAATTTTTGATGCCGAGTTTTTTAATAAGTTTCCCCCATTTCTGTACAGGGTCACCCGCAAAAATGGTTTTAAAATTAGCATCAGTTACTATCCATGAGTTTTCACTTATCTCCTGCTCTAATAGACCAGGTCCCCAACCGCAAAACCCAGTGCATATAATAAATTTATTATTGTTCTTGCCAGTTACTACATCGAATAAAAAGGCATCTGCATTGGCATAGAGCGTAAGCTGTGAATTCAAAGCAAAATTTCTTTTTTGCTCTGCACTCGCGCTAAGGACAAATAAGTTGTCTTTCTCAACCGGACCGCCCGTATATATAGTATATTTCTTGTTAAGTTTAAACCTTCTTTTTAGATTAAATTTATCCAAGATTTCTCTATTGGTAATAATAGACTTTGGCTTATTAAGTATTACACCTATCGCCCCCTCTCTATCATGTTCACAAACAAAGATAATCGTACGCTCAAAGATTGATTCGTCGAGGCTTGGAGTCGCAATTAACATCTTTCCTGATAGATTACCTAAAGTTAATATCTCATTCATGTTTCTTATTTCCACGCACAAAGTGGTGGTAGAGACATCAAGATGGCCTCAATATTGCCACCAGTTAAAAAACCAAACTTTGTGCCACGATCATATACCAAGTTGAACTCTGCATAGCGTGCGCGTTTTCTTAACTGTTCTTCCTTGTCTGCGTCTGACCACGGTAGATTATAATTTTTGCGAACTAAGCTTGGAAATACCTCAAGAAAGGCAAGCCCTACATCTTTAGTATACTCAAAATCGCGTGTCCAATCTCCAGTATTGAAGTAGTCATAGAAAATTCCGCCTACACCTCTCGCTTCATTGCGATGCTTTATAAAGAAGTATTCGTCACACTCTTTCTTAAACCTGGGGTAAAAATCTCTATCATATTTATCGCAAGCTTTTTTGAAGGCCATGTGAAATTCAGCTGTATCAGCTTCTACTTCAAATGTTGGAGTCAAATCTGATCCGCCACCAAACCATAGCTTTTCAGTAACAATCATACGGGTATTCATATGTACTGAAGGAACCCTTGGTGACTTCATATGAGCAACGATCGAGATGCCAGAAGCCCAGAACTGAGAATTATCACTAGCACCAGGAATTTCTCGCGCTATCTCCGCCGGGAGCTTGCCATGAACTGTTGAAATATTAACTCCAACTTTTTCAAAGACCTCACCATGCATAATGGACATCTGCCCACCACCACCACCTTTCCTATCCCAAGGCTTCCTAATGAACTTTGCATCTGATTTCTGTTCGCGCTCGATTGCTTCAAATTCAGCGCAGATTAAATCTCTCAACTCTTCAAACCATAGAGACGCTATTTGCTTTTTAGTATCTAGGTCTTGTTCTTCTGTGCTAATCATTTTGTTCCATCAAGAATTTATTGACTTGCAATGCTGCCATACATCCAGTACCGGCAGCTGTGACAGCTTGTCGATAAATTTTATCTTGCACGTCACCAGATGCAAACACTCCAGGTATATTAGTTTCGGTAGAGTTTGGTTTGGTCAATATATAACCCTCTGCATCCATATCAAGTAGCCCTTTGAATAAATTGGTGTTGGGGGCGTGTCCAATCGCTATGAAGATGCCATCAGTCTTTACTTCGGTAACTTCACCGGTTTTGATATTCTTAAGTCGTGCACCCGTAACTCCAAGCGGGTTTTCAGTGCCCACCACTTCTTCAAGCACAGTATCCCAGATCACATTAATTTTAGGATTGGCAAACAGACGTTGCTGCAATATTTGCTCAGCTCTGAAGGAATTTCTGCGATGTACTACAGTAACTTTAGTTGCATGGCTAGTTAAATAAGTGGCATCTTCAACAGCTGTATTCCCGCCGCCAATCACCATTACTTCTTTGCCTCTGTAGAAAAAAGCATCACAAGTAGCGCACCCGGATACTCCAAAACCTTGGAATTTAACCTCACTAGGCAAACCGAGCCATTTAGCTTGCGCACCCGTTGAGATTATAACTGCATCTGAAATGTATTCCCGCCCACTATCACCTTTACACACAAATGGACGCTTACTAAAATCCACTGACATTATAGTGTCATTTATAACTTTAGTGCCAACATTTTTAGCCTGAGCATCCATTTGCTCCATAAGCCACGGCCCTTGTATTACTTGCGCAAACCCAGGATAATTTTCAACATCTGAAGTAGTGGTAAGCTGACCACCAGGCTCTGAACCCGTAACAAGCACAGGTTCAAGCATGGCGCGAGCAGCATAAACAGCTGCGGTGTATCCAGCTGGACCAGATCCTATGATAAGAACTTTAGTTTTTATAGAATCCGTCATACTTATACTCCGTTAACTTAAATTTTCTCACCTTAATTTATCTTAAACAATTAGAGGTATATACAATCTAATCGTTATATTTTTTAGCCAAATACCCAGAAGTGCCTTCTTGAGTTGGCTCCATACCGCTTTCGCCTTCATTCCAGTTGGCTGGACATAGCTCACCATTCTCTTGATGGAACTTAAGTGCCTTAACCATTCTGAGCGCTTCTGCTATATTTCTACCAAGCGGAAGATCATTCACAAGTTGGTGCCTAACTTTAAAGTCTTGATCAATTAGGAAAGTGCCTCGCAAAGCAACTGCATCATTAAATAATACATCGTAGTCTCTTGCGATTTGCTTTGTAAGATCTGCAACCATTGGGATTTTAATATTGCCAATACCACCTTTTGCTACTTGAGTGTTTTTATATGCTAAGTGAGTGAATTGAGAATCAACGCTTACGGCAATAACCACTGCTCCTTCTTCTTCAAAGGCTTTTAGATTTTCGTTAAACTCAAGAATCTCGGTAGGACACACATAAGTAAAATCCAACGGATAGAAAAAGAGTATTCCTATCTTTCCGTTTAAGTAGCTTTTCAAATTGAAAGTAGGGTTGATTGTGTTATCCGGCATCACAGCATTGGCTGTAAAGTCGGGAGCGAGTTTAGTTACTAGTACTGACATAATTTTTACCTATTAATTTTATACAGTTATTGATTGCTCGTTATTATATACCAAGCACTTCTCATGCTCAAGTGCATTAAAAATAAATTCTTTCCAACTATTCCAAGAGTATTCCTCTTCAAAATGCATGTGAGACCCAATAACACAGCCATCACCATATTTTACTTTGATGATGGCAGCGAGCCCGTCTTTTCTTGCCTCATCCGAAGAATATCTAGCCAATACAGATATATCTTTGTGTTCCTCAGGTTTCACAAACCAACCCCCACCATGATGATACGCAATTCGCTCTACACCGTCACTGCATTTAGAGATCGCGCCTCTTATAGTATCTTCAAGATAGTTAAAGTCTTCAAAGAATGGACCTTTGACTTCACCAGGAAATAATCCTAAATGTTTATTAACTACTTCAAATTTGGTTCCAATTGCGAAATTAGAATCTGCGGCAAGAAAGTATGCGCCAGCACAAATCCCAATAAGAGTATTACCAGAGTGCACAAAGTTTCGTATATTTTCCATACCGATTTCTCCAAGCTCATCATGATATGGAGTAGCTCTGCCCCCAGGAATTACGAGGATCTTAGCTGTAGACATCCATTTTTTATCAAGGATAGTTTTAGCATCAACTGTAATAGCCATTGAAGGATCTGGAAGTAGCGACCTAAAAGCTTGCAAAGACCAATCTACACATTCATAGTCTGTGCCACATCCATCGTATATAAGAACTATAGGTTCTGATTTCTCGGCCTGCATGCTCACCCTTTTGGAGTTAAATCACGCCCGGACTATAGGCAGAGTTTATGAAAAATGTCAACCTTGCGCTATACTATACCAAGACCCATAAATAATTAAGTGAATGCGGTGCATTCACTTAATTATTTATGGGTCTTGGTATTACACTTCTCTTATCTTATATTAGTATAACTGATTTATTACAGCTAATGGAAGTCCCTGGAGAAAAAATAATTCAACACTTTAAAGGCCTATTCTATCAAGGTTTTTAGCTTTTGGCTTATAAATTTTCCACTACCACATCACGCAAGTCTGTATCTGATGGAGAAGTTGTAAAGTAAAGTTTTATAGCTTTTTTGGGTAATATACTTTCAGCTATATTAGGCCATTCAATGATGGCAATTCCTGTGGAGATGGCATCATCTAGTCCTAATTCATATAATTCTTCCTTTGTCTTAAGACGATAAAGATCAAAGTGCCAGACTTTAAAATCGCGGCCATCGTATAAATGCACTAAATTAAAGGTTGGACTACTTGCCTCATCGGAACTTACCCCTAAAGCTTGCGCAAAAAACTGTGTGAAGGTGGTTTTGCCTACACCTAAATCTCCATATAACAAATATACATCTCCAGGTTTTGCAGCAGTTGCAAGCTCAGAAGCTAGAGACCTCAGTGCGCTTAGGTCTAGATTTTTAAATTTAGCCATATTAGTAATTTACAAGAATTAGTACAAAGCCTAATATAGAACTCTGAATATGTAAAATGGTTTGGCTATGGAAGTTTCCTTTATTGATGCAAAAAAATTAGAAGGTGCCATTGGGGTTTTCTTTATATTTGATGATCTTAAGTTTTCGCAGGATTTCTGCGAACATAAATATGAAGCGGATATAACCAAGTTGCTCAAAATTAAAAAGAATTTTCGAGGTAAAACTGGGCAAATATTGAGTTTTATACCACAGTCAGGTTCAGAATTCTCTGAAGTTGTAGTAGTGGGATTAGGTAAAAAAGATTCTTTAACTGGAAGTGTACTACAATGCGCAGGCAGCAAATTGGTGCAATATTTAAACTCCATTGAAGCTGAAACGGCAACTGTTTGCTTTAATTTGGACAAAAAACTTAAGATGTCCACTGAGGAATTTGCTAATAATTTTTATTTAGGCATGGCGCTCCGCAACTATAAGTTTAACAAATACTTCGTAGATAAGAAAAATGAAAATAAGATCTACCTGAAGAAAGTTACGTTATGCCTGCATGATTCAAAGATGGCTAAAAAACTCATCGATGAAAGCAAAATAGTTATAAATAGCGTATATTTCGTGCGTGACTTAGTTTCCGAACCTGCCAATGTTCTATATCCCAAGTCGTTTGCGGATGCTTGCAAAAAACTTGAGAAATCTGGGCTTAAGGTTCGCATTATAGGCGAGAAGGAGCTTAAGAAGCTCGGCATGGGTGCATTACTGGGCGTTGGACAAGGTAGTGTAAATGAATCATATGTAGTAGTTATGGAGTATAGTGGTAAAAACAAAAAAGAGGCGCCCATTGCCTTTGTTGGTAAAGGTGTAACCTTTGACACTGGTGGAATCAGCATAAAGCCATCACAAAATATGGGAGATATGAAATACGATATGGGTGGAGCTGGTGCTGTTACAGGCATTATGAAAACCCTTGCTGAGAGAAGAGCTAAAGTTAATGCCGTAGGAGTTATTGGGTTGGTTGAAAATATGCCATCAGGTAGTGCTCAGCGGCCCGGAGACGTTGTTAAATCTATGTCTGGTCAAACCATCGAAGTCGATAATACTGATGCAGAAGGTCGTCTGGTGCTTGCCGACTGCCTGTGGTATACTCAAGAAAAATATAAACCTAAGTTTATGGTTAACCTTGCAACTTTGACTGGTGCTATTGTTGTAGCTTTGGGTGAAAATTCATATGCAGGTTTATTCTCCAATAATGATATTCTTGCTGTAGAACTATACGATGCAGGCATAAAAAGTGGTGATAAAGTTTGGCGCTTTCCAATTAGTGAGTTTTTCGACAAGCAAATCAATTCTGAAATAGCTGACGTAAGAAACACTGGCACCGGGCGTGGAGCAGGAAGTATAACAGCAGCACAATTTCTACAAAGGTTCGTTAATAACTACCCTTGGGCACATCTTGATATAGCTGGTATGGCATGGGATAAAAGCGGGGCAGATGTGAATCCGAAAGGTGCTACAGGGTTTGGTGTGCGTATTTTAAACCAGCTGGTAAAAGATTATTATGAAGCGAAATGAGGATAGCTAAACTCCTTCTTCCACTACCTATTGAATGTGAGTTCAGTTACGCTTTTTCAGACAATCTTGAACCAAAGATTAATGATATAGTGAAGATTCCATTTAGATCTCGCCAAATTTTTGGCTTGGTAACTCAAATTACTGAAGATGATAATACTGACTTAACTAAACTTAAACCGATTAATAATAGCACAGGCTTTAGCTTAAAGCCTGAATTAATTGAGTTCATAGACTTTGTAAGTGACTACAATTTGATCCCAAAAGGCATGGTGCTAAAAATGGCGCTATCTGCACCTAAAGCTTTCTCAGTATCAAAAACGCGTAAATCTAAATTTGACAAGTCTTCACCCCAAAAGATTGAAGTGCAACTTACTAAAGAGCAACAACTAGCTTTCGCTACACTTAATAATTTAAGGCAAAAAGGATTTAGCGTATCAGTGCTTGAAGGCGTTACTGGATCGGGTAAGACAGAGGTTTATCTGGAATTGGTCAAAGAAGTTATAGCAAGTGGTAGACAAGTACTGATATTATTGCCAGAAATTTTGCTTACCACCCAGCTAATTGAACGTTTTAGAGCTCGGTTAGAATTCCCAATTTTGGAATGGCATTCAGCGCTAACGCCAAACAGGCGTGCAGACAATTGGAAACAAGTCTATAGTGGAACGGGTAAGTTGGTAGTTGGTGCTCGTAGCTCATTATTTTTACCCTTTAATGACTTGGGGTTAATCATAGTGGATGAAGAGCACGAGACTTCATTCAAACAGGAAGATTCAGGATGTTACCATGCTCGTGACATGGCTATTGCTCGCGCAAAAATCAACAACATACCGATAATCTTATCATCAGCCACTCCTTCAATTGAAACTGAAAACAACATACGAGAGCTTAGATATACTCATACATTTTTAAGTTCTCGATATGGCAAAGGTCAAATGCCTGAAATACGGGTTATTGACCTTGTAAAGAATAAACCAGCAAAGGGCCGCTGGATTACGGGTGAACTGGAGACTCAAGTTATTGCCAATTTCAAACAGAACAAGCAAGCCCTGCTTTATTTGAACCGACGTGGCTATGCAATGGTTAGTTTATGCAGCGAATGTAGAAGCAAAATAATTTGCCCGCATTGTGATTTTAATTTGGTTAAGCATAAATCTAAAGAATTATTGCTCTGTCATTATTGCGGTTATATTGAAACACTAGATAGTAAATGTAAAAACTGCAACAGCACCAAGCGCTTCTCGGATGTGGGCCCGGGCGTGGAGCGAATAGCTGAAGAGGTGGCTACATTTTTACCAGACGCACGTGTTATAATTTTATCTAGCGATACTCTAAATACTCGTAACAAAGCGCAAGACGCGATTGATAAAATCACAAATCATGAGGTAGATGTTATCATAGGAACCCAAATGATAACAAAAGGATTACACTTTCCCAAGTTGGATTTGGTGGGAGTGATTGATGCAGACCTAAGTTTATTTAGCGGAGATATACGTGCTTTTGAGCGTACTTACCAGGTGTTAAAGCAAGTCTCAGGGCGTGCGGGGAGAGAATCCGATAAGGGATTGGTATACTTGCAAACTCTTGAGCCTGAGTCCTATTTAATTGAAAGCATCAAAAATAGTGACTGGCAAGGTTTTATAGAATGTGAACTCGAAAATCGAAAGCTGGCCAACATGCCGCCCTTTACTAGGATTGTTATGATAACTTTTAGTGCAAAGGATCAAGAAGCACTGTTGGGTACTTTAAGATCTCTAGCAAAAATAATGCCAAGTAGTGATGAGATAAAATTCCTAGGGCCAACTCCATCCCCAATATTTTTGCTTAAAAATAAATTTAGATATCGCTTCATAATTATCGCACCTAAAAATATAAATATTCAAAAACTTATAAAAGAGTGGTTAAATAGAGTGAGTTACTCAAAATCAATTGAAGTTAGGACAGATGTTGACCCAATCTCTTTTGCTTAGTGCCACTCAAAACGAAAGTATACAGATCGCATCATCAGTGTTTATCGTTATTATGCTGGTATTAGGCTTAATAGCAGGACGCAAACATCGCAATATGCCGGTTGCAAGATACGCAATTTATTGGTTTTTAATACTGATGGTATTGGTTTTTGTATATAGCTTTAAAGATGATTATAGTAATATAAAGCATCGCTTTATCAGTGCGCTCATGCCTTCTACTGTGATTGAGGAAAATGGAGTTATCACTGTGAAACGCAGTTATAATGGCCACTTTATGATTAATACATATATCAATGGCACTCCTACGGTTTTATTAGTTGATACCGGTGCTACTTCTGTTGTTCTTTCTCAGGCTGTTGCAAAGAAGGCTGGTGTAGATGTTACAAAGCTAAGTTTCTATCGCGAGGTAATAACGGCAAGTGGTGTTGTCCGTGTTGGTGAAGCAAGTGTTGATATAAGAATAGGAAACTTTGAAGCAAAAGATTTCCCAGTACTAATTAATTCTAGTGGTATAGACGAATCGTTGATGGGCATGAACTTGCTAAATGAATTTAAGTCTTTCTCCATCCAAGGGGATACCATGCATTTAGTTTACTGAAGGGAACTTTATACTGACTTAGCTATAACTAGTGCCTTTTAGCTTGATGCCATTTAGGTAGTTGTCGATAAAGTTATCAATAAGCGCTTGGCTCTGGCTTTCCTTTATTCCGGCCCGACTTAACTTGCCTTTAGTAGACAGAACACAGATGCCATGAATTCCCGCCCAAAGCACTGTTATATATTCTTTAAGGCTTGCGGTATCATCAGTCTGTAAAACTTTGCCTAAAGCATTTCCAACCATATCATATAGTTGTTCAATCCGATCATTATACCATTTTGGCACAATTAGATCCTCTTGAAAGCGATATTCAAATAATAGGCTCCAAGCATTGAAGTCATCGATACTAAACTTGATATAAGCATATGCTATGGATTTTATGGGAGAGCGTGTTTTATCATTAAGCGCTTCTCTTAAAATATCTATTAATCTATCCAAAGTACGCACATTAAGATGCATATAAATATCGTCAAGATTTTGGAATATGTTATAAAGTGTTCCTACAGAATATCCTATTCTACTTGCGATTCTACGCGTGCTAACGTTATGGAAACCTTCTTCACTAAGCAATTCCTTGGTTGCCTCAAGAATCATATCATTTAGTTGTTCAAACGTATGATCACCACGCCTTCCCATAGATTTTCTTCCTTAATCCTTAAGAATTATTTAATTAATGCCATATATTGATCAGCCCGTCTAGAAATGGTTGATGGTACTGCTGGGTCGGTAGTAAGAGAAGTTAAAACTTTTGCAGCTTTCTCATTTTTATTTTCACTCAAGTAAAGTGTGGCTAAAAATTCCTGAGCGCTATATTTAAACTCTGTGTTACTTTCGATATATACCTCAAGCTGATCGACTGCTTCTTTGGTGCTAATAGCTTTTGAATCTGAATCTATTTCTATTCTAAACAACTCTGCCAATTCACGCAGTGTCTTATTATACGAGCTATTATCAGAAATCTCAGAGAATAGCTTAGAAGCCTTCGCATACTCCTTATTAAATGCCGCATAAGAGGCTAAGTTAAATTTTGCTAATGCTCCATAATTTGTATCATGAGAGCTTATCGCCTCAAATTTCTTAAGTCCCCCTTCAAGGTTTTGCGCACGCACTTTGTTAATGGCTGACAGATATTCTCCACCATCACTATAGATCTCATTAAGCTTGTGATGTTTATACCAAATGCTCAACCCAAATATAGCAACAAAAACCACGGCAGCAACAGCCAAATAGGGGAGATAATTCTTAATGAACTTTTGCATCCGCTCTTGGCTTAACTCTTCTTTAATTTCATGAATAATGTCTGACATACTATACTCCTATTAAATCTACTTAAGTGAATTTATAAATTAGCCACGAGCAATAGCAAGCTATTTTAGGTTCTAATACCAATTCCAGTAAATATAGCTAAGACAGTATAAAATTAGCATGTTAACTCTGCGCCTTTTTAATAAAT
>CAYWJW010000033.1:0-17933 GCA_964458795.1 uncultured Candidatus Jidaibacter sp. | reverse complement strand
TTTGAGCATGGATCCCGTTGTCAAGCAACGGGATGACAGTTGGGGGCTGTAATGTAGCATTAAACTTGAACTAAACAAAGAAGTGTCGTGTACGTTAACTATTTATTAATCTTTTTAGTTCACTCTGATACTTAGGATAATATTATTTAGCACAGGTTGTTATGCTAGAGAACATAAATCAAATGATGAATGACGGCAGGTTCGATCGGTATTGCGATATGTTCGGTGCAAATGCCGATTCAGTTCAAGCTATCATTAATAGAGTTATAGTTAATCCACTTAAAAAAGAGAACCTAGAATCTGCTAAAGCTAGAATACAAAAGACAACTCGTGCGGCAACTCCTGATGTTGATATAGTGAGAGGATTGTTTTTGGGAGAAATTGCAAAACCTATAGAGTCAGCGGATAATGAAGCGGATCGTGCAGCATTGGCTTTTTTAGTTGTCTTAGCATCTGAAAATAACATGAACTTATTCAATATAAGGTCTAGTTTCACTGAGCTGGAAGCTATAGATAACTGGAGAGATATAGAAAGAGCTATAGGCTATGGCGTTTCTGTTGATTTCAATGAGATTCCTGAATATTTAAAATTAGATGCGGTATTAATAGCCTTACAAGGGTTAACACCTGAAGATGTTTATGACAGAATATTTACAGATACTAATGTTATGGAATTTGTTAAAAGCAAACCACTATTAGTTAATCAATTATTTGAATCAGTAAATAAAGCGCCAGGAGAGTTTATTAAGGAAGGACGTGACTTTATTGATCTGATAACATTAGCTAATGAGAATAAAGGCGCTACTTTAGATTTCTTAAATAATGATAAATTCAGAACTGCTCAAGCCCTATTACAAGCTTATGGAGCTGCAACTGATATTGAGAAGGATATCCTTAAGGAATTTTATAATACCCATATATGCCAAAGTGAAACAGTTAATACCAAATTCAAAAGTGCAGTTACTGAGTTAGATAAACATTTTGCTAGATATGAGAATTTGCTAGAAGATACTTGGAACAATAATGTAGCACACAGCTATGATGTGAAGCTAAAGCTTTTGGAAGGGATTGATTTTGACAGCATGCTAGCCTTAAGCCATATAGATAAGAAAATAAATGGCGATAAGAACAAGGATTTCCTTGATAACCTTATAGACAGCTTCTGGAACTGGATTGCTTCTATTATAGGCTCTGACAAGAAGGTTTTTGATAACTTTAAAAGTAATGTTGTAGGACCTTTGACTGAAGCATTAGGAACTGATACTTTGCAAACTGTAGCCGAAGAGTGCGGATTTCCGAAACTTGAGACTGAAAGGCTTGTTGAAAAACTCGCAAATGTTCGCGAATCCAAAGGTAGGGAGCTTTAAATGTTTATTATGTATAAATATTTATAAGGTAATACTTGACTTGCTACCATAAAGGATGCCATAATGATCTCCATGAGTTTAATAGATCAGCTCGAAAGTCATACGCAAGCTGCCTTTGCAGCCACATTTTTAATGTGTTTAGAATCTCCACAAGGTTTTTGAAGTGTTTGAAATAAGAGTTTTATTAACAAAACTCTGCGTGCGCATTAAAGCGCATAAAAACTTAATAAGGAAATAAGGAGACTTCTATGACTATCGGCACAGTAAAATGGTTCAACTCTACAAAAGGTTATGGTTTTATCCAGCCTGAAGATAATGGCAAAGATGTTTTTGTCCATATCAGCGCTCTTGAGCGTGCTGGGATTAAAAACCTACAAGAAGGCCAACGCGTTGAGTATGAGCTTTCTACTAGTGGCGGAAAAACTTCTGCAACAAACTTGCAGCTAGTTAACGCTTAAGTCTTTTTATAAGATTTTAAAATTTAGCAGAATTAAAGGGGGGATGTGAATATTTCTCCCCTTTTGTGCTGCATTTATAGGAAAGCAAATGAATAATTTACAGAATACAGAAGAAACTAATGTAACACCAGTAGTTACATCAAATACCATGGACCCCGCGCGAGCTATCCAACAAGACGCGGAAAATGCAGGGGAAAATATTGTCTTACTTGAAGAAGTTAAGAAAAAAGCCAAGTTTGAAAAAGAAGAGACTATTACTAACAAAGAGACTTCAAAAGAGGTGCTATCAGCAAAGACTAAGATATCATTCAGAGACTTCGATCTAGATACCACAACTCATACTGCCCTTGAACGCATGGGGTTCACAGAACCAACCCCTATTCAAGCGGAGTCAATCCCTGTAGCCCTATTAGGACAAGACATACTAGGTACCGCACAAACTGGTACTGGCAAAACTGCCGCATACGTAATCCCAGTGATTGAAAAACTACTGGAAGACCCAAAAGCCACGGCTTTAATACTTGCACCTACTCGCGAATTGGCATCTCACATACTTGAATTTACAAAAAAGCTAATTGGTAATAAGAGTATGATTAGAATCGCATTACTAATTGGCGGCGACTCAATGGCTAAACAATTCTTCCAATTACGCGCAAAGCCACAAATTATCGTGGGTACACCCGGTAGGATTAATGATCACCTTAACCGTGATAGCCTAGATTTATCTAGAACGGCAATTCTGGTGCTTGATGAAGCTGATCGCATGTTAGATATGGGGTTTGGAATTCAGATTGATGAAATTCTAAAGTCTGTGCCAAAAACCAAGCAAACATTGCTATTTTCAGCAACACTTCCTAAAGAGATAATAAAACTTGCTGAAAAATACCAAACCAACCCTAAACGCATAGCAATAGGCACGGCTAATACGCCGGTTGCTCAAATTGATCAGGAAGTTGTACGGCTACAAGGTGGTAGTATGTATTCTGAACTTACCAAGCGTTTAGACACCTGCGAGACTTCGGTAATTGTGTTTGTAAATACCAAATTTGGCGCTGACAAACTAGCAGATAAGTTATGCGATGCTGGATATGAAGCACAAGCCATCCATGGAGATCTTCAGCAACGCAAACGTGAACGCGTGATTGCAGCATTCCGTGCACGTCGTTATAATATATTGATTGCAACTGATGTAGCAGCTCGTGGCCTTGATGTTCCAAGCGTAGAACTAGTAATCAACTTTGGATTGCCACAGTGCCCAGAAGATTACATACACAGGATTGGTAGAACCGGTAGAGCTGGCGCCAAGGGCAAAGCAGTTAGCTTTGTTACTCCTGAAGAAAATCGCAAATGGTATGCGATTGAACGCATACTGAATCCTGGTTCTTCAACAGGCAGGTCTGAACATAATGGCGGTGGTGAACGCAGGAATAACAACAGAAATGATCGTTTCTCTCGTCCGGCCCGTTCAAATGATCGCCCAAGGCGTTTTGGCGGCAGTGGTGGTGGTAGAGATAATCGTGATAGAAATGATCGCTTCCCCAATACAGAGCGCAGAGAAGAGAGATTTGAAGGCCCTCGCAAACCAAGAGAAGACAGTAGGAACTTCAATTCCGATAAAGTTGTAGACATCAGAGGATATAAACCACGTGATGGCTTTAAGAAGTCAGCGAGCGGTTCCAGAGATTTTAGAGACAACTTTAGAGGCGATCGTGACTCCAGAGATTTTAACAGATCTAGGGATGCTAAGAGCAATGATTCCAGAGACTTCAATAGATCCAGGGATTCACGAGATGGTGATTCAAGGAATTTCAACAGATCTAGGGATTCTAGAGATGATGATTTCAGGGGAAACCGCGCAGGCGATGCTCGCAAGCCATACAAGAAATTTGGTGGTGGCAGTGGCGCTAAAAAATCAAGCGGAAAACCATTCCCATTCCCAGGCTACAAAAAGGGTGGCAGACCTACGCTACGTAAGAAAGCCGCTTAGTAACAAACTATTCACAACACAAAAAACCCCTTTGAGAATTATCATTTCAAAGGGGTTTTTATATCTGTTAAACCTCAGAAGTTATCTACCTCTAGGGTTGTTTTTCTGAGAATCACTCCTTTGAGAGTCATTTCTTTGAGAGTCGTTCCTTTGATCGCTCCTTTGAGAATCATTTCTTTGAGAATCGTTTCTCTGAGAATCACTCCTTTGGTTATCTCTTCTTTCAGAATTCTGAGAATTCCTATAGTTTTGGTTTCCTTTAGACATGATATACCTTATATTGGTTAACATCTATTAGATTCCCATAAAGAGGTTAACCAATGGTTAATAAGTGGTTAATTTATTAGCTTTTTTTGATATTAAGTTAAAATTAAAGAATTTTAATCACAGCATTTATCGCATCACTAATAAGTTCTGGGTTAGCCCCGCCTGCTTGCGCCTGATCCGCCCTGCCACCACCATTGCCCTTAAGAGCATTTGCTGCAGCTTTTGCCAAGTCATTTGCGTTATGAATAGATAATAGATCTTTGGTAACCGAGATCACAACAGAAGCTTTACCTTCAAAGCTTGAAGTAGCAAGAATCACAGATTTCTCTGCAAATCGCTTGCACAAAGCATCAAGAACTGTACGCACTTCCTGGGGAGCAATGGCCTCCATATGCTTGATAACTACTTGTATATCTCCATGCTTGCGGATCTCCGGTTCGCCTTGCATGGCTTCCTTAATCCTCATTTGTGATATCGTACGCTCTTGCGCTTTACGCTCATCCATAAGTGCTGCAACTTTTTTCGGCAGATCTACATCTAAACACTTAAATTGCGCAGTTAGCGATTTAAGTAAAGTTTCTTTATTGTTTAAATATTCAAGTGCTGCTAGCCCAGTCATCGCCTCAAGCCTACGTACTCCTGATGAAATCGCTTCTTCACTGATAATCTTAAATACTCCTATATCACCAGTTGCGTGCACGTGCGTGCCGCCACAAAGCTCAATGGATGATCCCATACTCACCACCCTTACTTCATCGCCATACTTTTCACCAAATAACGCCATTGCACCATGTTCAATTGCATTATCAGTAGACATAAGTTTGGTGTTTGCCTCAAAGTTAGAAATTATCATGTCGTTGACCATTTTCTCTATTGATGTTAATTCATCCTGAGTCAACGCCTTTGGATGAGAGAAGTCAAAGCGCAGGCGGTCTGGAGCGACCAGCGACCCTTTCTGCGTAACGTGCTCACCTATAATACTCCGCAGAGCCTTATGTAAAAGATGCGTAGCAGAGTGATTGGCCTTAATTTTCCGGCGACGCTCTACATCGATTGCTGCCTTCACCGCTTGTCCAACCTCTATTTTAGAAACAACCTCAATGTGATGCCCATAGAGCTTTCCAGCATATTTCTTGGTATCTGATACCACAGATTCATTTATAGTCCCAGTATCACCCATTTGTCCGCCAGATTCAGCATAGAATGGAGTTTGGTTAAGTATCACAATCGCTTTGCCTGACACCGCATTATCTACTACTTTGCCATCCTGCACAATCGCAACAACTTGCGCCTCAGATTCACTAAGTGCGTAACCTAAGAAGTCAGTAGATTCAATATCTCCTGCTAACTTAAACCATATGGCATCAGTCGCCTGTTCGCCAGAACCTGCCCATGCAGCTCGAGCACGCTTTTTCTGCTCTTCCATTTCATGCTCAAACCCAGCAACATCTACAGATATCTGCTTAGTGCGCATGATATCGCAAGTGAGATCTAACGGAAAACCATATGTGTCATAAAGCTTAAAGGCAACTGAACCTGGAAGTGTAGTGCCACTTGCAAGCTTTGAAACTTCTTCATCAAGAATCTTCATACCCTTACCTAAGGTCTCGCGGAAACGATTTTCTTCAAGCTCAAGTACGGAGGTAATAACTGCTTGTGCGCGTCTTAATTCATGATATGCGTCACCCATATCTGCGACCATGGTAGGCACCATTTTATGAAGCATGGATTCTTGCGAGCCAAGATTGTGCACATGTCGCATTGCTCGACGCATTATTCTTCTGAGCACATACCCCCTACCCTCATTGGATGGCATTACTCCATCCGCAATCAAAAAACAAATTGAGCGGATATGGTCAGCTATCACCTTATGAGAATTGGAATCCGAATTGTTTCCAGATAAGCGCTTAGATTCAGTTATCAATGTTTGAAAGATATCGATATCAAAGTTGTTATTCTTACCCTGCAGCAAAGCCGCAAGACGCTCTAGCCCCATACCTGTATCAATTGATGGTTTAGGAAGATTAATCCGTTTGCCACCGAGCTGGTCTTCGTATTGCATAAATACTAGGTTCCAGATCTCAATATATCTATCTCCATCTGCATCTGCGCTACCTGGAAGCCCACCTGAGTACTTATCACCATGATCATAAAAGATCTCAGAACATGGTCCACAAGGCCCAGTATCACCCATAGCCCAGAAGTTATCCACAGTTGGAATACGAATAATTTTATCATCTGCAAAACCAGTAAGCTTTTTCCATATGTTAAAGGCTTCATCATCGGTATGGTAAACCGTTATATACAATTTAGCTTTATCAATACCAAATTCGTGCACAAGCAGATTCCAGGCCAGTTCGATCGCACGTTCCTTGAAATAATCACCAAATGAGAAATTACCGAGCATTTCAAAGAATGTGTGATGACGTGCAGTGTAGCCTACGTTTTCTAAGTCATTATGCTTCCCACCTGCACGCACGCATTTTTGGCTGCTTGTAGCAGTACTATAGGGAGGCGTCTCAAGCCCGGTAAAGTAGTTTTTAAACTGCACCATGCCAGCGGTTGTAAACATAAGAGTAGGATCATTATGCGGCACCAAGGGACTTGATGGCACAATTTTATGGCCGTTCTTCTCAAAGTATTCTAAGAAGGTTCTGCGTATCTGGTTAGTTTCCATTATATATAACTCCGTTAACTTGAAAAATTAATGCCCTTCATAAGCACTCCACACTTTTTGGGTCTAATACCAACCAATTATAATGTAATCACCGGGTGACCCAAGTGATCCATATCTCAACAAAAACCTACCTTTTAAGCTTTAGAGATGCCTTAATATGGATACCGGGTCGAGCCCGGTATGACAATTATTCAAATTACATAGTACCACAAAAAACAATGGCATCGTCTGGGATGACGAGGTTTTTTTTAGAGCTAAAGTACAAATATCTGATCTTATATTTATCACTATACCACACGATTTTTGCCTATGGAAGTCCCTGGTGCAAATATTTTTCCTATCTAGCAACCCCTCCTCTTCCAGCCTGAAGCCCTGATATTTCCATTTTTAGCATATCTTGTATACCCGCAGTAAGTGCTTTAAACTCTTCATGGTTTTGCACTATATTATAAAATCTATCCAAATGCTTGTTGAGCTTAGCTATTTCCATTTCTCGCTCTATAGTAGTATTTTTAACAAAAGTCCCTATTACACCTGCTTTAAATTCTTCCCAAAATCCTAATTTAATATCAGCTTTTGTCTCACTGAAACCTTTTATTCTCTCCACAAATTTACGCCTAAATTCAGGTTGATTGCTCATATCTCCTAGATTGGTTGTAAATGCAGCAATAAAGGAATCAACATCCTTGTATTTACCACTATTTAACCCTTCTCTAAGTCCATCAGTTAGCGCTTCTGATACTGAATTTTGCAAGCTCTTATAAGATTTAAGTGCTTTTTTAAAGCTATCGGCATTAGCATATCTAAGTAGCGCAATCTCAAGAATATTTTCTGGTTTGGATCCTATATTCCTAACTGCTTCTGTATTAGCTCCATTTAGCAATAAGTAGTTAAACACCTCTACATTACCCCCACCTACTGCAAGGCTTAAAGGCGTCTCATGTGACTGAGCTAATGAATTAACATCAGCACCATTTTCTACTAGTAATTTAACCATTTCTTTCTTCACATGTCTACTTTTAAGCGCCATATGTAAAGGGCTATTATAATGCTCATCCTTTTTGTTAACAAGAGCACCGGCCTCTATCAATAATTTAGCCATTTCTATATTACCGTTTGCAACTACCATATCTAATGGTCTACCATAATATTTATACATTTGTTGAACATCAGCACCGTTTGCTATTAGCAACTTAGCTATCTCAACTTTATCACCTTGAATGGCCAAGCGTAAAAAGTCAGCGTTACCTATATAAAGACCATTATCAATTAGAAATTTGATTTTATCTTTATCTCCCTTTTCAATTGCATCAGCAACAACTTCCCTTAAAGCTTTATCTAAAGAAGGGTTAACTTCTCCTTTAACACTTAATATAGTCTTTATTATTTCTTTATTTCCACCCTGTATGGCATGGATTAATAGTTCTTTATCGATATAGGATCTTTTTTCCAGCAAAATAGTGACGATCTCTGCGTGACCTCCATCAATAGCCAATTTTAATGTAGAATCACGAAATACTCCATCCGTATCAATAGAGACTCCTTTTTTTAACAACATCTTCACTATTTCTGCATGTCCTTCACTAATAGCAAGTTTTAATGCATCCTTTTGTTCATCCCCCTTCCACTCACTATGCCAGCCAATATAAGTTACTGTTTCTAATAACATAGCTACTATTTCTGACTGACCAGCTTTAATGGCCAGTAATAACGCCGTATTTCCATAAGGAGTTTTCCAGTCAACGGTGGCTCCTTTTTGTAACAACATCTTCACTTTTTGGTTAACATCAGCGTCGTTTGCCATCAGTAAGTTAGCTATTTCAACCTTATCATCGCTATCTACATAAAGAGCATTATCAATTAGAAATTTTACTTTATCTTTATCTCCCTTCTCAATTGCAGCAGTAGTAACTTTCCTTAAAGCTCTTTCTAAAGAAGGATTTTCTCCTTTAACTCTTAATATAGCCTTTATTATTTCTGTATTCCCACCTTGTATGGCATGATCTAATAACTTTTCATCGATATAGGCTTTTTCTTCTTCCAGCAAAATAGTGACGATTTCTGCATTATCTCCATCAATAGCCAATCTAAATGCACTATCCTTATGCTTAGAGACCCCTTTTTGTTTTAATAACATTCTCACTATTTCTGTATGCCCTTCTCCAACAGCAAATTCTAATGCATCCTTTTGTTTAGATGTATTCCAGTCACTACCCCAGGATTTATAAATCACTGTTTTTAATAACATAGCCACTGTTTCTGACTGACCAGCTTTAATGGCTAGCAATAACACTTTGTTTCCATAAGGAGTTTTCCAGTCAATGGTGATTCCTTTTTGTAACAACATCTCCACTGTTTCTATATGCCCTCCCGCAGCTGCTAGCTCCAAAGCCGTTTTACTTTGAGCATCTTTAGTATTAGGGTCAGCCCCGCTTTCCAATAGCAATCCCGCTATTTCTGCATTACCCTTCTTGACGTTGATCAATAGAGCTAAATTAAGATCAATACCAGCACTAGCTTTAAGCTCTGCTCCTTGTTCAAGACAATAAAGAATGTCTTCTGTAGATAAACCTGACTCCAATGCTACCTTTAGTGCTTGTTGAGCTCCAAAATCTGAAACTAAATATTGCACAATGTTCGCATCCATAATTTCTGGATGATTGGCTTTAACAGATAGCAATAGCAACTCGCTTACATCAGGAGTTTTTAAATCAATAGAAGCTCCTTTTTTTAATAACATCTGTGCTATTTCTATATGCTTTGCACCAGCTGCCAGCTCCAAAGCTGATTCACCTTTATCATCTTTGGCATTAGGATCAGCACCACCTTCCAATAGCAATTTCACCACTTCTTTATTGCCATTCTTAATATTTATTAGCAGACTTAGGCTAAGGTCAACACCAGTATTGGCCTCAATTTTGGCTCCTTTATCAATGCAGTAGTTAATGTCCTCTATAGCAAAACCTGCTTCTAATGCTACCTTTAGCGATGCTTGCGCTCCTAATTCTGAAACCAGATATTTTGCAATATTCATATCTGGAAAGTCTTCTTCATCCAATTTTACTCCATTTTCGTATATATACTTAGCTGCATACTCTAACATCCCATTAGCCTTCGCCTCAGATAGAACCTCCTCGCTAACTCTATTGAGATCTCCCATTACGTTCGTACTGTTTTCGATAGCAATACGCGTTTCCACTTCCTTAATATTAGGTGCTTGTATAACTCCGGTGTTATGCAAATGCAATGTGATAGCATCTCTTAGGACTGAATGTACATTATCTTTATATCCTAAAATCTTGCCCTCATTATTCTCATCAACTCCATATTTTATTAGTGCGGTTGGATCAATTATTCCTTTCAGGCCCAGTTCATCCAAAGCACTGTACAATTCAGTGAAAAATTCCTCTTTGCTGACATCATAATATGGAAGATTGGCCTGTATCCTCCGTGCAACTCCATCAATAAAAGCATCGTTTGCATTTGGGTCTTGCAGTTTTTTCTCTATCTCTCCTGCAAAAAGGTCTCTTGTTGCAGTACTGAGCTTATCTTTGACATGTATATCTTCTGCTCTTGTTTTCTTAACTATATTGTACTCATCAGATACTGAGTTTAACAAAGAAGATACGTCGTGTATTTCATTACCACGGGTAGATTCTTTAAACTCTGGCGCCCTATTCTCTCTCAATACATCTAGAGCTACTTGCTCCATTAATTCTTTTTTCTGCAGTGTAACGTAATTTTCTACTTTATTGCCATCCATTACCATTTCAGCAAGAATCCCTTGAAGGTTAGTCAAAGTTCCATCACTACAGGCAAAATAGCGATCTTTAAATTGCTTTACTATATCTTCTTTTTTCCTATCTCCAGTTTCTATAACAAATAATATGGCCTCCATATGCTCTTTTATCATCATTACCTGCGACATTGGCCGTTCGCTGTATTCTGAAGCTTTAAATTTTTCTTTTAAAGCAGAAAACTTTGTAAGCCCTAGTTTTGAAATATGATCCGCGATTTTATTTACTTGATCTAATACATCTTGCGAAATCTTCTCGGGTCCAAGACCTTTATGCTTATTGTAGGCTGGCTCCTTACCATAGAACTCTCTTAAAAATTGGTTCTTAGCCGCTTCATCCATTCCATGGGAAGCCTTTTTTTCTACGAAATCCTTTTTAAACTTTTCTGAATTTATTTTCATATAACCATACCATCCCCGCTATTACTTAACCGTAAAATAAAAAAGTTAATTTTTGGTTAATCCTCATACTTTTTTATCTTACATTTGGCATTGTATCTGATTTGGTAGTGGCTATGGAAGTCCCTGCGTTAAATATTTTTTATACTATGAAGAGCTCATAGCACTTGCAATTTATGCAAATAGCGTTTAAAAGTTTACTAAATTTACTGTGAGTTAAGTTATGCTTAAGGTTCCATATTGGAAGCTGCTGATGTGCCTGTGCGTTATCCTAGGTGCATTTTTGTTTTCAGCATCCACGTTTGTAGCCCCAGGCAGCCCTCTAGCTAGCTTTCTTCCATCTAAACGCGTAAATCTCGGCCTCGACCTTAGGGGTGGGGCTTATCTATTGCTAGAAATGCAGTTTGAAAGCTATGATCGAGAGCTTACTGATAAATATCTAGGTCAAATTAGGCTCGCGGCTCGCTCGGGGAAGATTGCACTTAAGGAAGCCAAACTACTTCCAGACAATGGGATGCTAATTGAAGCTGTGGATCCAACTCAATTGGAGCCTCTTAAAAAACTTATTCGCGAAATAGTTGCTCGCAATTTTGATATTGCTGCGTCAGGTGATAAACTTATTTTATCTCGCAACCAGGATATGCTAAAAGAGCAACGGCATCAACTGGCTCAACAGACTATGGAAATTATTAGTCGTCGTGTTGATGAAACTGGAACCAAGGAGATAGATGTACAACGTCAGGGAGATAATTACATACTTCTACAAGTTCCTGGAATTGATGATCCTAATCAAATAAAGCATTTACTCGGCAAAACTGCTAAACTTGGCTTTCATTTAGTAGTAGCCAATGCAAATGAACACACTCAAGGAGTGAAGGTGCTCCCGCTTGAGGATGATAGAACTGGGAGAATAGTAAATATAGCTGTGCAAAATAGACCATTACTCACTGGTGACATGCTTGTCGATGCACAAACCAGCGTCGATAATGGAACTCCTGTGGTTAACTTCAAGCTTAATCAGCTTGGCGCTAAATTATTTGCTGAGGCTAGTTCAAAAAACGTTGGCCGCGCTTTTGCGATTGTTCTTGATAACGTGGTTATCAGCGCTCCAGTTATCAAAGAACCAATACTTGGCGGCAATAGCCGGATTTCGGGAAGCTTTACTATAGCTTCTGCCAATGAACTCGCGTTATTATTGCGCGCTGGCGCACTACCTGTTCCACTTAAAATAGCTGAGGAACGCAGTGTTGGTCCTAGCTTAGGGTCTGATTCTATCAGATCTGGTGCTCATGCTGGTATGCTTGGCGGAGCTTTAGTACTTGTGTTCATGTTTATATTTTACTATTGGTTTGGAATGGTAGCAAATATTGCTCTGGCATTGAATTTCTTCATGATTATAGCCGTGCTCTCCATTTTTGATGCCACTCTAACTATGTCCGGAATTGCAGGTATTGTGCTTACTTTAGGAATGGCTGTTGATGCTAACGTTCTAATATTTGAGCGTATTCGCGAAGAATTAGCAAAAGGACGTTCTGCCCTTGCAGCAATTGAAACCGGCTATGAAATGGCATTTGCAACAATACTAGACTCTAATATTACCACAGTGCTTGCAGGAGTAATTCTATATGTTTTTGCTGCTGGCCCCGTTAAAGGCTTTGCAGTAACTTTGATAGTTGGAATACTATGTTCAATGTTTACCGCCGTTACAGTAACCAAGGTAATAATATCACTTTGGTTTAGAAAGTATCGACCAACAAAAATAATCATATAGATAATATGATCAGCTACTTAAGAAATCATTATCTGAACAGTAGCCTGAGCAAGAAAATTATTATCCTAATCACTCTATTTATAACCATAGTACCAACCATCTTGATTGCCACCTTGGCAACTGCCTATTATAAAATTGGAGTGCAATCATTGTTTGATGAGCAAATTAGTAAATCTATCTCTCAAACTGTCGAAATTGCCGATAGATATCTAAAAGAGCATAAGGATAATATAAGGGCAGATACATTTGCACTAGCCAAGGACATTGAAAAAAATTACAATGCATTACTTGAAGAGCCAGCTTTCTTCACTCCTTTTTTGGATAAGCAAGCTGAGCTACGCAATTTATCTGAAATTGTAGTATTCCAATATGATCGCATTATTGCAAAGAATTCTTTTGCTTTTGCCTTTGCCTTTGAACGCCTTCCAGAAGCTGAGCTCATGGAAGCTGACAATGGCGAGGTGGTAATAATAAACAGCATAAATGAAGATAAAGTACGGGCCGTTATCAAACTTTCCCACTTTTTAAACACCTATCTTCTAGTAGGGCGCTATGTTGATCAATCTATAATAGACTATTCCAAAAACACCCAAGGATCAGCCCTTAAATATAACCATTTAATGACAGAACTTAAATCTACTCAGCTTAAGCTTGAGATAATATTTATAATAGCTTTTATAATTCTATGCTCTATATCGCTAGTTCTAGGCCGAAGATTGGCTGTTTTCATCACACGTCCACTCAACGATCTTGTAGAAGCTACTAAAAAACTAAAAGCTGGTGACTTTAGTCATAAACTTCCAGAAACACAAGGCAAGGATGAAACAGCCGTACTTACACGCGCTTTTAATCAGATGACTGAAACTCTTGCACATCAGCGTTCAGAACTGATGAAATTTAACAAGATAATCGATGAGCGCAGGCGATTTATTGAAAAAATTCTGTCTGAAGTTTCAGCCGGCGTTATAACCTTGGATAATTCAAATAAGATACTCTTAGTTAATCAATCCGCAAAAAACCTTTTAAAACTAAAACTCATACCTAAAAATGCTACTATAGATACCATATTTCCAGAGCTTACTGAGCTAGTTAAAAAATCCGTAAAAACCACTGATGGCATTACTCAAAGTAATTTGAAGATAAATCGTGATGGATCAATTTTCCATCTTTTTGCTCGCATTGGTATACTGCCGGATGAAGCTGGAAAAGTTCAGACCATAATAATTACCTTTGATGATATCACTGAATTAGTTTCAGCTCAGCGCTCCTCTGCTTGGGGAGATGTGGCAAGGAGAATAGCCCACGAGATTAAGAACCCGCTAACCCCTATAATACTTGCGGCTGAACGTATTAAGACCAAATATCTATCTCAAATCAAAGATGATCCTAAGAATTTTGATAAATACATAACCACAATAATAAAGCATGTACAGGATATAGGATGCATAGTTGAAGAATTTGTAGAGTTTGCCCGTATCCCTACACCTAAAATTAAGAAACATGATCTGCTTCTCATTGCAAAGGAACTACTATTCTCACAGAAAGTAGCTACTAAAAATATTGATTATGAGTTTATTTCAAATGCTGGTAAGAAGTGCTATGTAAGCTGTGACTCTATGCAGATCTCACAAGTACTGTTAAACATACTAAAAAATGCTGCCGAATCCATAGATCAAAAAAGTTCAGAGCATTTAAAAAATTTTCATGGTTTAATTTCATTAGAAATCACTCAGAAAGGTAAAGATTTCGCAGAAATTCGTATATCCGATAATGGCATAGGAATGAGTGCTGAAGTGCTCGAAAAAATTTTTGAACCTTATGTCACCACAAAACCTAAAGGCACCGGTTTAGGACTTGCGATTGTCAAAAAAATTATCGAAGATCATGGAGGCTTGATAACTGTCAAACCTCTTGATGAAGGAATTGAAGTAAGATTTACATTACCATTATATAGGAGCGAACCATGAACAGACAGTCTAATCAATTTTTCCAAAACAATCTTTTTGGGATTGCTATGATGCTACTTCATGCAGTGGCACTATCCGTACTTTATGCTGTGATAAAGGAATTAACCAAAGAAGTTAACTCCAATGTCGTTGTTTTCCTTTACAAATTTACTCTTTTCATATCCGTTATTCCCTGGTGCTTGTGGGGTGGGTTCAAGGACCTAAAAACCGATCGAATTTGGTTGCATGTATTCAGAGGATTCTTGAGTGTATTTGGCTCACTCTCTATGTTTTACGCAATCAAACACATAGGGCTCTCTGATGTTACGGCAGTTGCTTACCTTGAGCAAATTATCCTTCTAATTATTGGCATTCTGTATTTCAAAGAAGCGGCCACAAAAACTAAGTTCTTCGTGATTGTTGCAAGCTTTATAGGCGCTATTCTAATAATTAAACCTGACTACATCTTATGGCTTATCAGCTTTATGAGTGGAAAGCATTACGAGTTAAATACAAATGTTAACGCTTACTACGCATTTGTATTCTTAGCAATCGGCTTCTGGTCACTTAATAGCACAGTAATTAAGATACTTGGCAAGACTGAGAAAACAAAAGTACAACTATTTTATGTTATGCTATTCTCCTCTATAATAGCCTTCCCAATTGCATTTATGAATTGGGATATTGCCTATCATGTAGCTGGTGCTATAGATATAAAGTATCCACATAGCTTCATCGATTTCTCAACCCTAGGCATAACACTCAGGCATTTACTATTTATTGCTGTACTTGCACTTTGTTACTTTTTACATGTTATTGGACATTTCAAAGCCTTAAAACATGCTGAGCTTTCAATAGTGATTCCTTTCGAATACTCAAGACTTGTATTCGCAGGCATCTTTGGATATTTGTTTTTCATGGAAGTTCCACTAACTCCATCATACTTTGGCTATGCATTGATCATAGGCGCAGGTCTTTTCCTCTTTAAATCAGAACGCAAGAAGATGAAAAAGAAACGTGCATTGGAAAGGCAAGAGCAACAAATTCAAGAACTTGAAGCTGAGTTTGACCAGAGTTAGTTTTAATGTCAGCATATGTGCAGTTATTTGTGGGCCTTGGTATTAGATCTGAACTTCGCGGGTATAATCGCAATGATCTAAAACTTTTCCTATAACGGCTTGGAATATCCCTTCATATATCAAAGGATCTGTCACTATAAAACATAGCCTACCTACAATTGGGATAGGGCTCACCAAATCTGCTATACGTTGCTCATAATTTTGCAAGAAGATATTAGCCACTAAGACTGGTGCGACTACTGTAACTGCACTTAAAAAACTAAAATAAGTGATAAGTAAGTTGTTTTTAAGCGAGTTGCAATTCCTGAGACGGTTTTGCCTTTCACTATCTTCTTCCTGATAATGATAATTATCCAAAACCTTTCTGGAAATAAACTCCATTAAAAAAATCCATCCCCCTACTATTAATATCTCATTTTCTCTATCTATAGCCGAGTACATAAAGAATTCCACAACAGTAGCAAAAGTAGCACTTTGTGATACATAATCTTCGGCTTTCAAACCTTCAATTCTAATCATTTCACTCATTATCTGCTGAGATCTCTTCTTATGATCTTCGTTATAACGGGGTTGTAGACAGCTATTTTCAGAGCTTAACTCTTTTATTATATCATCTAAGTGAGATTCTCTAGCAGCTAACTTTGAATAAGAAAATAAGAATGTAAAGCTAGTTCTATAACTAACATAGCCCAATTTGCCGGCTACAAGAGATATTCCTAGTATGCTGCCCACTATAGCACGATCAATATACTTTAGCATCTTTTTAGGCTTTATCATTCTAAACTTCATATAATCCCATACATTTTATATGACTCTAAACAGAATTATAGCATGTTATACCATTTCCAGTTAGGATTTTGTAAAGTTTAGGATTATTATCTCTTTAAGCACATTTTTCTGATCTTATATTTATTAGTATACCCCACCATTCTGCTCTATTGAAGTTCCTAAGCCAAAAAATATATATTTAAAGAGTAGGCATTACTTGGTTTTCAAGCTTCTCTTGATAATCAAGCAATGCTTGCATGCAATCATAGCGCTCGTGAACTTCAGCCAAACGAAGAGGTGACTGCCCTTTATTGTTAATGATAAAGGGATTAGCATTCGCATTAATTAATATTTTTAATAGTAATGAATCCTTAACTATAGAAAAATGCATTGGTGTATCACCTTTATTATTTTGCATATTAGTATTTGCATGAGCCTTAATCAGCAATTTTATGTAGGTTACATTTCCTCCAATCATTGCAAAATGCAAGGCCGAATTCCCGCTATTGTGCCGCTCATTGATATCAGGTAATAAATTAACTACATATTTAAATGCTTCTGCATTCATGCCCGTTCCTAAAGCCGTAACTTTAAGAATTAAGCTGAATAAATCAGAAACACCATTAATCGTAACTGCAGCATAGACCGCAGAAGCTTCTTCAAAGCTTTTTATCAAAGATAAGTTACTATTCCTAAGTCTTCTCTCATTGAAGTCTTCCCAATATAAAGCTACTAGAATACTTAAATCATTATCATAATCTGATTTATACTGTTCAAAACTAAATGTAGGTAAAAGAGCATTGTATAAAACTTTTGTGCACATCGCAAATTTTGCGCGGGAAGCTGTATCAAGCCTTTGCATTACTTGATAGACTCCAACATCTAATGTCAATTTTTCTAACATCTTTTAGTCTCCATAAATTTTGAGAATTGTTTTTGTTTATGATAAGGTTATTTACTGGAATTTATAGCTCCAAAAGCTTTACAAAGGCTATATCGATCCTTAATCAGTTTCAGATTTGAGTCGATTATTCTAAGTTGAAACGCATCAATACTGCTACTTCCATAAGTTATTAGCAGTGAGCTGGATTCCGGATCAAGTCTGGAATGACCTAGAATGGCACTATAGCTGATAATAAAATTGCAGAACGTGATTCAAAGACGGTAGTCGCAAAAATCTATTTTTTTGACTGATTAGATACGTGAATATCTAATATTATTGTCGTTGAAAGGAGGTAATCCAGCCGCAGGTTCCCCTACGGCTACCTTGTTACGACTTAACCCCAGTCATCAATAACACCGTGGTAGGCTGCCTCCTTACGGTTAGCTCACCCACTTAAGGTTTTATCAACTCCCATGGCTTGACGGGCAGTGTGTACAAGACCCGTGAACGTATTCACCGCAGCATGCTGATCTGC
>CAYWJW010000032.1:0-18168 GCA_964458795.1 uncultured Candidatus Jidaibacter sp. | reverse complement strand
TTAAGCAGTTAGGTGGGCCTATTAAGATTGCACAGTATTCAGGGCAATCAGCAAAGTACGGTATTTCCAGCATTTTATGGTTTGTTGCTCTTATCTCGATAAACTTAGGGCTGGTGAATTTATTACCATTGCCACTTTTAGACGGCGGCCATCTCGCTTATTATATGGTCGAAGCACTTACCGGTAAGCCTGTAGGAGAAAAGTTCCAACTTGCTGCCACGAAAGTGAGCTTCATACTTTTGATCACTCTCATGCTATTTGTTACATTTAATGATGTAATGAATCTAATTGGCAATTAATATTGAAAAACTCGCATTTTTCTTATTAAACAAGCCGATATATTAAATATCACCTCAAATATTCACATAAATCGCTTTGATTTATATTTTTCCATAAGATACCCTTCGCGCGGATAGTGGAATACTTATTCCCTTCTCCTCGTGCAGACTGCATGAGGTTAACCAATTAACCTTAGGTTCAACATGAAACATATTATCTCTAGGCTTGCTCTAGCAGCCATTATACTTACAGGCGTTGCTGCTAATGCAGCAGAGGCTACTAAAAAGTCTAATACACCTACATCTACTATTAACCCAACAATTAGACCTTATATAGGCCTTGATCTTGGCTATTCCTACACTAAAAATACAGGACCTTACAGCTCAGTACACAGAATTAGTACGATGCCAAATGCAGGTCTTAGAATTGGCGATTACTTTGGTGTTGAAGCAGGCTATCTTAGCTTCATACCACAACCTAGAAAATCACAATATGACCCTGTCAAGGCACATGCCGGAGCACTCTATCTTGATGGTCGTGCATATGCTCCAATCACTAAGAGCTTAGAAGCTATCGCTTCGGTTGGTGTTGGCAAATACACAACTTCCACCAACAAACCAATTCTACGTCTTGGTGGTGGATTGCAGTATAACATAAACAAGAATCTAGGTGTTCGTAGCATGCTACATTACAACATAAATACTAAACCAATCACCAAACATAACGTCTGGATGCCTACAATAGGTGTTAATTATACTTTCTAATAAAACATCTTATACAGGTACTTGGGGCAAAGCGCTCCAAGTACCTGTATCTTACTATAAGTCCTGATATATCGGGAACTGTTTGCACAAGTTACCCACCTCTATCGCAGCTTTCTGTTCTGCAACCGAATTGTTTTCGGGGTTTTTGGCAAGTGCATCGAGCACATCTGCTACTAAATTGCCAACTATTTCAAACTCCCTAACACCAAAACCTCTAGAAGTTCCAGCTGGTGTCCCAAGCCTAATTCCAGAAGTTATAAAAGGTTTCTCCGTATCAAATGGGATTGCGTTTTTATTGCAAGTAAGTCCTGCATGCTCAAGCGATTTTTCCGCAGCTTTCCCTGTTAACTTTTGTGGCCTTAGGTCCACAAGCAATAAGTGACAGTCTGTACCACCAGTGAAGATGGTGTAACCACGCTTATGCAAGACCTCAGAGAACGCCTTAGCATTTTCGATAACTTGCCGTGCATATAGCTTAAACTCTGGTCTTAGAGCCTCTCCAAATGCCACTGCTTTAGCGGCGATCACGTGCATAAGAGGGCCGCCCTGAAGCCCAGGGAAAATAGCAGAATCAATCTTTTTGGCTAGCTCTTCGTCATTGGTCAGAATGAGGCCACCCCTAGGACCACGTAGAGTCTTATGTGTGGTAGAAGTTGCTACATGTGCGTGTGGAAATGGGCTGGGGAATACACCACCTGCAACTAGACCAGCGAAGTGAGCCATATCAACCATGAGGTATGCCCCAACTTTATCAGCAATTGCTCTAAATGCGGCAAAGTCAATAGTTCTTGGGTAAGCTGAACCCCCAGCTATTATAAGCTTTGGCTTATGCTGAACCGCAAGTTTTTCAACCTCTTGCATATCAATTAATCCAGTTACAGGATCAACATCGTAGCCAATTGCGTTAAACCATTTTCCAGACATATTCACTTTAGAGCCATGGGTCAAGTGCCCGCCTGAATTTAGTGACATGCCTAAGAAAGTGTCTCCAGGACTTAGTAATGCTAAAAAAACTGCCTGATTGGCCTGCGAACCTGAATGTGGCTGCACATTGGCAAACCCAACATTAAATAACTTCTTGATACGCTCTATAGCCAATTCCTCAGCTACATCAACATACTCACAGCCACCGTAATAGCGCTTGCGGATATAACCTTCTGCATATTTGTTAGTCATAACGGAGCCTTGTGCCTCGAGCACAGCTCCACTTACTATATTCTCTGATGCTATTAACTCTATAGTTGACTGCTGACGTTTAAGCTCAGCTTGAATTGATGCAGAGATCTCTGGATCTAGAGTTGCCAGATTATTTTTAGATGTTTTTGATACGTACATATTTCCCTCTAGTTTATTAATTCTATTTTGATGCCTACCACCTTCAAATTTTGTGTTGATAAAGGTGCTTACTATATCTCCTGCTTGCTTAAAATTTGTTACTCTACCTCCGAGCACTAAAACGTTAGCATTATTATGTTTGCGCGCAACTTCAGCGTCTGAAACTTCTCTACATAGAGCGGCCCTTATATGCGCAAAGCGATTGGCTGCAATTGATATGCCTATACCACTGCCACAAATAAGAATACCAAATCCCTCTCCTTCCTCAAATAGCGCTCCTGCAAGTGCTGCAGCATAATCTGGGTAATCAACTGATTCTTCCGAAAAAGTACCTAAATCTATTAAGTCTAAATTTTCAAAATCAGACTTTATAGATTCTTTCAGCAGAAACCCTGCGTGATCCGATGCTATAAAAATTCTCTGAATATCCAACTTTAAAACTCCTTAGTATTAGTGCTCACACTTTTCTTACCTTGTATTTATAGTATATATGACAAGCTTTGCCCATGGAAGTCCCCAAGCAAAATATTTTTATTAAATTAAATAACAACTACAACCTTGCCAAAATGCTTTCTGGAAGCGACTCTTTGCAATGCTTTTGGTAAATCTGTAAAGGGATATACTGAATCGATTGTAGGTTTTAGTTCTCCAAGTTCTATATGCTTTCCAAAAGCCTGCATTGCCGACTTAATCAATTTATGCTTATCTTCAGCTCCTTTTGACCGCAAGGTAGACCCTATAATTTTGAGGTTCTTCATTAGAACCGAGCTTAAATTTATCTGAGCTTTGCTACCAGTCATCATAGCAATCAGGCATAGTCTACCACCTAACTTAAGGCAACTTAGATTCTTATTTAGATAATCCCCTCCTAAAATATCTAAGATGATATCAACTTGCCCCTTAAGCTTAATATCAAAATCCTCTGTGTAATCCATTACCGAGTCTGCTCCTAGGCCAAAACACTTGTTACTCTTTGAGAGATCACTAGTAGTGGCAATTACATGTAAACCTTTCAACTTGCACATCTTTATAGCAAATGATCCAACTCCGCTTGAACCTCCATGTATTAAAATAGTTTCTCCAGCAGATGCTGTGGCATTATAAAATATATTCATATTACCTGTGATCAAAGCTTCAAGGAAAGCCGCACTTTCTTCTAGGTTAAAACTCTGTGGTGCAGGCACTATATGTAGGGAATTTGCGCATACATATTCTGCATATCCACCAGATTCTACCAAGGCGCATACCTCTTCACCTGTCTCCACATCAATTCCTGCTACTTCAAGCCCAGGTATATTACTGCCGCTAGGTGCGTTATAAAGCCCGTCAATTTGCAGAAGATCTGCACGATTTATAGCAAATGCGTTAACTTTTATTAGACGTTCACCGTTAAGAGTGGTAGGTATTGGAACCTGCTTAAATTCGAGTTTACCGTTAATAATCTTAGCGCACTTCATTATACACCTATTTTATACAGGTTAGACTTATAACTTCAAAAGTATTGGTATAGTCATTTGGGCCAAAATGCTGCGATGCCTTTTGCGCGGCAACTTTGAAGAACTCTCTGCCAACATATGATTTATTTCTAGCTATTAAACAATTGCTCTGCGCCATTTTACGCGGATGATTCAATTGGCTATCAAAATCCTTGTATACTACCTCGATATCTTCTGAATCAGCGATGACTTGTTTAAATTTAGCAAGCTGCACTAACCGTCCTGCATCTTTAACATCAATCATGGGTATTACCCTTGGGGAAGCGCCATTAACTAACTCTAATTCTGTTTGTTCAAGTATTTTCCTCAGCTCTATGAGCGTGCTTCCACCAAACAATGTGGCAATTAGTATACCACCCTCTACAAGATGCTCCTTATACCCAACCAAAGCACCAACAACATCGTTCTCATGGTGCAGGCTTAGGTTGGCAATTATAAGATCATATTCACCTTGTACAGGCTTATCGTATCCACCATGCTCAGTTGCAAACAATTGACTTGGATAAAAATTAAATGCGAGCGGCTTATCGTAAACAAACTTATATGTCTCTTTAAGCAAATCAATCTTCTCACATACAATATCAGAGACTGTGCGTATCACTATATCACTTGAAAAATTCTTATTATGCCTATTTACTTGCTTCAAATGAAAATCACGATCGAATATTATAGTTGGACTATGTTGCATTTCAAAAATAGTTTTAGGAGGTTATTTGATAAATTCTTGGATGTATTATACCCTCCTAAATGCATTGCCTGCAATCAAAACGTTGATTCTGCCCATACTTTCTGTTCAAAGTGTTGGGGCAAAATAGAATTCATTTCCTCGCCATGCTGCCATACTTGTTGTTTACCTTTACCTGCAGACTACCTTGGTAGTAGATGCTATATATGCAGTGAGATTAAACCAAAATTCGATGAAACCAGCTCAGTTTTTCGCTATGATTCATTTACCAAGAAACTAGTCCATGACCTTAAGTTTAATGATAAAACTCAATATGCTAAGAGCTTTGCTAGCCTTATGTATCGTAACTCCTGCAAGATGATATATGAGGCCGATATAATAGTAGCCGTCCCCATGCATAAAACCAACCTACGTCGCCGCAAATATAATCATGCCCTTCTCATTGCTAGAAATCTTAGCAAGCTATCAGGCACGCAACTTATGCTAGATCTACTTATAAAAACTAAACCAAGCTTAAGTCAGGTGGGCCTTAAGCGCCATGAACGGATGCAAAACCTCAAGAACACCTTTTTAGTAACCGAATCCGCTCTAGTTAAAGGAAAAACCATTATACTAGTCGATGATGTAATGACCACAGGAGCCACAGCAAACGAATGCGCCGCCACTTTAAAAAAGGTAGGTGCTAAAAGGGTCAAAGTAGTTACCTTAGCCAGAACTTACTAGACTCTAGCGTCCAATAGCAGTTTGAGGCTGACCAGGAATAGGCGTAGGGCTTGGCGAAAGCCATAAAGCTTCGTTCTTTACATCACTAATATCGCCTACCCCGGATTTCCTAAGATCCTCTCCTATGGCCTTTAACTCCTTCTGTTCCTTTGGATCTAAATCCGCTATAACCAAGCCATCTTTCATTTTAACTTCCAGACATGCGATTCTTCATTCTACCTTTAATTATACTCCTCACAGATTTGGTATGGAAGTCCTAAAGATAAAAATATTTTGTTGCACTTTAATCTCACTTAATAATTTGCATAGTTCGCGATTTCTATTATAATCCCTGCTAAAATAAATATATTTATAAATATGAGACAAGAATTCCATAAAATCTTCAGAAATGATATAAATACCTACTCTAATTGCCTTAAGAAGCTCGAGATAGCCATAGACTTTATAAAGGCTGGTGAAATAGATAGGTTAAAAGAGATCTATTCTTTAGATTCTATCGAAAATCCTGAAGAAAGACTAAATGCAATTCTAGCCTTTGTAGCTTATGGCGCAGAGGAAGTAGTATTAGAAACTTATTCTTTGGATAGTGTTAGAGCCTTGCTATCGGTAGAGTCAGGCTTAGCAACTGTTTCAAAAGCCTTAACTCTCTGTATAACAAGGGATAATTTAAAAGGATTGCAGTTCATCATAAAAAATTCAGGGTTTCAAGTTTCCAGTTGCCCAATACTTTTATCCCTGGCCTGTATTAGGGGCAAGTTCCCAATAATTAAATATTTGCTGGATAACGGAGCAGACTCCAATGCTAAGGACTCGCTTGGAAACTACCCTCTAGAAATAGCAGTTTTGTTTAACAACTATATAGCATTTTCACTTCTGGAGAAACTGCGATCAAAACAAGGTGACGAGCTCAATACTTCATCTAGAAGCCATGCTATACGGATGTCCCTGCTACTAGAGCTTACAGACGATGATATTGCCAAGTCTATAACATCTCCCTATAAATACTTTGCAAAAGAATATGCAGATTGGGTAAAAGAGGATCCAACTATTACGCACCTTTTTAAGACTTTTAGAACGCTTCGCAAGCCAAAATTAACGCAAGAAAAAGCAAGTTATGTAAAGGGTTTAAATGGGATTAAGGACAAATATTTAACCAACTACCCCCTTCTTCAAAATCCATCCCAAAGCACTCTAGAAGACGAAGAGTTGAAAAGAAAATGCGTGGTTGCTGCACATGTAAAGGAGTTATCCAAAGGTGATGAAGCCGCACTACTGCTCAAAAGAAAAGTTTTTCTGAAACAAGCTAAAGATTATATTTATCAACTCTTAAATATATATCTTGTAACGCAGTATACAGATGCTAAAGGACTGATAAAATATGCTAATGAACTCTATAATAAGAACGGCAGAGATCCAGAAATATGCTATGAGATAGTGAAGGTTTATATCAAGATATTTGGGGATAGAGAGGAGCTTAAAGAACTATTTTTTGCGGCCAATAAGATGTTGCAATCCATTAAGACATGTGATGATAGGATTGGATCACACTTGAATTTATATATGCACTTTGAAGATTCCCAATCAGCTGAAGAATGGGCGGATTATTTATCATCTTTGCTTCTACTTATAAATAATAACAAAAGCAACTTACGCAATTATAAAAGCTATATAGACTGTGTACATAAAGAATTGGCCAATCTTTACGTAAAGATTGCAGAACAACATGCAGATAGCCTTGAAAAACTCGTACATTATCATTCTCTTGCTTTTGAATATGATAAAGAAGATGAGAATATACTGTTATTATATAGCTTTAATCTAGTGAAGCTTAAAAGATTTGGTGAATTAAATGAGGTCTACTCTCAAGCCATAGGCAATGATGTTATTAAGCAGCTCATTAGAATTATATACCAAACAGCTACTGATGAGCTAACTTTTGAGAATGCAGAATTACAAGCATCAGCTCTGGAGATAAACGATACTGCAAAAGAGCTTTGGTTTAGTTTTGCTTACCCCAAATGTATGGACTCTCACAATCCCCAAAGAGCAATATATTACATTTATGAACTTATAACTCTTTTTGATAATAATACTATCTCGCATAATAAACAACTCAAGCTCGAGCTAGATTTTCACTTGAAGAGTCTTTTGTTATGTTATGTTCATAATAGGGAACCAGAAAATATATTGAACTTTGCATTTAAAGATAAGTTTTCTGATGAGAGCATTTGGGGAGAAGATAGTTTAGTTGTATATTTTAGGATAAATGCCCACCTGCAATTAAATCAAATGGAAGAAGCTGTTGAGCTTTTTAAATCGCACACCCATAGGGGGACAGCAGTGCTCAATTCAATAATTGAGCATCATGTTATATATTCAATCTATATAACTAATAAAGTCAGTTTGCCAGATGAATTACAATCATTAAGCTTCTTATATGCCATAAAAGAACTTGTTCCAGATTCTATCACAAAATATAGAGTCGAAGCATATGCGCAACATTTAGTTTTATTGCTCCCAGAAGCTGCTCGTGCAAATTTCTCCAAGCCAACTGCCATTCAAGATTGCTTCCTAAAAGATGGTATGGTTGTTGAACCATCTAAAGATAGTGGTGAAGAAAAATCCGAAGATAGCGAGGAAGAAAAGGATTGGAGCTGGGAAGACTATGATCCGAAAAAGGTTCATGAATTTTTCCAAGATAGAAAAATAAATTGTATAGCGCCTCCATCTACTCCAGCAGCAAATCAATTTTGCTGGGTAGTAGATGGTGTAGAGTACTCCGAAGCTAAGGGAAATGTATATGAAGTTGATCCAGTATTTTTCCCCAAGCACAGAGCGGCAATTGATGCTAATTTGCAAGTATTAAGTATTTTCCTTACAGCTATTAAAAAAGGATTATGTAGTCATGCTTTTGGCAATAATGGCGATAAGGAGCTATCAAATGGCATGTTTGAGTTAAAGGCTAATTGCGACTCTAGATTACTCGCACGCACATTATATGATGATGCTGGGGAAGTTTTGATATTGTATCGCGAAGTTAAAGATCACGCAGAAATCAGGAAAATATGCCGCTCTCAAAAGGTTCTGTTACAGAATATGCGAAATTGAAATATGGCTCCAAGTATTTGATAGTATAAGGCTGTATCTACCTACCTTTACCATGCCCTTTGCCGCGTGAGGAACCTTGTGCCTTAATTAGATTTGTCCAGAAACCGCCTTTTTTGTTGTTCTGGAGCCCACCCATCGCGATAATGAATCCCATTTTTTGCTTCATTATGAATTTTGACCATATTCCAACTGGCTTAGCAACCCCTACTATAACTTCATTGTCGCGACTGCTCTCAAGCTCTTGCTCTTCAGGGTTGTATTTCGTAACGCCAGTTTCTCTTCTTTCCTCTTTTAACTTCTCAAGTCCGCGATCTTTTGATAAAACTTCATCAGTTTTCTTGGGCAGAGGGGGTTTGCGCCTTCGATAAGGTGAGCCTTGGTCAATCGCAGCAAGACGCCGCTTACTCTCTTTGAGCCTATAATACGTTGCTAAATAGCTGAAGAATACCATTGCACCCAGTATTAATACTGCTACTACAACAAATATGATAAATAAAAATTCCATTTCTTGTCACCTCACTTCATGGATTGTATCATGGTAATAACAACAAAAGCAATTTAGACATTAAAAGCCATGAAAAAATCTATGAGTAGAAATGAAATAACCAGGAAGTTGCTACACTTAACCTCAATATGGGTGGTGTTACTTTATGGATTCATAGGCGTGTTACCCACATTTCTAATTGTAAGTGGCGCTCTGGTCATACTACTTCTCATAGATATTATTCGCATAACAAACACGCCTTTTAAGCCTGTAGTGGACGATCTACTTAAGCATTTCAAATTCCAATCTATGTTTCGCGCCAATGAAAAGCATAGTCTTAATGGCGCAAGCTATATGATGATTTCTGCGTTTGCTACTATAATCTTGCTACCTAAAGCTGCATTCTTGAGCGCCTTTACCATACTTGTCATATCCGATGTGCTTGCATCCATTGTTGGCCAACTATATGGAGAACACAAGGTTTCGAACAAAAGTCTAGAGGGATCTGCAGCGTTTCTAATAAGCGCTCTGGTAATTTGTTTAATTTTTAGCTTAATCTATGACGTTAAACTATTGCCATTATTTGTGGCAGCATTTGCTGCTACAGCAGCAGAGCTTTTTTCCAAAAAACTCAGAGTGAATGACAATTTACTGATCCCCATAGTGTTTGGTATAGTATGGGGATTAGTAAATAAGTTGATCTAACCAGCAGTCTTGGTAGGTTTTCTTTTGCGTTTATGGTGTTTGGCCATAGCCTTTTTAGCGTCTTCGGATAAAGCGTTCCTAAGTTCTTTTCTTTTTTCTCTTGTTTCATTATATAGTTTATCACTCTTCTCATAAAATTCTTTAAGCTCTTTTTTCACAGCCTCAGATATGGTTTTATCGGCCAGAGTTGCCTTCTTTTTGCACTCATAAGTAGTGCATTCAGCAAAAGCTGGTTGTGAGATAAATAGAGCACTTGCAAGAATAAGGCCTGTAAACAATTTCATATATAACCTCTTAAATTATTTGGAGTTTCAATTTAGCAGTTCTTGTGTTTAAATAAACAACTAAATTTTACTTATTTAAATCACCTAAAAAGACATATGTTACCAGATCTTGCAGAATTATCTTTAACTGTAGCACTCATTTTTGCGTGCATTCAGACATTCTTATCGGCACTAACTAAGGATATGCGCATATTCAAGACTGTTGCCATTATTGGTTTCATATCAATACTAATTGCTTTTTTAATCCTAATATGGAGCTTTGCTACATCAGATTTCTCCATTGTTTTAGTCGCTAATAACTCGCACACTACCAAACCGTTAGTATATAGAATATCTGGAGCATGGGGCAATCATGAAGGATCTATGTTAATGTGGGTTCTGGTATTAGCTTTCTTCAATATGCTCTTTGCAGTATTTGCGCCCGGAAAAGCTGATAAGCGCGTAACACTTAATTTCCAGGGCCTTATCATCGCACTTTTCGCACTTTACACTATAGCTCTATCAAATCCATTTGTCCGCATTTTCCCAACACCAATTAATGGATTGGGTCTTAATCCCATTTTGCAGGATATTGGATTAGCTCTACATCCTCCGATACTTTACTTAGGATATGTTGGATTTTCAATAGCCTACTCCTCTTCCATGGCAGCATTAATCTGCGGTATTAATCCTAAGATTTGGGCTAAGATCATCTTTCCATTCATTATGCTTTCCTGGAGTGCGCTTACTCTAGGGATAACATTAGGCAGCTGGTGGGCTTATCGTGAGCTAGGTTGGGGAGGGTATTGGTTTTGGGATCCTGTGGAAAACGCGTCGTTAATTCCGTGGCTCTCGGCTACTGCGCTTTTGCACACATTGCTTGTTGTTATAAAATCAGGGCAGCTTAAGAGTTGGGCAATAATGCTTTCTATATTAACTTTCTCTCTCAGCTGTGTCGGAACGTTTCTGGTACGCTCTGGATCAATAACTTCGGTACACTCTTTCGCTGTTGACCCGGCTAGAGGGATAGCAATACTTATTATACTAGCTATTCTTGTTGCAATTGGGTTGGGAACTTATCTGTTGAAGAATAGAAATGATTCGAGTAATTCTTTAACCTTTCCTAGCAAACCATTTATGATTGCTATGAATAATATTCTCTTCATTTTTTTTACAGTAGTTGTGATTACTGGAACTTTTTATCCACTAGTTCTAGAAATAATCTTATCTGAAAAAATTTCAGTTGGCGCGCCTTACTATAACAGTATTTTGGCGCCAACAATCGCAACCTTGCTAGCCTTGTGCATAGTGGCTCCTAAGTTTAGTTATAATGGTACACGCTACCAACTGCGCAAAGCTATTGGCATAAACCTAGCAGCCTCGCTGGTTATAACCTCAGTTATAATATACCATTTGCCTGAGTTCAAAGTAATTACAGCTTTGATTATTATGTTTGCGATATACCTTATTTTGGAAACTAGCAAAAGTATGGCTTTTATATTTATTACAAAAACATATTCCTCGTCGAGCATGGTGATGGCTCATTTCGGATTTGGAGTTCTAGCTCTCGCTATTTCTATAAACTCTTTGAGTCAGATGGAAACTGAGAAAATAGTTAAGCTCAATGAGAGCTTAAAACTGGGATATTATACTATAACACTAAAGAAAATAGACTACTACAGAGGCCCTAATTACTTGTCACGCGTAGCAACTTTTGAGGCAGTTCACGGAACGAAATTTTTAGGTATGATTAATCCAGAAACTCACTTATATCCAGTTGAAAATCAACAAACGGCAGAAGCAGGTATATTGCACACAGTACTTTATGATTTATATATAAGCATAGGAGAAACAAACGAGAACAAAGATATAGTAACGCGAGTATATGTTCGTCCTATGATTTCGTTCATTTGGTTCGGCGGATTTTTAATATTCGCGAGTGGAATTATAGCAATGCTTCGTAGATTTATTACGATATTTCGTTTAAAATAATACAAGATACTAATTAATCATAAAAAATAAGCTATGCTAGCAAGCGAGATCAAAGCTTATCTTATAACAAAAAAATCAGCTAGCCTTGCTGAGCTTACGCAACATTTTGCTATAGATCCTGATAATATGCGTGGTCTACTTGAAATCTGGATAAAGCAAGGTAAGTTAAGGCATTCTCCCCCTGTTAATGCCTGCTGCTCTAATGGTCGTGGTTGTGGTAGTTGCACGCTTACCAACCTTGAATTTTACGATTGGGTTATTTGATCTAGACCAAATTAGCTCAAACTGATAGTGTTATAGGATGGTTCAATAATAAGGTTGAGTATGGCAGGTAATATACAACTTAAAGTAGGCGACAAAGCTCCTGAGTTTGAGCTACCTACTAATACAGGAAAACCTGTGAGCTTAAAAGAGCTTAAGGGTAAAAATATTGTGCTTTACTTCTATCCGAAAGACGCAACCCCAGGGTGTACGCTAGAGGCCAGAGATTTCAGCGCTAATATTAAGAAATTCAAAGAGCATAACTGCGAAGTGATAGGCGTATCAAAAGATAGTATAAAGAGTCATTGTAGCTTTGCTGAAAAGCAAGAACTTACCATATTGCTTGGATCTGATGAAGAGGGTAATGTATGCGAAAAATATGGCGTATTAATGGAGAAGAATTTTATTGGGAAAAAATATATGGGCATTGACCGCAGCACATTCCTCATCGACAAGCTAGGTATTATAAGGAAAATATGGCGTGCTGTTGGGGTCAATGGACATGCTTTAGAAGTACTAGAGGAATTAAAGATGTTGGACAAGTGATATGAGAACTTATACTGTTTATATCAAACAAGATGATGATGATATCCCTCATATAGAATATATACCCGAAAAATTTTCTTGGGCGGGTTTTATACTCAACACAATTTGGCTAATATATAATAGGCTATGGAGCCAAGCACTTCTATTTTTAACCACTATAGTTCTAGTATATCAACTAGAATTGGCATATATTATTTCACCTAATATGAGTCTGATAATCTGGATAGGAATATCGTTTTTTGTCGGATTTACAGGTAATGATATGTTAAGGCGGCGCTTAGAAAAGCAGGGGTATGTGTTTAGTGATGTAATAATCGCCTCATCAGAGAATGAAGCTGAGCTAAAGTATATTTGCCAAAATTATCAAGAGGAAGAATTTGATGCATAATGAGTCTCCAGAAATTGAAGCTCAAACAACAACTTCGTTAAATGCTATGGAGCTAGAAGATTTATGTGATGCAACCATTGCTACTATGCAGGATACCTCTGGATTCACTATAGGCACACAATCAATTGATCCTGTTGAGAAAGCCAAGATAATGTCTTACTGGGAAGGCGTGCTGTTAATCCCCGAAAGGATTCTTATAGTAGGTCGCTTTGACGGAACTGTGGCCGGCAGTGTACAAGTTATTGTCCCTAGCGCCAATAACCATACATCAAGTTTTGCCTGCTCAATTGACAACCATTTTGTTGCACCATGGGCACGCGGATATGGCCTATCCAATCTCTTGTTAGAACGCGCAGAGGAAGAGGCTAAAAAGCTTGGCTTGTCAGTTATTAAGTTAAGTGTACGTGAAACGAGACCTGCTGCAATTAATGTTTTTGAAAAGCGCGGATATATAAGATGGGGAGTATTGCCAAAATACGAACTTGATAAGGGCAAAATTGTTGCAGGATACTTTTATTATAAGGATATATAATATAGCTAAGTCAGTAAAAATAGCTATATCAATATTTATGCCCAACTGTTTGAATTCTCAAGTATACCTTTCACAAATGGGATAGTAATTGCGCGCTTGTGCTTGAGTGACATAAGATTAAGCAGATTTACAAAATCGGCAATCTTAGAGAAGCTCCTATCAATCCGGCTGCTTATGTAATCAAAAACTTCTCTGTCTACATAGATCTGGTTATCAATAAAATATTTGCGAAGCAGAATCATTATCAACTCGTCATCTGGAGTTTTAATCAGTACTTTGTTGGTTGCATTCAAACGTGAGTTTAAATCTCGTAGTTTAAAGTTGGGCAATACTCTTGCGGTCATTAGCAATGATATTCCTTCCTGCATGCAGTAGTTAACTAGATGAAAGAATTCAAGCTCATTATTTAATGTATCAATATCTTCTACAATAATTGCGCTACTAATATTATAGTATAGTTGCTCGAATGGTTCTTTAAAAGACCTGGCCGAGATTTTATCTGACCAAATTTTGGCCAGATGACTTTTGCCAGACCCTGATTCACCTAATATAATAAGCCTATTACTTGGCCACAACTTTGGATTAGTCACAGCATTATATGCCTCTATATTGCAGAGACTCACTACAAATTCATCATCAGAGCTATTATTGTTTTCAAAGGCAATAGGTAATACTTCCTGCTTTAATATCATGGCAGCTTTTCTAATAAATTATTAAAGAGACCAATATTATTCATCTTTCTCTCTCTTAATATCCTTCCTTGATATCTTAACTTTCAATATTTTGTTTTTCTTCTTTTTAAGTAATTTCAAAACATAGTTGGCACTTTTAAAGCTTTCTCCCTTTTCTGGTATTCTTTGCGCAATGTGAAAGATTAGACCACCCACTGTTGTGGCTTCTTTATCATCTATATTCCATTCAAGCTCTCGGTTAACATCCCGTATAGGAGTATTTCCGGTAGTGACCACAGAATTATCACTATTAACTTTATATATCCCCTTATGGACCACGTCATACTCATCCTCAATTTGCCCAACTACTTCTTCTATTATATCTTCGAGAGTTACCAACCCCTCCAATTCACCATACTCGTTAACAACAAACGCAAACGGATAATGGTTTGTACGGAAAGCAAGCATTTGGGTTTTAAGATTAGTAGTACTTGGAATAAACCATGGTTCCCTCGCTAATTTTTCAATATCACGATGAGTTATTTTGTCTGAACTCTTTTTTGATAGGAGGATTTTATTAAGATCTTTCATATGTAGTACGCCAATAATGTTTTCCGGTTTATCTTTCCATATTGGCACTCTTGAATAAGGACTTTTCGCAATTTGCTTGATGATCTCAAGTGGGGCAAGATCTATATTAACACTCAAGAATTCATTTCGGTGAACCATAACTTCTTCAACTGTAATCTTTTCAAGATCTATAACACCGCCAAGCATATATTTGTAATCGCTCACAACCTCACCTTCTTGATGGTGAAGCTCAATAGTACTTTTAATTGTTTCTAGTGCGCTTATGTTTACTGCATTAGTTTTGTTATCAACAAGCTTAAGAAGCCCATTCACAATGTATTTTACGGTCACAACTATCGGGGTTAATATTAAGGTAGTGAACGTTATAAAGGGCGTTAAGCTAAGTGCCACAGCCTCAGCATGTCTAACAGCATAAGTTTTAGGCAGTACATCTGATATTATCAAGATCAATACCGTCATCATAGCTGTCGTTATGAAGAGTGCAGTATTATTATCACCAAATATTTCTATACAAGCTTCTGTTGCTATAACTGATGCGCCAATGTTTACAAAATTGTTACTAAGCAGAATTGACCCTATTAGCTTTTCCTTGTCCTCGCGCAGTTTAAGCAGAGATTCGGCCTTCTTATTTCCATCATTTTTAAGCTTGTTGATCCTAGCTTGCGATGCGGTAAGAATAGAAGTCTCAGCACCAGAAAAAAAGGCGGAGATAACAAGTAAAATCAATACAGCAACAGTAGATAATATCATAGACTTAATTTCATTCCTTTATATCTATAATAATGCTTTTTAGCGGCTCATGAAAGATTTTTATATGGTAAATGTATGATCCCAGGAATAACTTAGTACAAGATCATCATCGCTACCGACTAAAATTTGAGCATATGCACCGATCACCAGTGGCGTATTCTCATATCCATGGCCAAAGGCTTCACTTTTATAAACTGGGCACTTCATGCTCTTAGCAAAGTCCGATAGAGCGTATTTAATGGCAACAGCCGCTTCACCCACCTCTTCTGGTGTCTTGCAAGCAGGAGTTGGGAATTGTCCTAATACAACTGCTCTTACCCCCTCTAGTACACCAGATTGTTTAAGATGAGTCAGCATTCGATCTATTTTATAACCAGGTTCATTCCAATCTTCCAAAAACAATATTTTATTATTGCAAGAAGGCTGCCAAGCTGTACCTATAGTACTTTGGAACAAGCACATATTACCCCCAACCAGCTTCCCGCTGATTTCACCTCCTGGGGATACATCATTTAATGGTACAAGGCCTGATATAGATAGACTATTAATTTTACCAGTAACAATATCAATAACCTGATCTATGCACTTTGGGTTAACCTTCTCGGCTGCTTGACTAAATACAGGCCCATGCACACATAACCAACCATGCTTACCATTAAGGGCAAGGAACAAAGCTGTAAGATCGCTATACCCAACAATAAATTTCTTTTGTAAGAACTCAGGGAGCTTTACTATCTCTTCTGCAACTTTAGTAGATCCATATCCACCCCTCAAAGCAAACATGGCTAAAATTTTTTCATCATTTGAAGCTCGAACCAAGTGATTAACTCTGTATGCAACCGTATTGGCTTCATACGGCGAGACTTCTGCTATCAAGTCATCCGGTATACTAACTTTAAGACCTCTAGCCTCAAACACTTCTCGTGCTTTTTCTTTAAAAATCGCCGCAGATGATGGAGCTATTACTTCAATTGTATTTTTATTGGTCATTAACTATACATATGAGTTTCTTTAATGCTAGGTACTATACCACTTTTTCTAGTAAAGTTCAAGAATATGCCGAAGCAAATGGCGTAGCACATAATAGATGAGCCACCATAGCTAATAAATGGCAATGTCATTCCCTTGGTCGGAAATAAATGTAAAGTTACTCCAATATTAAATATAGTTTGCAATGCAAATAACATAATTATACCGCCACCTACATAGATCTTGAATAGGTTTTGCTCCTTATAGAGCAAGTAAAGTCCGCGCAAAATGAATGCCAAGAATACCAAGATTATACATGAAGAAAATAACGCTCCAAATTCTTCACCAGCAACTGCGAATATAAAGTCTGTATGCGAATCGGGAAGATGCGCTTTGATCACGCCTTCTCCTGGCCCTTTCCCAAAAATTCCTCCACTTACATATGATTCTAAAGATTTTTCTACTTGAAAGTTTTCGCTAGTATCTGGATTTAAGAATAAATCTATACGCCTCGCCACATGAGGAAGCAAGTTGTATGCCAGAAATCCTCCGGATACCCCTGCGACTACGGCAATTGCAATCCACCAAATCGGTAATCCCGCCAGGAAAAATTGCCCACATAAAACTATTGTATACGTTATTACCATGCCAAAATCTGGCTGTAAGATCAGAAGAGCGCATACAACTGAATATAGCGCTAAACAAGTAGAGAAGCTTGGGAAGTTGTTGCGGCTAAATTTCTCTGCAAGCACCAATCCCGTCAGAAATATAAAAATTGGCTTTAATATTTCAGAAGGCTGCAATGAGAATCCTAATATAGATACCCAACGCCTCGCACCTTTGACCTCTTCACCAACAAATAGCACTGCTATCAGCATTATGATGCATGTTATAAATCCTAGTAGAATCAATCGCTTCAACGATTTCTCTGAAATACTGGATAAGAAGAATATAATAATGCCTGCCAAAATCAAAAATATAAACTGTCGGTGTGCAAAGTAGAATGAACTTAGCTTCAACCTCTCAGCAACAGGAGGGCTTGCCGTGGTGATTAGAAGCGCACCAATCATAATAATGCATATAATTAGCATTAGGGTTATGTTATCTAAAGCCCACCACCACTTCCTTATACTTTTACTGCCTCTTTTCTCTAACCTAAACACTAGTCTGCACCAAATTTTTCTTTTACCAGCCTTATAAATTCATCTCCTCGATGCTCAAAATCCCTGAATTGATCAAATGATGCGCAAGCTGGAGATAATAAAACAACCCCACTTGCATTAGCCTGATCGTATAAATAATCCAAGGCTTGTTCCAGTGTACCCATTTTAACAAACGGCACCTGCATTTTCAATAAGCTTTCTGCAAATTCATCTTGCGCCTGGCCAATTAGAAGTGTAAGTCGCACACGTTCTTTTATCAAGGGTAGAATCATCTCAATACCTCCATCCTTTGCAACCCCACCTGCTATCCAGTAAACATCGTAATAGCATTGTAGGGCCTTTTCCGCAGCATCGGAATTTGTGGCTTTGCTATCATTTATAAACTTAAAGCGAGAAGACTCAAAAACTGTTTCAATGCGATGCTTAAGTCCTTTAAAATTTTTGATCGCCATCACTACTTGTT
>CAYWJW010000031.1:0-18235 GCA_964458795.1 uncultured Candidatus Jidaibacter sp. | reverse complement strand
TTGGGGCTGTACTACATAACATTTTTATGTTATGTAGTACAGCCCCCTCTTATTTATTATCGTAAGCACATCACCATAACCTAAAATAACACCCATACGCGAGGCAACAGCGCTTAGAATAATTACTTAAGCACAGTTCTTTCATCTTATATTTATTAATATACCACGTTGAAAATGGCTTATGGAAGTCCCTATTGAAAATATTTTCATCACCCTCAAACCCGCTTATTCTGCCATACCTGCACTTATACTCCAACATTATCCCTTTTTAAATGGACTAGCATCGACAAAGATTTCGATTCTTGAGATAAGCCCATCTTGTATGGTTAATAGTGAAGCTGTGCGCATGAGTCCAATTGGGGATGGTCTACATCAATTACCAACATTGCATTATCTCCATTGCTAAGCTTTTCACATATATATGTGTATGTAGGTAGCTTACTTACAAATTCTAAAGGGGCTAGATACACCTGACGAAAAAATAAAGTTCTTGGTAACTGATTCCATATTTGCAGTACCACCACAAGTATCATTTCGCCTCGATAATGGCGTCATTTCAAATCTGTCATAACCACCTACCTTCACTTGATCAATACTTCTATTTTGCTAGATTTTGCAACAGAGTCTTTCTTACAACTCCTTATCTATTATTCGTGTTATTTTAAGAGAAGATTGCCCTCCCAAAAACGGTCGATGACACCTCGAAAACAACTATTTTTTAACTATATTTACCATCCCCTAAAAGTCATTAATGACAAAGCCATATTCTTGACAATCATGCTGTTTTGATGCATAATGCACACAAATGATAGATAAGATGTATGAAAACAAGGAAATGGAGTGAATGGTCTGCTTTAGCAAACCCTACGGTATCGACATTAGTTGGTGAAAATGTTGCGGAAAAGCAAAAAACTGAGGATTATGCTAAGAAGAAATGGGTAGATAGGAAGAAGAAGGCCTATCACAAAGTAATCCCTACAGTACAAAAGGATAATTATGCCCCTTCAGTAGAGACTTCTTACTCAGTAACTAATGAAGTAGCCACTGAGGTGCAGCTTGATGTAGCTCTGGAAATTGAGTGTGAAGTAGAGCTTAATGAAGAGTACACTAACCTCAACCTAACCAATCCTGTATTCGGTAATAAACTTAGTTCTGAGGCTGTGAATATGTCTCAGTTGCTTTATAGATTTAATGCCGGTGTCACAGAAAATATCTCACTGAACACTAAAAAAGATACTTATGATGCAAGTGGCAGCTTTGATGCAGCTGCACACCTTGTTGTGCCTGATAAAGAGAAACTTAATGAAAGGCAGAGTTATAAAGCATATGATAGCAATAAGAAATTTATATATGTAGAAACACCAGTCAACTTAGATGTCATCAAGGATAAGCTCAATAGATTATTATCTTTCAATAACAGTCTGTATGTGCAATACGGCAAAATGCAAGATGAGCGCTCAGTCATAGAGTTTCGTGAAAAATGGTTTAATGAGCCGCATAATAAGTTTGAGATTATACCTCGTGATTTTAAGCAGCAAAGAGATATTGCATATATAAACTCCACTTCTCCAGTTTCACAGTTTGAAGCCCCATTAATGCCTGTGATGACTGAGAATGCTTTCAGTAAATTAAAAGAAAATGAGTGGCTTTATGATCCTGGATTTGATCTAGATATTTTGCCACTAGGTTTTTTGCTAGTCTCTGTACAAGGAATTTATCCTAACTATGACCTTGAATATATTAAATATAGAGCTATTCTCCCTAACGAAAGTCGGAGAATTACAGTAAAATATTCTACAATCGATAGGAACACCATTGTTTTAGACTGGAATGAAGAGCAATACAAAATACAGAAAGAAAACCGAGATAAGAATCTACAAGAACCTGATTCTGAAGAAAACTATATAAAGGCCTTACTTACCTCAGATTATGCAGAATTTTCGGGTGAATGTGCGGGGAGAGATAAAGAAGCTCTAGAATCACTTAAGCAGTGTTTGCAAAATCACAATGCTCAATATGATGGAGATGATTTTAGAGTTAAGACATTTCTTCAATATTGCGAGCTTATAAAAAAATATGATGCAGAGTTTTATTCATATATAGAAAAAACGTTCGAAATAGCTTCATCACATCTTCTAACTATTGAGACAGTAGAATATTTGAGCAAGCTTTCTGAGACAGTGATCTTATCGTCTATAGATACATCTGCTGCAGAGGATGAACTAAAGAATAAAGTAATGATTTCCAAAGAAAAATTGCTCTTTATCAAAGCAACTTTCCTTTCTATGGATAAAAGCAATTTCATTCAAATTTCAAGAGCACTAGACGCCTTCTTCATTAGATTTGATAAAATGACGGATTTTAATGATATTAAGGCTAAGCAGAAATTTTATAAGCTACTTATAGAAAGAACAGTAAACAATGGCAAGTTGTGTTTGAAAGGAGCAAAAGGCTATGCTCAAATGGAACTATTTAAACTGCTTAAGCTACTTGATAAAGCAGCCTCATTTGGAACAGAATTCTTAGAACTTCAATTAGAACTAATACGTAGCAAAGACCCTGAGACTGATTTGTTTAATGATGAAACAGATATCTCATTCGCAGCAGGCGGAGACTGCAGAGTTCATCAGAAAGCAGGGATTCTTAAGGGAATGCCACACGATCAATTTGTGATAGAAGACTCTGGATTTGCAATTGTTGACCCTCTAATGCAATTACCACTTTCTAACAGCAAGTTAGAAGAAGAGAGCCCTTTTGGTAACGAGGAGAATGTCAACATACTTTCATGGATTTCGAGGAAGCTGGCTTCTCAAGCTGCACTGTTTGGCAGCCAAAATAATGAAGAAAGAATAGCTGTATACAAAAAAATTAGAGAAACATACATATACATCGAAAAGATCCAAATCAACCTGGAATATAGCCCTGGTAGCAGGAAAATTCCTCCAATGGAGTCTTTTACAAATTTGTGTAAGCTCTATGTAAACAACAGTATGTTAATTGAAGCGTCTTCTTTTTATGAATTTTCACAATGGCTGGTAAAACTTAATGAAAATAAGCATATACCAAAAATGGCAGTACCAAGAGTTACTTTAGAAGGCTCTCCAATAACTCAGTCAGAACAATTTAAAGGCGCATATTATGATAAATATGTGGAGAAGCATAGCACTTATGATGTGGTATATGTACTGTCCCCTCATTCTTACCCAGATGCTTTTGATGCGCTTCTCTTTAATATTAACAGAACTTGCATCGGCTTCTTAGGTAAGACAAAAGGCATACGTTTATCTATTGACGCGCGTTTTTATACAGATGCAACATGCTTGTTAGTCCATAATAAACAGATTACCACATATGAACAAGATACAGGACAAATTGAAGCTGATTTATTGAGATATAAAAAAGTATGGAATATTAGCAGCGCGGTAAAAGCACATATTATAAGTGGTAATCCTACTTCATATGGGGACAGTACTTTGCTAAATCTCTTTTGTGCAATGCATAATAAACTCAATAATGCTGCAATAAGTGATCCTGGCATAAAAGATGTAACTGCAGCCAAAAAAGCCCATAGTATATATAAATGCCATAAACCTAAAAATATAGAGCCATATAAGCAAGCTATAATTGATAGCAGGTTTCTTACAATACACGCACTTTGTATTGATGCTCCTAGCACTTTAGATCCTGAAAACGACTTCGAAGATGTTATAGATTGGGTTAATAAGTGGATTGATGACTGTGATACGAGTCTTAGGGGTGGAAGTGTATTCGATAAGGTAAGGTATGATAATTTTGTTTCTAAAGTTTGTGGCATAAGAAGCTATAAAGACTTAGCAGAGGCAATGACCTCGCTATTTCCTGATATGAAGCAACTTACTGGAAGTTGTGGTTTTTCATTAAAAAATGTAATGAAAGGTCCCAGAGTCGTTAATATAGGAAGTTCACAAAATAGCGAAGAACTAGATAAAGTCTTTGAACCGGAAGATTTTTTTGCCAAGCTAGAAGAATTAATAAGAAATAATGGCTTATCAAGCAGCAGAGAAGACATTGTATATAATTCTATATTTAAATTGTTTAAATACAAAATATCCAGGGTACAAATTGCCAAAGTTAAAAATGGCACCGTGCAGAACATAGATTTTAAAGAAGCTGGTAAATTAGATCAATATGCTAAGATAATAATGCAAGCTTACATGCAGCTTTATCCGGATGTTGATACACAAAACATATCAAAACAAATGGGCGAATATATTGATTTTGCACTGCCTATTTTAGAAGAAGCTGATTGCGACCCAAATATCTTGCTATTTTTTGAGCCTTTCCGCGAGATTTATGGTCAAAGCCTTAGAGGGTTCTTAGGAAAGATTCAAAGTTATGGCAATATCTTGCGAGACGCTACACGAGAAAAGTTCGGGGATGATACACAGAGAGAAACATCTTCCGATAACTTTTACCGCATTTTGGCTGAAACAACAAAATTATGGAGACCTAAGAAACATAGTGAGAAATTCTTTCATGAATTTCACAGATACTTAGATAATATCCTAGACTTCGGAGTATTTTCACAAGAATTAACTGGTCATCACTTCTCAGCTATAATGACAACAGCTCTTGGGTTGCTTGCAGGTTGCAAACCCAAGAAATCAGATACTGAAGATCTTAAGCAAATATTTGATCGCAATCACTCTGGCTCTGCAGTTAATGTTTTTTATATACTTACCGAGATTGCAACGCGCAGAAACGATTGTTTGTTATTTGAATACTTAGGAGCAAGTGTAGGTATTTTTCAAAGTAAAAAGTGCTTTGAAGCTTTTGTAGAGCTTTTACAAAGTGATAGTGAAGGGCTAGAAGAGTTGGCGTATAATCTGCATGCAACTAAGATGTCATATGAAGATCGCTTTAAAGCTTTCTCCCAAGTTCTATCACAAGCAGGTAGCGATCTTAGGTTCAAAGTTTCGATTATAAACTGCTTATTAAGTAGCAGATCTACAATCCTTTCCATAGCTGATCTACATGATTTGCTAAAGAAACTAAGCCATCTAAAAATAGAAGATTTTCTTCTGCTAGAGCGGTATTTAATGACTATTTCAAATGAGGTACTCACAAAAGAAAAGCTTGATGAGCTATTTAGTGGTAATAAGTTCAATGCTGGCCTATGCGAGCAACGCTTAGCAGAAGCCCTTGAAGGACTTAGGTATAGCTTTGATAAAGAATCGGTTACAAAGAAGTTTTCTGAAATACAAGGAGTTGATGTAGAAGAGTTACTCGCAGATTATGAGAAAGTTTTTGAGCATCTTAGCGATCTTAGAACAAAAAGTAATACTCAATTTCAAGGTGAACTTGGGATTATCAATAAAGATGATGATCTTTTGCTTGCAGCTTATGTTATTGATGGAGCACGTAGAGTTTATGGCATACTCATAAAGCCAATCCAGATAGCTGTGACTTTGACAACGATAAGGAGTAACGGCAACTTATTTCATAAAGTTAAAACCGGTCAGGGGAAAACCTTCATTATATCGATAATAGCTTCTTTTTATGCCCTACAAAACATTAAAGTTGATATTAGCACAGATACATTTGAACTTGCATCTAGAGATGCAAAGGAGATGTTTTTACTTTATAATTTTTTAGGTATCCCATCTTCAGTAAATGCAATAACTGCCAATGGAACCACTGTTAGCGAATATGTTAAAGCGATGGTGAGCTATGGAACTTTAGGGGCAATAAATTTATTTAAAAATACTGCTATACAAAAGGGATTAACTATACCTAAAGCACGCACCATGTTGTTATCAGATGAGTTTGATGCTGATAGAGACAATAAGACTTTATTCCGTCTTTCAAGAACTCCTGAGTTTACAAATATTGAAAATCCTACTTTAGCACTTAGGTTAATGCTTGAGGAAATGCTGAGCTTTGTTGACGATGAAAAGCTATCAGATGATAGCAATGTATTCAAATATGGAGAAAAAAACGAAAAACGGCAAATACAGGATTTGGAAAATTTCAAAGAATTCATAGAGCGAAAGCTGAAACAAGCGGAAGAGCGAGGTAATATTAAGACTCTTGCAAATTTAGAGAAAGTGCATGCTATAATAGAACATGTAGGACATGAACATATGGCGCTGCTTTTAGCCAGTTGTCATACATCTAAAAATATTTTAGAGAATTGGAAAATTGGCAGACAATATAATGAGGTTCCAAGATATAAGCTTATTAGAAGTTACAAAGGATATGAAGATAGAATAGTTTTGATAAACGGGATATTACCGATCATTGCTGGTAAGTTTAATCTAACAAACTGGGCTTCGAAGTTTAGCGATGGAATACAACAATTTCTTGCCATAAGAAAAAATAGAGCCTTAGCATTAGGTATTAACATTTATTATGATGTAGAGCCATTAACCAGTACCTCTGCCGTTAGCTCTCCACAGAACCTAATCTTTGGTAGAGAGTCTGGCGATTATTTCCGTGTTATAGGGTTTTCTGGAACCGGCGGAAATAAGGCTGAAGTAGAAAGAATGGAAAACACTTTGAATATGAAATCCGTATCATATCCGCTTAACGAAGCTATTCCTAAAATAGGTCTATTTGAGCAAGAAGACTATGCATTTTTAGAAGCAGAAGCGGTTTCGAGAAAGAAATATGATAGCTATGTATTTATTGCAAAAGATGCTAAAGATAAGCTTAGTACGCTCATAAAGGTTATATTACACACTGCCAAAAATGGTAAAAAGGCCGATCCATTTTTAGTTCTGTGTAATAATCATGAAGAAGTATATATATACCAAAAAGCTCTAGAGGAGCAGATTGCAGCAAATAGGAAACTAAGGGAAGCCTTAGTAGGCACACAAACTTCTGGTTTGGGATCAGTAAAATCTCTTGACGCAAATGGTAAAATGGTTGCAATGGATGAGAAAGCTTACAATGAGTTAAGAGGTAAGCTTGACGACAGAAGTGTTGAAGATAGACGTAAACCGTTGAATCAGAGGATCATAGAACAAGCATCGTTTGCCGGGGTGATCACGTTTGGTACAATAGGTAATAACTCTCGAGGAACTGACATTAAAAAGCATAAAAGAGAGCTGTATACAGTTGTATTTGGATGCAGTAGTGATGTTCTTACACCAAGCTCCTTAGTCCAAGCTCTAGGTAGGACACTTGGCAGGTTTAAAGGTAGAGCCGGTGTTATTATATCTGAAGGTGAACTATCTCAAGAGCTACAAAAATTTGTCTATATTTCAGCAGTACTTCCTAAGCACTTTTACCAATTAATAAATATGGTCGCAGCAAATCACACCATAACTCGTGAGAAAAACAAGATATTTAATACTATATGGGAGACTATACAAAACGCATTCCATGCCAGAATAGATAGCAAAGAAAGTGCAACCAAGATTGCTAACATGCTGATTAAGTTACACAAAAAGCTTTATCAGCAATGGGTGAGCGCAGGTGATGAAGACAGGAAATCTGATATCTTCCTTGCTAATGCTTTAAAGCAACTTGACAAGGACGTGATTACCCAAGAAGCAGAAAAAGCCATAATCGAAGAGGTTATACTGCATAACTGCGATATATTTGTTCCTAATATGACAAAAGAAGCTCTCTTTGAGCTTCCAGAAGGTATGGATGTTTTACGTCGTAAAGATAAAGAGTTTATTGCTGCTAAAGCTAGGGAAGCAGAAGCTAAGGCTAAGGATGCCCTTGCTAAAGCAGAAGCTAAAGAAGCCAGAGCTAGAATGACTTGTGCAGAAGCAGAAGCTGAAGTTGCTCTTACTGCTGCTACTTTTGATATTGAAGTTGGTGCTGTTGTTGTAGCTGATAAAGCTAGATCTGAAGCTCAAGCCACTGAATATGTTGCTGAAGCTAAAGTTGTTGAAGCTAAAGCTGCTGAAGCCTTTGTTAGAGCTAAAATTGCTTATGCTGAGGCGGCTGTTGCTGCTGCTAAAATTGATGAGGATATGGCCACCGCCGCTTTATATGCTGCTATTGGCCCTATGATTGCTGAGTATAAAAGCATCATTAATCCTAAAGTAGAATATACATTGCCGCTCCTTTTATTTACAGTATTATCCAGTGTGACCCCTAATAGTTATCTACGATGCGCAGCACTAGTTGCAAGCATTGCATGTGGAAGTGTACAAAGAATGTTTCTTGTCAGTGATAAGAAGGATAAACCAGCACAATCTGATGAAAATTTAAAATATACCCAAGAATTAGATAAATATTCATCCAAAATTGGTACTACCACAGCTGTGTTTTCTATAGGTACACAAATTCTGTTATCCTCTTTCCTTAGAAGGGGACTCGAAATATATATGGACCACAACTCCTCAAGTACTATGCACTTGGCAATTACTAGTGTTTCCACTGCAATTTCCGTTGGCATTACAACTTATGTTTCGGATTATATGAAGTCTAATTTATATTATAAGATCATCGTAGATCGCATAGAAAGCAAAGAGATTACCGAAAGGTAATTGAAAAACCTATTTCCCCTGCCCTTGCCCATGTGATTGATTCTTATCTTTCGAGAAAAATAGGCTACTTACACAAGCCGCAATCAATCCTAATTTTGCAACTAGCGCTATAGAACCAATGTGTGCAAGTGCTGTGCTAGACATTTTATCTTTAAGCGCTACTTCTGCAATTTTCTCACCACAAATGATACCCGCAACTGATAGTGATTGCCAGTTTCTAGCTAAACAGACTCCTATAAAAGATGCACCAATCGGCAATATCTCACTTAATGGATGATGTGGAGAAACTAGATTGGTAATAAAGCTTAGGCCAGCAAGCACATTACCGATCATAAAATTACGTTGTTTTCTTACTCCAGCTTGATTTGCTCTAAAATCTTCATCATCCAGTTCATTTATTTCTCGGCACCGCCTTTTAGCACCGCCTATCGGTGACTTTGTCTCGATGCTGACAACATTTGTGTTCCCCATATTATCATATATCGCAGTATCATAAATTTTTGCTTCAATAAAAACTTGAACATCCTGCCCACCATTTTCTTTCGCAAACCTCGCAGCCGCTTCCGCACATAGTTCCGACCCTATTTTACCTCTATGGCCATCACAAACAACGCTTACTATAGCTTCTCTTTGTCCAACTTCATAAAATGATAATGTACGGTCATCTGGGCTAGATTTTTGTGCGATTCCAAGTATAGCATTTCCTATTTCTTTAATGCTCATACTGTTTTCTATACTACTTACAAGAATCTGTTTATACTCATCTAGAAGGCATTTTAGAGGATCATAATGCTTAACCAATCCATCAGAAGATGTCATTAAAAACGCTCTTTCTCCTGGCTGGAGATTTATCTGCTCCTCAAAAAACTCTCTTTCATGGCTTAAACCATATTTTTCATAGTCATAATCGCCAAAAGCGCGAGAAACTTCCAACCTGTCATTGAGACGATTCCTAGAAGTGTGCTTACCTAAGAGCTCCCCCCTTGCAGTGTCTTTACCATTGGCTTCAAGAACCGACTTCTCGGCCAACGGATTGTGAAGATTGTTTAAAACTTTATGCCTAACTGTTTTGGTAGTTGGATCATAAATAAACAGCGTTGCTTGGCTATCACCACAGCATTCACCCTGGATCCAGCCATCGTTAGTTGCTATGGTGGAAATATAACATGCACCTACTTGCTCAAGATCCTTTGCATGTGAGCTAACTATTTCAGTTACTTTATTACCCAAGGCTGTTATATGCTGTTTTGCTTCATCCTTGGTCAAAGCATCTAAAGCATAAAAAACACCCGTATCCTCATTACTAAGCCCCTTACTAGCAGCGGTATAAATACATTTCATATAAATCTATCTCAGTTTTTAGATATTATAACGGAAATTAATCTCAATATCAATAATTAGCGCTTGCTTATATTCAAAGCCTGGATATACTCTAGCGCATGAATTTAGAATTATTTGTGTAAAGCCATGAAGATCGTATCATCTCTTAAATCAGCTAAAAAACGCCATAAAGACTGCCAGATTGTGCGCAGAAAGGGGCGGGTCTATGTGATCAACAAAAAGAATCCCCGCTTCAAAGCTAAGCAAGCTTAACTAAAGCCGGGTGATGCTATTTTATAATAGACCCTTATCTTTAATTTGTGGTAAGTAGATAGTAAAGCACATAAAACCATGAGAAAAATCCCTGTATAATTGCCCATGGCACTGATTTATACATGGTGAAGGAAATCGCAATTGCAAGCGCATTCCCAAATGAAATACCGTAGTTTATTGTATAATGCCTAATTTTTTGCATAGCCATATTAGTTACCGCATAAGTTACACTTTAAGTATCTGATATGCTTAGATATTGTCAACAAAATTCCATTTATGTGATTAGATCCACTTAAAGCTCTCAATGAAAATATTTTTCACACACCATTGACGGCTAAATTATTGGATCTTATATTACTCTCTGCGTAAGTATATACAACGTGAGGTACGATGGAAATTACAAATAAGGCATACATAGGCGGAAAGTGGATCGCAAGTAGAGACAGCAAAGAATTTACAGTTACCAACCCTGCTGATATGTCCGATATAGCGCTCGTGCCATCTATGGGCGCAGATGCAGCTGTAGAAGCTGTGGAAGCTGCAGACATTGCATTTGGTAAATGGCGTATGACGCTTGGTAAAGAACGCGGCAAAATCATGCGCAGGCTTTACGATCTAATGGTTAAAAACCGCGATTATATGGCCAAACTTATGGTACTAGAAAATGGTAAAGTGCTAAGCGAAGCCTATGCTGAGGTTGACTATTCATGTTCATTTGTTGAGTGGTTTTCCGAAGAAGCTAAGCGCATTTATGGCGAAATGATGCCATCTATTAAAGACAATCAGCGTCTATTTGTCATCAAGCAACCTGTAGGTGTTGTTGCAGCAATTACACCGTGGAACTTTCCGCTTGCTATGCTTGCTCGCAAAGTATCGCCAGCACTTGCTGCCGGATGCACAATTGTGATTAAACCACCTGTAGAAACTCCACTAAGCGCACTATACTTTGTTAAGCTTTGCGAGGAAGCAGGTGTCCCACCTGGAGTCATTAATATTTTATGCGGCGACGCTGCGCCTATCGGAGATGTATTTACATCTCATGAAGCGATTAAAATGCTCACGTTTACCGGCTCTACGCAGGTAGGTAAAATGCTCATGGCCAAAGCTAGTCAAACTGTTAAGAAATTAGCGTTAGAACTGGGTGGCAACGCACCGTTTATCGTATTTGATGATGCTGATATCGGAAAAGCTGTAGAAGGGATTGTGGCATCTAAACTCAGAAATGGCGGGCAAAGTTGTATATGCGCCAACCGCGTTTATGTGGCGAGTTCTATAGCTCATGAGTTCAATAAAAATCTCATAAAGAAATTTGCTGAAGTAAAGGTTGGCAATGGCATGGATCCAAGCAATCACTTAGGCCCTTTGATTAACCGTGCAGCTGTGCGTAAGATCGATGGACTTATAGAAGACGCGCAAAATAATGGAGCAGAAATTCTATATAGCGCCGATATTAGCGAGCAATCCAAGTTGAGCCCATGCTACTCGGCTCCCACTGTTATTTTTAATAACAAACCCAATACCAAAATTGAGCAAACTGAGATTTTTGGCCCAGTCGCATCCGTCTTCACTTTTGACTCGGAAGAAGAAGCTATAAGCCTAGCTAATAATACAAACTATGGGCTTGCCAGCTATTTCTACTCCGAAAACAAAGACCGAATCTGGCGTGTAGGGGAGGCTCTTGAATATGGCATGGTAGGTATTAATGATGTAGGAATCTCGAGCGAAATGGCTTGCTTTGGCGGCGTTAAAGAATCCGGCCTAGGTCGCGAAGGCGGAAACCAGGGCATCTTGGAATACTTGGAGCATAAGTATATGGTGATGGGTTGAGTGAACTTTAATGTACATTACAGAACTTGGAAAAAAGGGATGTAAGAGATATTAATATATAAGAAAATGTCATACCGCTGTCAAGCAGCGGTATGACAGTAGATACTTATAGGCTAAAGCTGTGGTTCACATTCAATATCTAGTCATACTTGTCTGGAAGTATCAAAAAAACTTTAACAATTGCATTGACAACTGTTGCATATGCAACTATATTGGATTTATGACCAAAGCATATGTAAGCAATCTGGAAGATCATCTTGGCTACTGGCTACGTTGTCTTTCCAACTGTATTGACAATAGCTTTGCAAACAAACTTATGGAGTATAATGTTTCAACGGCACAATGGGTAGTATTACGCACTCTTTATGACCATCAAAACATTACCCTTAAGCAAGCTGTGGAAGCTGTTGGCGTTGATAAAAGCTCTCTTTCGCGAATGGTAGAGAGGCTAGTAAAGCGTGGTTTAGTAAACCGCTCGGAAGGAAAAAATCGCAGCTCTATAAGCCTAAGCCTTACAGAAGAAGGTATGGAACTAGTGCCTCATTTGGCAAGAGTAGCTGTTGAAAATGAAGATGTGTTTTTTAGATCCCTAAACTTAAATGAGCGTAAAGATCTAATAGATACATTTAAGAAATTGCTAGCTGACAATGATTGGAAGAAATCCAAGCGCTTTAATAGCTGGTCATAATAATAATTTTGAGGAGAAAAATTATGGATACTAAAACAATAAAAGAATGTTCTGAACGCTCACTTGCTGGAACCATAACGTTTCCAGAAGTGGTAATGAAACTGATTGGCGCGGGCGTAGAACGATATTACACAGATTTAGTTAGCTGCAAGAAATTCTACTATGGCAAAGATGATGAAATTCATATTGAACCGCTTACTTGCGATGCTATAAAAGTGACCACAAGCTTTGATGGCAGTGAAATAAAAAATGCAATAACTGATAGTCAACAGAACCGCATCGACTATAGAACTTTTCTACGTCGCGCGATGTCTGCAGGTTGTAGCCATTATGAGGTATTTATAACAGGCAAAAAAGTAATTTATTTTGGTCGCGATGGAAGCCAATATACCGAACACTTCCCCCAGGGTAAATAATGCAACGCTGTACCTGGGCCCCCCTAGATAAACCGGACTACTTGCATTACCACGATACAGAATGGGGCGTGCCCGTGCACGATGATCTTAAGCATTTTGAAATGCTTTTACTGGAGGGTGCACAGGCAGGCCTCAGTTGGTATACCATACTAAAACGACGTGAAGGTTACAGAGCAGCGTTTAAGCAATTTGACCCAAACAAGATAGCTAGTATGACAGATGCTGAGTTAGAAGCATTACTTCTAAATGGAGATATCATTCGCAATAGACTTAAGGTATTCTCCACCCGCAAGAACGCTAGGGTATTCCTTGCCATCCAGCAAGAGTTTGGATCTTTTGATGAATACGTTTGGAGATTTGTAGGTAAAAAGCCAATAGTCAATCATCCAAAGACCATGAAGGACATTCCTAATCGGACTCCAGAATCGGATTCTCTATCTAGAGATTTAAAAAAGCGCGGGATGAGCTTTGTGGGCTCAACCATAATTTACGCTTACATGCAAGCAATAGGAATGGTTAATGACCATATAAAAGATTGTTTTCGTTGCGATAAATGCTAGAATAAACAGAGAGTTAACCTATAAGGCAAGTTCTGTAATGCTATTTGATTCTATAACTTTTGGCTTTGCTGTTATGTCATTTGCCTGGATTTTCATGATCTTTTGGTGGGTACTATTAATTGCAGGAATTGTGGCAATTATAAAATGGTTAGTAATGCAGTTTACGGGGCGTAGTAATCGCAATAATTCTCCTCTTGATATACTTAAAGAGCGCTACGCAAAAGGTGAGATAGATAAAAAAGAGTTTGAAGAAAAGAAAAAAGATTTGCGATGATACGGTTTTTTAAGCAATCCGAGCAGATAATATGAAAATAGGCATTATCCTTTCGACAAATGATACTGAAACCTGCTGGAATGCATTGCGATTTGCCAACCTTGCACGTGAGCAGAAGGACGAGGTAAAGGTATTTATGATCGGCAAAGGAGTTGAATACCTGAAAGTCAGCAATAAAAAATTCAATACAATAGAGCAAGCTGAAAAGCTCCTTGCATCAGGTGGCAAATTTTATGCTTGTGGGTCCTGCATAAAATCACGAAATAATGAGGGCTCTGAAATATGCCCAATCTCAAACATGGTGGATTTATATGAGATAGTTAGGGAAAGCGATAAGGTTATAACTTTCTAGAAGCATACTATAGCAAATCCCATAGCTTGACTAATTATATTCTATATATATAAATATATTAAGACTTCTATTAACTAAAATTTAAAAAATTAATAAATGAGGTTCTATCATGTTATTTCCATTAGTTACGTGTTTAACTGCAGGATTGCTATTACTTATGCAACTTGTTCTCTCAACCTTGGTTACTATAAAACGTATGCGAAGCCATATATTCCTTGGTGACGGTAATAAAGATGATCTGCAGCATCTAGTCAGAAGACATGGTAATCTTGCGGAAAATGCAGCCATCTTTACGATTGGATTTTTGCTATTGGAACTTTCCCAACTAGCCCCACAATTACTATTAGTTCTATGCCCTACTTTTATCCTTGTCAGATTGTCTCATATTATTGGTCTATCATATAAAGAGACCCGCAACGTGTTCCGCATGATCGGCGCAGTTGGAACATACCTTATTGGGTATATACTAGCCGGAACTCTTATCTGGATCGGCTCAACAATAATAGTGATGGTGGCTTCTCAATAACTTCAAACACTTACCGAAAGACCATCCTTTCTTCGGGTGGTCTTAGGAAGCCAGACGCTTCCTATAAATATCTTTTACAAGCTCTCTAACATCCACAGATACTTGATCTACAGTTTGTAGGCGCCCATGCACCGCATTACATAAAGCCTCGCTTAATATCTGCTTCTGCAATATGCTTCGTCCTTCCATGATATATACTGTTATATGCACAAAACTTCCATCCTTCCCCTTTTCCCCAACCAAAAAATCTTGGGCAGAATATGCGCGTGTCTTTATATCACCTGTCAAAAAAAGTCCGCTTTGAATCATGGTGTTATGCGCCACCTGGCAGATATCTTCTGTCTGCATGGCAGAGCTTATGTTATCTGAATATTCAATAACTACATGTGGCATATTGTTTTTTACCCATTAACATGCTTGACGAACTGAGTTATAATTTTCTCCAACTGTTGAACGTGTTTCTCATCCTTTAATTTACCTTGCTCATCAAATGCATTATAAGCGTCAGGCAATCCCATCATACCAGGGAATACATGCACACCTAGAACTTCTAGTGGCTGTCTTGTGTGCCACAGACTACGAACACCACCTAGTTTACCTGGCGATGCAGCAAGAAGTAATAGGTGCTTACCAGTAAGCGATACCGTCTTCTCGCGCGAAAGCCAATCAATCACATTTTTGAGAATACCTGGAATACTACCATTATATTCTGGGGTAGAAACCACCAAAGCATCCGCTGCAAGGATTTTTTGGCCAAGTGCAACTGTTCCTTCAGGAATTCCAGAAGCAATTTCAATATCCCCGTCATAAACAGGCATAGGGTAATCTTTCAGATCTATGAATTCACCATCAACACCTGCTTCTTTGACAAGTCTAAATGCTTCGCGAGCAAATTTCTTATTACACGAATCTGTCCTTAACGAACCTGCAAAAATAAGTAGCTTCATAAAATAGTTCCTTGTTTTGGGGTTTCCGGAAGTGGAATAAACTCTTTATCATCACCAGGAATTTTACCAAACTTACCCTCTTTCCAATCTTGCTTTGCCTTTTCAAGCCGCGCTTCAGAACTTGAGACAAAATTCCAGAAAATATAACGCTGCTCTGGAAATGGTTCTCCGCCTAACAGCATCATATGAGCTGCAGTTTGAGCCGTAATCCTCATACTACCCTCAGCAAGAACTGCCATTGTTTTGGGCGAGATTATCTCATCATTTACTCTGACATCTCCTGAGATAACATACAGTGCACGCTCGCTATACTCCTGTGGTAAATCAAATTCAGAACCTGCTTCCATACGCACTTCGGCATATAAAAGTGGGCTATAAGTTTTAACTGGCGCTTGTCTTCCATAGGCCTTGCCTGCAATAATGCGCAACCTTATCCCCGGAGAATTTATTTCCGGCAGTGATCCCGCTGTGTGATGAAAAAATTCTGGATCGCATTCTTCTGCCTCTCTAGGTAGAGCTATCCAGGTCTGGATGCCATGTGCATGGTGCAAATGCCCACGCTCGTTCACCCCGGTTCGTTCTGAATGTGCTATACCGCGCCCAGCAGTCATCCAATTCACTGCGCCTGGTGTAATTGCTTGCATAGACCCCAATGAGTCTCGATGAATAATCTCGCCTTCAAAGAGGTAAGTCATAGTAGCAAGTCCAATATGAGGATGCGGGCGAACATCTATGCCTTCTCCTACTGAAAATTCCGCAGGACCAAGGTGATCAAAAAATATAAATGGCCCCACCATACGACGCTTCTCATAAGGAAGTACTCGCCTAACTGTGAAACTGCCTAAGTCTTTTTGTCTTGAGGGAATAGTAAGGCTGATTTTTAACATTAAAGCCTCTCAGTTTATCAATAACTTATTTATAATGGACTGCTGTTTTAGTGTCTATAAAAATCAGGGAATTGGGTTTGATGGGCTTTGTGGTTGATGTAGGTGCGTGCTGGTGGTTAAAGCACGTCAAAGTCTCTTTTTTGCAAATGCTCTACCAGATGACGTCTTCAGATAAGCCTCAAATTTTTCTGCTCTAGATTTGTCCATAAAAAAAGTATACGTCACTAATTTCCATGGTCTAAACTTGTTAGTATGTACGGATTTCCCGGTATTATGCTCTTCTAATCTTCGTTTAATATCTGATGTTAACCCTACGTAGTATCTATCAGTATTATTTTCGCTTTGAATGGAATAGACAAAATACATCAAATAGCCCATCTTCGTTTCACTACGATGTGGCATCACGCCATAGCGCGTCCCGCGCGTCGGCGGATGGCGGAGCGGGGGGGATTCGAACCCCCGATACAGGTAGAAACCCGTATAACGGTTTAGCAAACCGCCGCCTTCAGCCACTCGGCCACCGCTCCTTATGCATAAAGCACCGTCAAGCGTATATAATTATTTCGAGCAAATTGCAAGTCAATAATTGACAGAAAATATTTTCATCAGGGACTTCCATTGGCAAAATTAGTCAACTATACTAATAAATGTAATTATTTATGGGTCTTGGTATAAAATAAGAGAACTATGCTTAACCCCTCGAGAACCTCACTCTCTTCCCTGATGAGAGATGCTGAAATAAATTCAGCATGACAGGAATTGAACCCAGGCAACCCCCTGTTTTTACCTGTTATTAAAAAGTAAAACATAGGAAAGACGCAGCCTTCGCCTGTTAAAACAGGTAAAAAAATTATTGAATGACCAGTGGTTAACTTCTTGTAAAAACATACAATAAGTGCTATTAAAGCTGTGAATTGTAAGGTGTTTAATAATGTTACCACAGAGACTATCTAACTTTGCTCTACTTTTTCACCAGTCGGCTGAGAAAGGAATGCTTTTGCTAGGTGCTTGCGTAATAGCTTTAATTATGGCCAATACAGGGTGGATGAATTTTTACCATGAATTAATCCATGAACCTTTTTTTAGGGTAATGGAAGTAAAGGTCTCGCTTGAGCATTTTACAAATGATGGACTCATGGTGTTATTCTTCTTGCTAGTTGGCCTTGAGATCAAGCGTGAGATCTTGGAAGGTCACCTTGCTACACGCGCACAGCGAATTTTACCCGTAGTCGCAGCTATTGGTGGAGTTATTGGTCCGGTAAGCATTTATTGCTTGCTAAATTATCATGATTCTGAGGCCATGCGTGGATGGGCGGTACCAGCTGCTACAGATATCGCATTTGCACTTGGTATGTTTGCACTTCTAGGTCGTGGACTTCCAGTAGCACTGCGGATCTTCTTGACTGCACTTGCAATTGTAGATGATCTTATTGCAGTAATTTTAATTGCAGTATTTTACTCAGATGCAATATCAGTTGTGCATTTACTTTCTGCAGTTGGAATTCTTGTTATATTATACTCTATATGCCGCGTCAAATATTCAAAGATGTCAGTGTACGTAGCTCTCGGTGCAATACTTTGGTATCTCACCCTTAGGTCCGGAATTCACGCAACTGTAGCGGGTGTTTTGCTTGGTATGTGCATACCTCTTCATGCTAGAGATGGTGATTTTTCTCCTA
>CAYWJW010000030.1:0-18970 GCA_964458795.1 uncultured Candidatus Jidaibacter sp. | reverse complement strand
CTTACTTGTATGTTATAAACTGCTTCACGACATACGATCCCGTAGCTCAGGCGGTAGAGCAACTGACTTTTAATCAGTGGGTCGGCAGTTCGAGTCTGCCCGGGATCACCACCGTATAGTTTAACTCTTAATCCACTTCTTAGCTTCGCTCTCGCATCCCTTTCTAAAAACCTTTAGTTCTGGGTGAAGGAATAGACGAACGATATAAGCTACCCATGGTTGCCAAGGATGGCGCCATGCGATTAAAGCTCCGCGGTCTACTTTTTTGTGATGTTTTTTTACGAAACGTATATGTTCTTTGAACGCTCCAAAAGTGCTCCAACCATCAAACTTAGAAGCATCAAGCAATATTCTTATCTTTTTATGTTTCTTTATAAATTCGTCTACTTGTGGCGTAATTGCGGCAAAGTCACCTTCTTTCAGTTTTTTAGGTGGAATTATCTTTAGTATATTTCCCCCAACTTTTTCTATAGTAATCATATCAACCCCTCAATGATAAGTACCTGTAATTATTAGACTATTTCTGTATTACATAGTCAAGTTTTAAATATTTTCTGGTTTTATGGAATTTTAGGGAGAAAATAGATATAATAAGATCGAATGAGTAGGTATTAATTGTGTTAGAAAATATTAAGAGGTATATACCAGAGGCTGCTCAACTTAAGTTAATGCTTGCTAATGGGGCCGTGCATTTTAGTGTGGGTTTTATTGCAGCAGCTGTGCAAAAGGTGGGCACACAGTCTGTGATGGGTCTATTGAAATTTGCGGTGCTGCGTGATGAAAGCTTTTTAAAAGCGGCTCTAAATGGCAGAACCATTGCATTGGTTTCTGCAGGAGCTTTTTCTATCAGACTGCTTTATAAACTTAGTGAAGCATTAGTTGAAAGGATTTCATCACTAGATGAGCAAGGTTTTTATAAGGAAATTATAAAATGTGAAGAAGTGCTTAATGCGATTACCTTATATAATGCTAATAACAAAGATAAACTAGTCCTTACAGAAGTAGCGAAGGCACATGCTGATTTTAACAAATATTATTATGAGAATTTATTTGGAATATTTTATTCTAATCTGTTAGGGGTCTGTTGCTTCACATACTTGACTACTGGCTCTATTGCTGCAGTTTTGAGGGAACTTGCTGGTCCTGCTAATATGGCATTGATAATATCGGTTATTATAGCCACCCCGATCAAACTGCTTAAAAATGGCTTAATTTATGATGTTGCACCTCACCTTAAAGCTGGAGCTAAAAAGGAAAATGAGACAAAGGCTGAGCTAATATCTTTTTTGAATAGGCTGTCAGATAGTGATATTAAGAAGATGGGAGTTTATGGCCTTGTGCCCGAGCTTGTTTCAAAACTATTTGCAGCTGCACATAGCAGTTCATCTCTCAGTAACCCACATAAATTCTATATAGGATTACTTGATGTTATGGACTTTTTAATTGAGAAGAATCTCGATATTATTAAATTGTTAATTGCTGGTTATAAGGGAGTAGATCAATTTATTGAAACACTAACTGGAATTCTCTTAGTCGAACCATATCTACATGAGTATATAACAGAGGATGTTGGTGTTTGTGAGATTAAAATAAATGGTCTATATGCAGCTTTAGCTAGTTATAAGCGATTGGATCCTGGTGTTTCTGGGTTTGCAGCATCACTTAAGGGTGCTATCGTATTGCCTACAGATAGTAAACATCTCGCTATAATGGATGCTCCTATAATTTTCGAAGTAGGTGAAATCACTGTAGTAAAAGGCCCCTCTGGCTGCGGGAAAAGCACTTTGATTGAGATTATAACTGGTTATTCAAATAGACTCGCATTACGCCCCGATAGTAAAGATTATATAGCCATTAGTGATGATGTTAACACCGGTAAAATTCAGGTGGTATCATCGAAAGAGTATGAAGGGCTGCCACATACAACTTTGTTACAATTTATTACTGGAGAACCTGAGCCCCAAGTTACGGAAGAAAGAAGAGCAGAGCTCATCCAAATTTTAAAGGATTTGGAATTGGATGATATATTCTATAACCATTTAGATGAACAAATGCCAATAACCATATCCAATGGGCAGGGGAAAAGGTTATTGGTCGCTAGGGGGGTGTATAATAAAGTTAAGTTTATAGCGCTAGATGAAACCTTCGCATCAGTATCTGATGACCCATCGCAAAGTGCATTTGAGGGTGACAAGGAGGCGCGGACTTCGGCACGAACCAGATTTATGGATTTAATCAAAACTTACGCCAAAAAAGAAGGCGCTGCCATAGTATGCATAAGCCATGAAAGCTATGATAAGAAATTCTTAGAATTTGCTGACTCTTTAGTATTGTTTAAAAAAGATCTAAATAGTGACATATATAATGTCACACAATACTCTGTAGCCCAGATAAGAGAAGGAGTAAATAGCAGATAAAAATATTTTTGCTAGAGACTTCCATAGGCTCAAAAAATCATTTATACTAATAAATATAAGATAAGAGAAGTGTGCATAGTCATCTGTGCAGTTATTTACTGGAAAAAGAGTGGTGCTAGTTTTGTATCCCGTTAGTCCTGAGGAAGTGCGCAGCACTGTCTCGAAGGACATGTGTAGAGTGAAAAAAAGCAGTTCCTACCAAAAAGGTGTGAGTCAAGCAATCTCGATGTATACAAATACACGAAACAACCCTTCGAGACATCGCTTTCGCGATTCCTCAGGGCGAACGAGAAATAAAATTTAATTTTTAATCCAGAACTGAGATTTAGAGAATATCTATTGATTATTTGTATATAACGAGTATTTAAACGCAATTATATTAAAAACAGCATAAAAACAATGAAAATGCTACATAAATAGGGTAGTAGATTTATATTATGTTTTTGTTAAGCATAACTCTTATACGCTATTTTTCATGAAAAATCGTTTTTCTTGCATTAATATTAAGATTAATATATCGTCCACTTCAATTAATTGCCATATATGAGGTATATTATGGATTTTTTCAATAAGGTTGCGATCTCGCTACTTACATACTGCGCTTTTAGAGCGGGATGTATTCATGCTGTCAGGCAAGCTGAAAGATTTGGAACAAACAAACTCAATAATGAAACAGATTATACGCTTGATGGGCGTGAAAGCAGCTCTTATCTGGAATTATTTAGGAAAAAGGTATCGCTTAAAACTCTTGCAACGTTAGATGTTTGCAGCTTTAAGGCAGATCAGCTCATCATGGAATGTGGATCTAATATGACTGTTAAACATTTTATAGGAACATACAGCGCCGATCCAGCTTTAGAAGAGGGGTGTTATAACATAGATCTTCAAGGCACCTCTAAATTGTTTATTGAAGGAAATTTAAATAATTGCACAATACAGATGGCAAATGGCTCCGAATTACATGTATATGGTAGTATGAGTAATTGTACAATAACAATGGGTGGTGGCTCCACACTATGTGTCAGTAACGAACTTTCCAATTCAACTATACTACCTGGAACCCATTTTGATCCTAAGATAGCCATAATATACTGCAATAAGGAGAATAGTCTATCAAATGAAGCTAAAGTTAGCTTAAAGGATATCTCTGAAAACCCTACAAAACAGCGCTGGGTGGATCTAAACTATGTTATAGATCTTATGTATGAGGTAGTGTTATCATCAACAGCAGACCTTTCCAAATTTTGTAAGACTGTAAAAGAATACAAGGAGAGCATTAAAATTGAGGAGATAAAAACTAGTATTACGCCGTTTATATCACCAGTGGCTAGTCTTTTCCATACCGCGCAGACATATATTAATATATCTAATGCAAGAAATTGTATCAGCTCTTTTGCGAGTCGCTTTACTAAGCCAAAAGAAACTGGTGATGAAAAAGAACTTTAAAGCTTTTACCACTTGATTTCTCTTCACTTTCTCTTTAAAAGCATGTAATTTACTACCTGAATTATTATAAGAGGAGGTGAATATTAGTAGCGCGTATCGCATGGTTGCGTTTGTTTTAGTGCTGCTTGGCATCACACTAGGCACTTTAAGCCATGCTAGTGATACCTATACTGCAAATAGGCCATACGATATAATGGGAATTGGCTTGTCTGAAATAGATATTATAACCTTTGTAGATGATGATTATATCAAGCGCCATCTAACGGTTCCATATACTATACAAAAGGGCTCTCTATCCTTCATAGATAGAGAAACATGGACAACCTTAAAGGATAATCTAAAAGAATATACCAGCACACCAAGCGGAGAAGTGGCAAGCCTTTTGTTTGTGTATGCAAGCCTTGGCGGCAAAGCTACTTTTAGTACTGTGCTTGCTGATGATGAATATGGCAAACAATTCTTAAACACTCTTGATACTCTAGACATAAAAGTTACGAATAAACCAACCACTTTTGATCATGAAGCTATGACTAATCTGATATATGTCACACCTGATGGTGTAGCAACGCATGTACTAATAAATAGACATGGCGCCAAGATTAGCCAAAATGATATAAAATATCACCATATTAAAGACTATAAAATGATAGTGGCAGAAGCCAGCCTTTGGGACGGAATGGCGCAATCAAAGGTTATACTTAGAGCCTTTAAAACCGCAGAAAGAGTTGGAACTAAGCGTGTACTAATGCTTTCTGATCCGCTATTTGCTAAGAAATATAAAGAAGATTTTCTTAATTTAATTGGTCAAATGGACGTGGTAATGACAAATGATCAATCAATATTAGAACTTATGAGCACTAAAGATTTCGATACTATGCTTGCTGAAATCAGTAAGCTCAATACGCTAATAGTGGTAACACGTGGCGCACAAGGAGCTGTTGCAGTAAGAGGCAAGGAAATATACTATATAGATGCAAGCAATGCTGAATCTGGAAAAATCATAGATAAAACTGGGTCTCATGCGGCATTCTCTGCGGGTTTCTTATATGGCTATGTGCATGGTAAATCAATTGAAGAATCTGGCAAGCTTGCAGCCAGCGCAGCTTCGTATATAATACGGCAAGTGGGGCGCAATCCTCAAAGCAACTTATCGAAAATATTATATGAATATTCTAATAATTGATACTTGTCTTGGCAGCCTATCAGTAGCTTTAGCTGTATCATCGAAGCTAGTTAAGGAAATAACTATCACAGAGAATAATCAGCAATCGAAATTACTCGCAAGCACTGTTCGAGAGATCTTGAGTAGTTGTAAAATGCAGGTTACAGATATCGATACCATTATTGCAACTAATGGACCTGGCAGCTTTACTGGGATTAGAATAGGTCTTTCATTTGCACTTGGCTTACAAGCAATGAATCAATGCGATTCTTATGCATGCTCAACTCTTGCAACCTTAAATGCAGACTACAAAGGCAAAGTGCTTTCTACTATACGTGCCGGCAGCGATACTTACTATGTTCAAACCTTTCTTAACCATGATGCTATAGGCGATATAAAAGTTATGACTAAAGCAGAGCTAGATGAAATCTCTGATTATAAGATAATAGGTCACTACAAAGATCCAAACCTACTACCTAACACTTCAGTCATTCTTAAGTTATTTAATGACCCTAATACTAAAAACAAAATATTTAATGATAAAATTGAACCACTCTATGTAAAAGCACCATATTTCTAAAACTCTAGTTCAAATTTTACAGAGGTATCTCTTTGAGATATATGAAATTTTCCGGGCAATTCAGTTGCAATGATGGCAGCCAAATGAATCACAATATTGCTAAGTTTAACATCTTTTATCTCATGCTTATTTAGTATTAAATCTATCTCTGGATCTTGTTTTATACTTTTTTCTGATACACCCTCTATAATAAGCAACTTCCCAGATTTTCCATGTCTTAAATAAACATTTATTTTTCCACCATAGATCATGCAACCAGATGCGATATATGCCAAAATTAGTACGAGCTTACCAATATGATTAGTAAGCTGTATGGGCTGTTCAGCATTTTTTTCATTATTAAAAACAATAGAAACCTTGCTGTTTGCGAAAAAATCAATAGCAAGCGATTCTAAGGTTAGAATATCTATCACACTATTTGAATCACTTTTGCCATATATATATCTAAAGAACTTAATTTTATTGCTCGCAATCTCCGCATTAGATGCAATTAAATCATAAGCTTTATTGTCCCTTATATCGTAAACACCTTCCGATTCTATGAATTCAATGCCATTATATATAGCCCCGATTGGAGCTGCTAAGTCATGACATATTTTTGTAATTAACAGTTCTGAAAATTCTAAAGTTTTAGACATTATCTAATCAATCTATTACCTATAACTTAAGTATTAAGCATAATTATTAGATTGTTAAGTAAATTTTTAAAATTTATGCACTCATGCCGCCTACAGCTCCTAAGCCATGCGCCTCTCTTTCTTCCTCTAACTTACGAGTTGCCTTGTAATCATCATAGTATTGTTTAGCTATATTACGTGCCTTCATACACATTATCCCGCTTGCCCCCATACACATTATCCCGCTTACTATATCCATTATATTTGCTGGCATACTCCAATCTCTAGCCATAAGATGGCAGCTGCTTAGTATACCTACAAAAAAAACTACTGGCGCAAAATTCTTATCCACCTTCTCTTTAGCCATATACTTATATATAGATTCCGTAAACCCATCAAGTATTCCACCCAAACCAGGCTCTTTCTTTTTAGGCAAATTACCTTCAGCTTTTAATTCTTCTAATACTGCTTTATACTCTTCATCACAATTTTGAAATTGCCTTTCTAAATCAAGCCCTCTTTCGACCAAAGGTTCTGTTAACTTTAGACACGTTTGTACACCAGCTTTCATATCAATATCATTAATATCAAGGCCCCTTGTATGGTGTTTTATCATATTTATAAGAAGCTTATCATAAGCTTTATCCTTAATATTAAGCTTGCACTCATCCAGTATGAAATACATTAGTTCATTAGATTTTTTTATTATCTTACTAGACCAAGTAGCAAGCTGTCCTTCCATAGCTTCGTTTAACATGGTAAACCCAATATGAAACTGTTCGCTATTAATCTCTTCACTTTTATCTAAAAAGAACTTTGCCACAATCTTCGCTTTCTGCAAATGTGTTTTGTTCTCTACGTGCCATATAAACCTAGTAGCGCTTCGGGCAAAATTAGGTTTTACTTGCACTCCAAATTCTTCCACACATCTATCTAGAAATTCCCATGCCAATGGATAAGATTCAAGTTTATCGCATATACTAAAGATACAACTCATAGCCTTCTCGGAAGTGCAGTCAAAGTTGCAGCTAACAAGGTAACTATTAAGCCAGAGCATTATATCTTCTAGATTGTCCAGATCATTAGGTTTCACTAACTCTATAACATCATCTTTTTGAACCAGCATGTCCCATGATACCGTCATTGTTCTAATAATTTCAAAATTGCGACTTTCAATCGCATAACTTGTTACCTCTTTTCTACCCCCCTGCCGTATTTCACACAAAGGTGTATAATGAAGCAATACATTAATTACTCTTGTATGACAGATAGTAGATATTTCCAGGTGATAGGATAACATTATTATATTTACTATTTCTATTGGAAAAGTTCTCTCAATAGAAAATAACTTCAACAACACATATCTATCCTGTAGGAAACCAAGCATATTGCTATTTCTACAAAACTTTTTCATCCTAACATTAGGTGATTGAATTGCATGTATTATAGGGATGGTCCTTTTATCATAATCTATCGGATAAATTTTACGCGCATACAAACTACGTACAGCTGCTAAATCCCCTTTTTTTGCAGCTTCACATAGCATGGTATAAAGTGTGTTATTGCTAACAACAATTTCACCTTCATATTCAGAGGCGTAGTATGCACCGTTATACTCTTTACACCTAAGCTCTAAAGATCCAACGTTTAATTGTTCTTCTAGCTTGCCTGATTTTGCCGCATTTATTAAAATTGTTAGCAATCTCTCCATGCACACTATTGTGCTATGCTGGCCACAAAAATCATAAATAAGATGATTAATTTTATCACGTCCTTCCCATATACTCTCACTATCACAGAGCCTTTCAAATTTTGCCCAGAAAACTTCAAAAGCAGCTAGAATATCTATTAAATGGGAAGTGTGATTGTATGTTATAGTAAGGAATGTTATTAAGCATTCTCTTTTTTCTTTAGCATATTCCTCAATCTTAAGCAGGCAATATAGGTAATTTGCGTCATTCAATAGTATATCCACTTGAGAAAGCTTACGTACATATTCCGTAACTACATCCTTAAATTCCCTATTATGGATACCTTTATTAATTAATGAAGCTGCTCTATCTCCAAATCTTATATGAGCATTATGATAATTAGGGCTATTTTCTACATAATTCTGAAATCTTTTATCTTTATATATAATAGCAGTGTTAGTGCTGGGTTTAGGAGTGAAGACATCTATATCCCTTGCCTCTTCCTCATCATAATCTAGCACCAATTCAAGCTCAGTTTTATTAGTCTTCTTTACAACACATCCTACAGGTGGATTATTTGTGTTAAAGTCTTTGTATTTATTTTTATGGACTTCTTCTTCAGCTTTAGGTGTTAAAAATTTAAGTCCAAATTCCAAGTTAGCTTCATTTCCTCCTAGTAGCTCTTTATTTTCAACTAACTCACCTTCGTATACATCAAACTCTCTCTTCCTTTTAAGCTCAAAATCCGGCAATTTTTCCTCGTGGGATCTCTTATGCATTTCTTTAGCTTCATCTATAATTCTATCCAAATGAGCTTGGTTATGAGCTTGAATATTTCTGATAAGCTCATCTTGGAAATTACTATAAATTCCCCAAACCATTAAAGAATCACTCAATTCAGCACTCTCTCCTGATTCTTTTTCATCCATTAGAATTACTGGGAAAGTTGCAATGGAAGAGATATTCTTCAATAGCTTTGCCGATAAGCTATCTAATACTGTTTTGCTGAGGACAATATCTAGACTGAATGGCTGCTTCTCATTCAGTGAATTTAATAGCTGCTTTAGCACACCATTTTTGATATCTTTTGTGTTAGAGATCTTAAGACGAGCAAAATCACCTGCCAAAGTTTCTATAACATCTGGCATGGATTCTTCAGTTATTTGTTCAAACAAAACAACTTCCTTCACTTATGCTCCTACTAATCTATGATTTAGTATATCACAAATATGTTACAAAATTGTTAAGCTTGACCTTGTTTTTTCCGAATTTTAGACACTTCTACCAGACGCATTATAATAATGCAAACCAGCTCCTACAGCCCCACCTATAACTGTGGCAGCTATACATATCTTTGGAGAGGCTTCTTGAAAAATAGAACTTATACCGCTAGTTGAGTGTGCATTCCATGCATAGCCGACAAGAGACCCACATAATCCCGCAAAAGCACCTACCTCAACATTAATTAAAAGAGCTTGGTTGCTAGTACTAGATGGTTTCTCTTGAGTTTTATCTTCATGATGTTCTTTAACCTTTTCGTCAGGCTTTTGACTACCATTGTACGTTAGTGTTTTATCTTTATTACTACATATGAATTTTCCATCATGATACTGAGTTAATATTACATCATCTGCTACCTTCTTATATGGAGAATCTTCTCTTGTTTTACCAATATGGTGCCCAAGCTTTTCTGGTTGAACAACTTCTCTCTCGAATCTTTGGGTTAACTCTCTAATAGTTGTCTTACCAGGCTCAAACTCCATTGGATAGAACTTTTCTCCAAACATTATAGTAATATAAAACCTAATCTCCATAGTTATGCGTGAGTTTTCTACTATTCCATAGTCATGTAGAGTTTTCGCATCATCTGTTAACTCTTTAGCATTAAATATTAACCTTTGCTTTTTAACCTCTACTCCTATAGCTTCACATATCTCTTTCTTCAAGCTCTCAACTGTATCGTTTGAGTTGACTGTTACTTCACAATTTAAGCCTTGAGAATTTATTATAAAAATTTTCATGGTAGCTCTTCCATTATTTTGGCTCGATTATACTATTTTTTGATGAAAAATTCAAAGAAGTTTTTAAGGGTTAGAAGGGTTTAGATAAATAACCTTTTCATCTTCCCCCACAAGACCTAAGTCTCTTCTTGCGAGTTCATCAAGAAAATCCGTATTTAACGAATTAGGGTGGAGGTTCTTTACAGTTTTCTCAAGTTGCGTGCGCTCCTGCGTGAGAGATTCTGCTACTGCGCTTTGCTCTTTTAAGGTTTTCTTAAGCTTGAAGTATGCAAATACTCCCCGATCTCCACTAAGCGAGTGAAAGATAAAATACGCAATAAGCAGCAGTAATACCGCGTTTACGGTGACCACTTTATAGTTTATTGCAATTTTATTCTTAAACATGGTTGAAGTTTTCGTTAAAAGCTTTTATCATGACACTCGAAACCTAACATAGTATTCATGATATGACAACTCTACTTCTAGTAATCCAAGTTATAATTGTAATTTCTCTCATTGGCATAATCCTTATGCAAAAAACCGGAACTGATAGCCTAGCTGGTCTATCAGGTAGTGGTCATAGTTTATTTTCTAATAAATCAACAAGTAATATACTTAGCAAAATCACCATAGTTCTTGCCATACTTTTTGTTTTCAACTCACTACTAGTTGCAAAGGTAATAAACGCTGAGCACAAACATTTTTCTAGTATGCTAGACGATATCAGTAATGAACCATCGCCACAAAAAAAGCTAGAAGCTCCTGAACTTGGCGAATAGTGATGTATGTCCAAATTTATATTCATTACTGGCGGTGTAGTTTCTTCTTTAGGTAAAGGAGTGGCCTCCGCAGCTCTCGGAGCATTATTGCAATCCGCCGGATACCGCGTAAGACTGCGCAAGCTAGACCCCTACTTAAACGTAGACCCTGGTACTATGAGCCCGCATCAACACGGTGAAGTATTTGTAACCGAAGACGGCGCAGAAACTGACCTTGACCTTGGGCACTATGAAAGATTCACCGGTGTAGATGCTAGACGTGGTGATAATATTACCACCGGAAAAATCTACTCAGATCTTATTGCTAAAGAACGCAAAGGCGAATACCTAGGTGTTACCGTTCAGGTAATACCACATGTAACTAACCTAATTAAAGACTTTATCCTCGCCAATACTGATGATGTCGATTTTGTACTCTGCGAGATTGGCGGCACTGTTGGTGATATTGAAGCTCAGCCATTCTGCGAAGCTATTCGCCAACTTGGGTATGAACTTGGCAGAGATAGATCGCTTTTTCTACACCTAACTTTAGTTCCATATATTCCAACATCCAGAGAATTGAAAACCAAGCCAACTCAACATTCAGTTAAAGAACTACGGTCGATAGGTATTCAACCCGATATCCTTCTATGTCGTTCACAAAAACCTATTCCAGAGGAGGATCGTGCTAAGATCGCACTCTTTTGCAATATGACTAAGGACACCGTAATCCAAGGTTTGGACCAAAAAACCATTTATCATGCGCTACTTGCCTATCATGCTGAAGGCCTTGCCAAAGAAGTACTCAAGCACTTCAACCTATCACATGATGACTCTAACTTTGCCATTCGCTCATGGGAAGAAATTGTCGAGAATATCGATAATCCTATGGCAGAGGTTAGAATAGCCATTGTTGGCAAATATACGAAACTTAAGGACTCCTACAAATCACTTATTGAAGCTTTGCAACATGCCGGTATTAAATTGCAATACAAAGTCAAACTCGTTTGGGTTACTGCTGGAAACCTTAAGGAAGAAAATATCAGCGAAAAACTCGCAGATATTCATGGCATACTTGTTCCCGGTGGCTTTGGCTTTAGAGATACCGAAGGAAAAATCCTTGCGATAAAGTATGCCAGAACTCATAATATCCCATTCTTTGGCATATGCCTGGGCATGCAGCTAGCGATGATAGAATTCGCACGCGATATACTTAACATAAAAAATGCATCATCCACCGAATTTGGCTTAGACTGTACGCAGGTTATAGGCCTTATGAGTGAATGGGAACATGCAGGCAATACAGTTAAACATAATTCTAAAGATATGGGTGGCACAATGCGTCTCGGAGCTTATCCCTGTCATATAAAAAAGGGGAGTAAGGCCTATGAAGTATATGGCAAATCTGATATTTCAGAGCGTCATCGGCATCGCTATGAGGTGAATATCAAACTTAAAAATCAGTTTGAAAATCATGGCATGCTATTTTCTGGAATGTCCCCTAATGGCAAACTTACCGAGATAGCTGAGATTTCTGATCATCCATGGTTTATAGGAGTGCAGTTTCACCCTGAATTAAAGTCCAGAGCCTTTTCTCCTCACCCACTTTTCACTTCTTTTATCCGGCATGCTATTGCGCATAAAGGCAAAGTTTCTTAAGTCTCGCACCTCATTGCCTTACCGTCGATCAAATAGCTATAGTTCATCCCATTGTAGCCCGCCAAATACGAGGCAGAGAATATGCTTCTTCGATCAATATTGCTTCACCTCTTGGCGTCTGAGATCCCCACGTCGCTCTCGCTCCTCAGGATGGCAAATCCCTGGAAAAACCTAGCCTCCGTCATTCTGATGAGCCGCAGGCGACGTGGGGATCTAGGAAGTTTAGAGGTCAGATGGTGATCATAACAAACACTGCTCCTATTCCCCATAGGTACTTGATTTAAATGATCTCAAGTTTCCATGCAACAACGCTTGTTTGAGGGCGAAGCACACTTCTTTTATCTTATATTTATAAGTATAACTAGATTTTCTTGCCTATGGAAGTCCCTCTGTAAAATATTTTTTTGATAGCTTGCGTACTGGTCAAAGCCTTGGTAAAATCTTTATAACATCATAGCAGATAGAATGAAAAAAAATATTTTGCATACTCATGAAAAATTTCCAATTTCTGTTTTCATTATCACAAAGAATGAAGAAGATAGGATTAGTTATGCAATTAATAGTGTAAAAGGCTGGGTGGATGAGATTATTGTGGTTGATAGCGGCAGTACTGATAAAACGGTAGATATAGCAAAATCATGCGGTGCAGACCAAGTGCTGTATAACGAGTGGCATGGTTATGGACCACAAAAATCATTTGCTGAAAAGCTTTGCAGAAATGATTGGATATTAAATATAGATGCTGATGAAGAGGTGTCACCGGGTTTAAAGCATGAGATATCTATGCTATTTGCCAATGAGAAAGTAAATAGACATTCAGCTTATCGCATTGCAGTGAAATTTTTGCCTAGATTTAAAAAAATTTCTGAATACAGCCCTGGTCCAGAGAATATAGTGACCAGATTATACAACAAAGCTAAAGCTGGTTTTAAAGCTAGCAAGGTTCATGATTCTGTAATCGTGCATACAGGGAAAACTGGTAGATTGAGGCATAAACTTATGCATCGCTGTTTTCGCTCATTTACGCATGCTTTGGAGAAAATTAACTTTTATACCAGTATGCAAGCTGAAGATCTCTTCATAAAGGGGAGGTGCCCGCATTTGGCGCGTATATTAGTTGAACCCTTTTGGACATTCTTACGGGCGTATTTAATAGAGCAGTACGTTATGCTTGGCACTGAGGGATTCTTAATGTCTATACTTTACAGCATTTCGCGCACTACCAGGCTCTTAAAGGCTCGAGAAAAATTTATGCAGGCCAAAATTGATTATAAGTAATACAGCAAGTATAGCTAAAGCAGTATAAAAGTAGCATGAAAACGATAAGCGCACATTTGTCATGCCGTACTTGATACGGCATCCATATTTCAACAAAAAATACTTTTACCTTTTCTTTCTGTAGGTTCAAAACTCTATTTTTATACAGTAATTACGCTTTAAAGAGGCCTGAATATAGATGCTGTATCAAGTACGGCATGACAAATTATTATACCAAAACCCATAAATAATTAATGGGTTTTGGTCTGTAGAGTTATTTACTGGAATTGGTATAAATCCCTGCCATCTCGCGACGCAGGTCGCGGGGTGATAAAGACTTGCTATATACAGCATTAATGCGCCGTTATGTGGTCGAAATCATTTAGGCCGCGTTCTTGCTTTGCTAGTTCTTTTTCTTCATCCCAGTCTATAGGGGTGAAAGGTTTAGTTAGGGCGTGCTTGAAGACTTCTTCCACACGTTCAACAGGTATAATCTCAAGTCCAGTTTTAACATTATCTGGAATATCTTCTAGATCTTTCACATTCTCGAAAGGAATAAGAACTGTTTTAACTCCACCACGAAGTGCGGCTAAAAGCTTCTCTTTAAGGCCACCTATAGGTAGAACTCTACCTCTAAGTGTTATTTCACCAGTCATTGCTATATCTTTGCGAACTGGAATCCCGGTAAGTGCGGATATCAAGGAAGTTGAGATTGCAATACCTGCGGATGGTCCATCTTTAGGGGTTGCTCCTTCCGGCACGTGAATGTGGATGTCTTTAAGCTTAAATACATTAGGTCTAACACCAAAATCTACAGCTTTAGAACGTATGTAGCTTAGTGCGGTCTGAGCAGATTCTTTCATAACATCACCTAGTTTACCAGTGATTTTGAGATCTCCACCTTTCCCATACAGTAATACCACTTCAATTGAAAGTAAGTCACCGCCCATATCAGAGTAGGCAAGCCCGTTGGTAATACCAATAAGATTGCTCTTTTCTATTTCACCAAATTGATATTTGCGAACTCCTAGATAATCATGAATATTGGTGCTATCTATAACTATAGATTTTACTCCCGACTTCATCATGATTTTCTTAATGGATTTGCGGATAAGTTTTGCAATATTGCGATCAAGGCTACGTACTCCTGCTTCACGGGTATAGTAACGAACGATATCAACTAGGGCTTGCTTAGTAACCTTTATTTCACCTTTCTTAGCGCCGTGAGCCTCAAGCTGTTTCGGAATTAGATAATTCTCAGCTATGGCTATCTTTTCATCTTCGGTGTAGCCTGAAAGGTTAATAATTTCCATACGGTCCATAAGTGGGCGTGGTATACCATCATAACCGTTCGCAGTAGCCACAAACATGACTTGGGAGAGATCGTATTCTACTTCTAGATAATGGTCACTGAAGATATTATTCTGTTCAGGATCCAGAACCTCAAGCATGGCTGATGATGGGTCACCTCTATAGTCCATCCCCATTTTATCTATCTCGTCAAGCAACATAACTGGGTTATCCTTTTTGGCTTTTTTGAGTGCTTGAATTATTTTACCAGGCATTGCACCTATATAGGTGCGCCTATGTCCCTTAATCTCAGCTTCATCGCGAAGACCACCTAAGGAAACTTTAACAAACTCACGACCAGTTGCTCTAGCAATTGACTTTACCAGAGAAGTTTTACCTACACCTGGAGGGCCAACAAGGCAAATTATTGGGCTTTTTAGCATATTTGTACGTAGATTAACTGCTAGGTATTCCAAAATACGCTCTTTGATTTTTTCCAAACCATAATGGTCTTTATCAAGAACATCTTGGGCTTTACTAATGTTTTTGTTGAGCGGACTGGAAACTTTCCAAGGAAGGCTTATAATCCAATCTAAATAGTTGCGTACTACTGAGGCCTCTGATGACATAGGATTCATGAACTTGAGTTTCTTAAGTTCAGTATCAGCCTTTTCGCGCGCTTCCTTAGTGAGCTTAATATCTTTGAGCTTAAGGCTAAGTTCAGCCACCTCTTCCTTAAAGTCCTCTTCGCCTAATTCTTTTTGAATGGCTTTAAGTTGCTCGGTTAGATAATAATCTTTTTGATTTTTTTCAATTTGATGCCTAACACGGGTCTTGATCCTCGTCTCCGTATTAAGAAGATCAATTTCTAATTGTAAATAACCTAAGATTTTCTCAAGTTTTTTTGTAAGACTATTGGATTCCAAGATCTCTTGCTTATGAGCTACTTTAATCATTAAGTTGGAACTAACCACATCAGCAAATTTTGTGAGGCTTTCCATAGACTGTATAGTAGCCAGAATTTCAGGGTTAACTTTCGCATTGAGTTGTATATAATTTTCGAACAAATCCGTAATAGAGCGGCGCATTGCAGAGAGTTCACTTGGATCTTTTGGGTGAACATCATCTAAATCCTTAACCTGCGCTATGTAATGTTCATCCTCAGTAGCGTATTTGATTACTTTAACGCGTTGCTTGCCTTCAACTAATACCTTTAGTGTAGTTTCATTAAGTTTTAAGATCTGTAAAACTTGACCTACAACACCTACTTTATATAGATCTGAGGTTTTTGGCGCCTCATTATTTGAATCTTTTTGAGCAACCAAAAGAAGTTTATTGCCAACTTGTGAAGCCGCTTCAAGTGCATTGATAGACTTGTTTCTACCTACAAAAAGCGGAACTATCATGCCTGGAAAGACAACTAAATCTCTAAGTGGAAGTACTGGTAGGTTATTTTGCAATAAGTTCTTCATAGAAATTTACCACTCTGATTTAGCATTTATATAGTTTATAAAATAAAAATAACAAGTAAGGTTCCAATTATTTTACACCGGTATATAATACTATCACACTTTAAAATAACTTGCTTTTAAAAATATTAATAAAAATAACAGTCGGCGAAATGAAATTTATACACCAATCAGATCTGAAACTATATGTGTATCTATTGCTACTCATCTATTTGCCATATGCATTTTATAATTTGTTTTCTATTTCCATTAGGCCGGATCTTCTTTTGATAACCACATTTTATTTCTCAATAAATAAGTTATTAAGAGTTAATCTAGCCTACATAGGTTTAATAGGCCTGTTAAATGATGAATTATTAAATACGGTTTTGGGATTGCATGCTCTAATATATGTTACTATAAGCGTGCTGGGACGAACCAATGCTAACTCCTTGTTTAAACAAAGATTCAGCATAGTTTTTTTGAGTTTTATATTATTGGTTCTAATATCTGAGCTTTTGAGGCAAACTATAAATTTCATTATGAATCTACCTATAAGTATCTCTTATTCGGAAATATTGAGTACGGTTGTTACAATAATATTGTATCCTATATTGCACTATTTTTACTCTATCAAGCTTAATTGGTTTGTGACTAGAAATGCGAGATGAATCATTAAAATATAAGAAGTTTTCCCGTAGATCCTTGGTTATTGGGGGTATAAAACTATTTTTCTTTTCTGTAATAGCCGGGCGTTATTATTATTTACAGATGATCTCCTCTAGTAAATTCAGGACCTTATCTGATAAAAATCGCCTTAAACTTATGGTGATTTCAGCTCCACGAGGTGTAATATATGACTGCAATCGCGAGGTGATAGCTTCTAATTCTTCAAATTTTAGAATGGGTATTGATAGCCTTGCAATTCCAAATGTCTCGGAATTGCTTGGTCATATATCAAATGTTTTAGGTGTAGATTTCGAGGTCAGCGATGACGAGTTGAGGCGCAAGTTAGCTAAGCGTCAGCCTAATGATTACCTGTTTCTTAAGGATAATCTGGAGTGGAGCGAAGTTAACAAGTTGGTAGAAAGTGATCATATTTTACCAGGCGTGGAAGTTATTGAGTCATCACATAGAAATTATCAATTTCCAGAGGCATTTGCTCATATTACTGGCTATGTATCTACCCCTAATAAGCAAGAAGTTGAAGGCCTTTCTATGCCCATTTCAGAGCAGCTAAAAGTAGGTAAAATAGGTATAGAAAAAATCTTTAATGATGTTTTGATTGGCTATCCTGGGCTCAAAAAAACTGAAGTTGATGCGAGAGGTAGGTTTATCAGAACAATTTCTACTGAGGATCCTACGCCCGGGCAAGCTCTTGTGCTTTCGGTCAATGCCAAATTGCAAAATTTTATTCATGAACTGTTAACTAGCCGTGATTTAACAGCTTCAGTTGTAGTCATGAATGTTCAAAATGGCGATGTGCTAGCGCTTCACTCAACACCTAGTTTTGATCCTAATCTATTCGTAGATGGTATATCAAAAGATGAATGGGAGCGTATAATTAAAGCTGAGTCCAATCCACTTCTTAATCATGCAATTACCAGTGCATACCCGCCTGGCTCAACTTTTAAGCTTGTAACAGCGTTTTCTGGTCTTATCGCGGGTCTTGATCCTAAAACACATTATCACTGTCCTGGAGAATTTAGGTTAGGATCAAGAGCATTTAAATGCTGGAAGACTTCAGGGCATGGTAGTATAGATTTATCCACTGCAATCTCACAATCGTGCAATGTGTACTTCTTTAACATGGCATTAAAGATGGGTATTAACAAACTCCATATAGGTGCCAAAATGCTTGGTCTTGGCGAACGCACAGGCATTGAGCTTCTTGGTGAAGTTGAAGGACTGATGCCAAACCCTCAGTGGAAGAAAAAGCGGTATAAGTTAGATTGGTACCCAGGAGACACTGTAAATGCTTCGATAGGACAAGGATATACATTACTTACCCCACTACAAATAGCTACTATGACAGCACGAATTGCCTCTGGCAACTATGTAAGCCCAAGGCTTGTACCAGGGGATAGGTTTATTGAACCAATTGATGTTGATCCTAAGGTATTTGAGCTTATTAGGGGAGGGATGTATGATTGCCTAAATAGACCCAAAGGTATTTTATACAGCCGACAATTATCTATAGGTAACTTTGCAATATGTGGTAAAACAGGTACTGCGCAGGTTGTAGCCTTAAAATATAAACATTTGGGTCACAACTTCAAGCACCACGGACTGTTTACAAGTTTTGCACCATATGATAACCCAAAATACGCAGTAACAGTGGTTGTGGAACACGGTGAAGCAGGTGCAAAAGTATCACCACTGGCTAAAGAGATTTATAACTTTATCCTAGAAAATGATGAAGCGGCTGCGGCTGCGTAATGCTTATAGATCTTGTTTAACGTGATATATGCTTTAACAGTTATAGGGTGCATTTTTCCTCGCTTTCTATGAATTCTTTTTAGCTTTTTTCAATTTTCTGACAAGATCCCTACGTCACTTCGTTCCTCAGGATGACGGAAAATATTAGAGCCGTCATCCTTGTAAAAGTTCAAGAACTCGGTTCCAGATTAAGTTAAGATAAACTT
>CAYWJW010000029.1:0-19697 GCA_964458795.1 uncultured Candidatus Jidaibacter sp. | reverse complement strand
AAATACTAGTGAGTTTAAGAAAATGGTAAGGCTAATCGAGAAGCATCCGTTGGGTATAGAGAGCAATAGGTAATGTGCTTTCTTCACGAAATCACTAGTATTGCCTGATGATATTGCCATCAACTATTAGCTGCTTTCTTTTCAGGAGTGAGATACCTTTTTAAATATCCACCAGTTATGCTTTTAGGGGCATCAGCGATTTGTTCAGGTGTACCCATGGCTACCAAATGTCCCCCTTTGTCGCCGCCATACGGGCCTATGTCCACAACATAGTCTGCTGTTTTTATAACATCAAGATTGTGCTCAATAACCACAACTGTATTACCTGCATCAGCTAATGTATGCAACACTTTTAGAAGCTTGCCAATATCGTCAGAGTGTAATCCTGTTGTTGGTTCATCTAATATATATAGTGTGCGTCCAGTGGATTTGCGGGATAATTCCTTAGCAAGCTTGACTCTTTGAGCTTCACCACCAGATAATGTAGTTGCTGATTGTCCAACTTTCATATAGCCAAGTCCTACTTCTTGTAAAGCTAGAAGTTTTTCATGAATAAGAGGGACTTTATCAAAGAATTTTTCAGCAATATCAACGGTCATATCAAGCACATCAGCTATTGAACAGCCTTTATACTTAACTTCTAGGGTTTCCTTATTATATCTTTTGCCCTGACATTCTTCGCATTTTACGTAGACATCTGGCAAGAAGTGCATCTCAATTTTTATTACACCATCTCCTTCACAAGCCTCACATCTACCACCTTTTACGTTGAATGAAAAGCGTCCAGGTTTATAGCCACGAATCTTAGCTTCGTTCATAGCGGAAAACCAATCGCGGATAGGCGTAAATGCACCAGTATAAGTTGCAGGATTAGATCTTGGAGTACGTCCAATAGGAGATTGGTCAATCTCGATAACTTTATCAACATACTCAAAGCCAGTAATACTATCATGATCACCAGGCATAGCCTTTGCGCCATGTAACCGCTTAACAGCTGCCTTGTAAAGTGTATGTATAGTAAGACTTGATTTGCCAGAGCCAGAAACTCCGGTAATTGCAACAAACATGCCAAGTGGAATTTTCACATCTATGTTTTGCAAGTTATTCGCCCTAGCACCTTTAATTTCAATAAATTTATTTTTAAGACCAGGTCTACGTGTTTGTGGCACTGGAATGAACTTTTTACCTGATAGATATTGCCCTGTAATGCTTTCTGCATTGTTAGCGATTTGATCTGGAGTACCTATGGCAATGATGTTACCACCATGGATGCCGGCACCTAATCCCACGTCAATAAGATAATCTGAAGAACGCATTGTATCTTCATCATGCTCTACTACCACAACGGTGTTTCCAAGATCGCGAAGGTTCCGTAATGTCGCTAAAAGTCTATCGTTATCACACTGGTGAAGCCCAATTGATGGCTCATCCAGCACGTAAAGAACTCCTGAAAGACCAGATCCAATTTGAGAAGCTAGCCGGATACGCTGACTTTCCCCACCCGATAAAGTACCGGAATGGCGGTTAAGAGTTAGATATTCAAGACCTACATCATTTAAAAAACCAAGACGGCGCCTTATTTCTTTCAAAACACGCTCTGCAATTTGGTTATGTTTATCCGATAGTTTCTGATCTAGCGTCTCGAACCACTTGACGGCATCTGTTATGGTTAAGCGACAAACAGCGCCAATATTCACTCCTGCAATCTTAACGCACAATGATTCTTTTTTAAGGCGCATGCCATCGCATTCGCTACAATGTTTAGTGCTTTGATAACGAGATAGCTCTTCACGGATATACTCACTTTCGGTCTTTTTTGCTTTTTCCTCTAAATAACTCATCACACCTTCAAAAGGTTGTTTAATAGAGTTGCTTCTAAAACCATCATCATATTTAAAGAGTATCTCCTCATCTGAACCATAAAGAAGTATATTTTTAATTTCCTCTGGCAACTCTTCAAATGGCTTAAGCAAGCTGAATCCATAGTGAGCTGCTAAAGTTTCCAAAGTTTGTACATAGAAACGATTCTGTGTATTGGAATATTTAGATGTAATTTTGTGCCATGGAGAAATTGCTCCTTCTTTAATGCTGAGTTTAGGGTCTGCAATTACTAGGCTTGGATCAAAATATACTTCCGTGCCTAGACCATCGCAAGCAGGGCATGCTCCATATGGACTGTTGAAAGAGAAAATACGAGGTTCAATCTCAGTTAGAGTAAACCCAGTAATAGGACAAGCAAATTTTTCTGAGAAGCTCAGTATGGAGCCAACTGCATGCTCTCCCTCATAATCTTCGGGAAGAGTTATGATCTCAACATTCAGGAGGCCACCTCCCAGTTTAAGACCTGTTTCTATGCTATCTGCTAGGCGATTACCTAATTCATCTCCAATTTCGAGTCGATCAACTATAACTTCAATGTCATGTTTTAGGTTTTTATCAAGCAGAGGTAATTCGTCAAATTCATAAAGATTGCCATCAATTTTTATCCTTTGGAAGCCTTGTTTTTGTAGGTTTAAAAATTCCTTTCTATGCTCACCTTTTTGCCCTTTGACTATAGGAGCTAGAACATAAATTCTAGTCCCTTTTGGCAGTTTATTTATTATATCTACCATCTGAGAAGAAGTCTGCTTCTCAATAGGTTTGCCTGTGGCTTCAGAATATGGAACACCAATTCTAGCGTAGAGCAGTCTTAAGTAATCATAGATTTCAGTAGCAGTGGAAACTGTAGAACGCGGATTACGTGAAGTAGTTTTTTGATCAATAGCAATAGCTGGGGACAATCCTGTAATAGATTCAACATCCGGTTTATCCTGGATTTCTAAAAACTGCCTAGCATATGCAGATAAACTCTCGACATATCGCCGTTGACCTTCAGCATAAACGGTATCGAAAGCCAAAGATGACTTACCAGAACCAGAAACCCCAGTAACCACTACTAATTGATTTTTAGGTATATCCACACTTACGTTTTTTAAGTTGTGTACTTTAGCACCACGGACACTAATAAAGTTTGAAGACATATTATCCACCATCATTGAACTTAGAGAGTATAACAGGCCTTTCAATAAGATTCAACTAGACATGTTAAAAAACTTTAAATTTATAGCTCTTGGTATTATACCAATTCCAGTAAATAACTGCACAGATGCGCTTCATCTTTTGATTTTTTAGTCGCCACTGAAAACCCAAAATATGTAGAATATTATGGGCTTTCAGCGACTTCCCAAAAAATCAAAATTTATCCCGCTTCTGTACAGTTATTTACCAGAATTGGTATTAATACTTGAATGCGGGGTAAATTGCTGATACAATTGCAAAAAATAAGATTTATCTATATATGCAATTAATTACCCCAAAAACCGTAATATTTGACTGGGACAATACACTTGTAAATGCTTGGCCTAAACTTCATGATGCCATCTCTAAAGCCATGGTGCAATTGGATATGAAGCCTTGGACAATAGAGCAGGTGAAATCTAGGATGCACAGATCTTCTAGGGAGTTTTTCCCTGAAGTTTTTGGCCATACCTGGGAGAAAGCTCGTGAAATATTTTACGAGAGTTATCACAAAGATAGTAATATACATATTACGCCCCTTGATTATGCAACCGATACACTCGATATGCTTAAAAGTCAAGATGTCAAAATGGCCATTGTAAGCAATAAAACTGGGCGTTATTTACGCGCTGAAGTCGAAAAATTAGGCTGGAGCAAGTACTTTGACTCAATTTTAGGCGCCTATGATCTGGACGAAGATAAGCCAAGTCCAAAACCAGTATATCATACACTTGAAAAACTCGGTCATGAGACCGGCTTACACAATTGGTTTGTGGGGGATACAATAGTTGATGTAGAGTGTGCCATAAACTCTGGATGTTCTCCCATCTTGTTTGGTGAACAAATCGAAGAAGCTCCTCATCCAGATGATAGAGACATAGCTCATCACTATGCGCAAGATCATTTAGACTTTATGGAATTGTTAAAAAGAGCTTAATAATAGTACTCTTATAACCTGAGTTAGGGATTAAAAAATGGGTAAATCTTTGAAATATAAGAGTTGCATAGCAAATCATTGTCACCCCGCGACTGTGATCGCGGGGTCCATGTACCAATAGAAAATTACTTTTATTTTTTAATTATTTAAGTCCAAAATTCTCTTTCTATAAAATGCTTTGAGCGTTAGTGAAGCCTTAATATGGACCCCGCGATCGCAGTCGCGGGGTGACGCGTATGAGATAAGAAATCTTTATTTTTTCAATGAGTTGCTCGCTTTTTAATCCAGAGTTCAGGTTTGTACTAGATTAAGCTGCTTAACTCAGCTCTGCAACTGCCCGCATCACTTCTTCACTGTCAGAGAAGTGGATTTTTTCCTCTCCGAAAATCTGATATGTCTCATGCCCTTTGCCGGCAATTAGAAGCATGTCAGCGGGATTGAGCATTCTAATTGCATCGGTTATAGCCTGAACCCTATCTTCATATTCAGTGGCTTTTGGACACCCAGCTAGCACCTCTTTACGTATTGTGCTAGGGTCTTCAGTTCTTGGGTTATCATCCGCTACCATAATAACGTCAGCAATACTAGCAGCAATTCTGCCCATAATTGGACGCTTAAGTTTATCGCGATCTCCCCCACAACCAAAAATGACAAATAGCCGGCCTTTGCATTCGCTTTTAAGAGCGGCTAGAGCCTTATCAAGAGCATCTGGTTTATGAGCATGATCCACAAAGATCTTAGCTCCATTGTATTCAGATACCAATTCTAACCTACCAGGTGCTGCTTTAATTTGTGGTATGCTTTCAGCAATTTCATGTGGTTTCATGCCTGTTGCAAGTGCAAGGCCAATGGCTGCCATGAGGTTATAAATTTGGAAACTACCTTCTGGGTAGTATTTAGCATCAAATTTTGTCCCTAAAATCTCTAGTGATATATCAGGTTTTTTAGCGCCTAACAGTTTAATATGATCACCTGAGCGCCCATAGGATAAAATTTTAATTTCTGGCCTGTTCTTTAACGCATTGCTCAGCTTTTCAAACTCTGGTATATCTGCATTTAGTATGGCATATCCGCCACTTAGCACATTAGTAAATAGCTTTAGTTTAGCATTGAAATAACTATCCATGTCACCGTGGTAGTCTAAGTGATCCTGACTCAAGTTAGTGAATGCTGCGGCCTTAAATTCTATGCCATCAACTCTATGGTGCTCAATTCCCTGGCTTGATGCTTCCATAGCAACATGTGTTATACTGTTTTCGGCCATAGATTTCAGCATTTTATTGAGCATTACAGGATCAGGAGTTGCAAAATCATACTCAGCTTCTATCGAAATACTATTCGATACTACTCCGAGTGAACCAATGCTAGCGCTTTTGAATTTCAAAAATTCGGCAATTTGCTTGTAGAAAAAGGCCACCGAAGTTTTACCACTCGTTCCCGTAACAGCTACAATATTTTGTGGCTGCGGTTGATAGAATTCATGAGCAAGTCTAGCAAGTCTAGCACGTGGATTATCAACTTTTATGGTTTCGATGCTGTTACTTGTAAAACGAGAGTTCTTGCGTGCAATAATCAGGCTAGCACCATTTTGAATTGCGTTTTCTATAAAATCGTCGCCATCAAGCTTCTCACCTTTGATAGAAACATATATAAAACCTGGCTTTACTAACCTTGAATCCGCCGTGATTCCGGTATATTTACTAAGATTAATCTTCTTATTTGTCATCGCTAACCTTCAGTGCTGCTATGAATGCTGATTGTGGAATTTCTACACTTCCAAATTGTCTCATTCGTTTTTTGCCAGCTTTTTGTTTATCTAATAGTTTGCGCTTGCGGCTAACGTCTCCACCATAACACTTAGCGGTTACGTCCTTCCTCATTGCGCTTATTGTCTCTCTTGCTATTACCTTGCCGCCAATTGCTGCTTGGATTGGGATTGCAAACATATGTCTTGCTATCAATTCTTTAAGGCGGGCACAAATTTCGCGGCCTCTTGATTCAGCGCGTCCTCTATGCACAATCATAGAAAGCGCATCAACTGGCTCGCCATTAACCAAAATACTTACTTTCACGAGATCTCCCAAACGATATTGATCTACGTGCCAATCAAAGCTTGCATACCCTTTGGTACAAGATTTTAGGCGATCATAAAAGTCATAAACAATTTCGTTAAGTGGTAATCTGTAAATCACCATCACGCGGTTTCCTACGTAGTTTATGTCAACTTGCTCACCACGCTTTTCAATGCATAGGCTTAGCACTGCGCCCAAGTACTCGTCAGGAACAAATATAGTCGCCTTGATCCAAGGCTCTTCCATTGTCTCTATATGAGTGGGGTCTGGCATATCGGCAGGATTGTGTAGTTCAAGCGATTTTCCGTTGCGCAAGTTAACTTTGTAAATAACGCTTGGAGCTGTAGTAATAAGATCTAAGTTGAACTCACGTTCTAATCGTTCTTGCACGATTTCAAGGTGTAGAAGTCCTAAAAACCCACATCTAAATCCGAATCCTAATGCGCTGGATGACTCAGCTTCAAACTCAAAGCTTGCATCATTTAACCGCAATTTGGCTAGACTTTCTTTCAGATAACTAAATTCACCTGCATCTGATGGATATAGTCCACAGAACACTACAGGCTTAGAGGGTTTAAACCCAGGAAGAGCACCCTCGCATGGATTTTTATCATCAGTTATGGTGTCGCCTACGTTACAGTCAGCTACCTGTTTAATATTGGCCGTGATAAACCCTACTTCACCTGCTCTCAGCTCATCTGTATTAATTTTCTTAGGAGTGAAAATACCAACATTATCAACCAAGTATGTAGTATTATTAGAAATCATCTTTACTTTCATGCCTTTCTTCAGTGAGCCATCAATAAGACGAACTAAAATTACTACGCCTAAGTAGCTGTCATACCAACTATCGACAAGCAATGCCTTCAATGGCTTGGCTATCTCACCTTTTGGTGCTGGTAATTTCGTAACTATAGCTTCAAGCACTTCATCAATTCCTAAGCCTGTTTTGGCAGATATGTTGATTGCCTCACTTGTATCGAGTCCAATAACATCTTCTATTTGCTGTTTGACCCTTTCAGGATCAGCTGCCGGCAAATCAACTTTATTGAGTACGGGGATGATTTCGTGATTGTTATCAATCGCTTGGTAAACATTGGCAAGAGTTTGCGCTTCCACACCTTGACTAGCATCTACAACCAGAATAGAACCCTCACAAGCTGCAAGTGATCTGCTTACCTCATATGCAAAATCCACATGTCCTGGAGTGTCAATAAGGTTTAATATATAATCCTTCCCATCTTTTGCTTTATAATGCAAACGCACAGTTTGGGCCTTAATTGTGATTCCGCGCTCCTTCTCGATGTCCATAGAGTCAAGCACCTGAGCTTCCATCTCACGTTTTTCTAGGCCGCCACAGGATTCTATGATGCGATCAGCCAAGGTAGACTTGCCATGGTCAATGTGGGCAATAATGGAGAAGTTCCGTATTAAATCGATATAATTAGCCACTGAAAAACACATAAATTCTTTGGCCTAATAATATACAGCTTCCTCGCAAAACTACAAGTATCTTCATAAGAATTATATTGGTACAGCTCCATAATTTTTTAACTTTTTTCTTGACCTTTGTTACAGATGCTCACGTTACATTAATACATTGATGCTTCAACAAATACTTGCAGAGCCTCATTGAACGGAACGTCTTACAGCGAGAGACTCTGCGGCGTTAACTCCTCTAATTTGGGAACATGTTAACTAATACCAAAATCTATCGCGCATTCCCTTAATTATTTATGGGTTTTGGTATAATATGGTCGATTTGACCTTGATATGAATATACGAATTCCTCTCCATTAATCCAAATGGCAGTTAGTGATGCGACTCTTGGTTTCGCCTCTTTACTTAAGTCTTTGATATATTTGGTGATTCTTTATTATTTTCCTCAATTTTTTTTGTATGGTTATCATGACTTTTATAGAAGTGCTTCGTACTTGCAGCTATAATTGTAGTGGCACCACAATATTTAGCTACTTTTAAAGAAGATTTTGCAATATTTGGATTAGGTGCTACTAAACTACTAACACCCGATGCTATAGCACTAGGTCCTGTTAAAATTGTAGTCATTTTAGGCAATGTTTGTGTGAGGAATCCATGTGTCTCTTTCTCATCTCCTATATGTAAACTTGTAACGTATACTAATTTATCAACCATAGCTACGAAAGTACCAGATTTTAAATCTCTATTGATCTCAGGGATATTCAAAGTCGATAATTTCTCAACAACCCAAGTCGCGCAATTGTGGGCTGTCTTAATTCTAGTATTAACATATATTGCTAGAGCACTAACAGTTACCGTCGGGAGCATAAGTGGCTTTATTGATCCAATATACCCATTATTTAAATCCCACAAAAAAGAATCTATACGAGAGCCAGGCACATAATTGGGGGATATTAATTCTTTAGGGCGTGCCTCTATCCAAGCAAGATGCTTAATATATCTAGTATGCCAATCATAAATATTAATAAGAATATTTTGTACACTATTAGTTATATTTTGTAGCTTAGATAATGCAATAAGAATTGCCGGAAGCTTAATCATACTCATTAAATTAGCATAATTAAATAAGCTAACATTTCCAAACAAACAATATTCAATAAAATTTCCTTTTTCTTTTTTTATTCCTTCCCAAAATTCTTCGGCCTTTTCGGCATTTATAAGCCAACTGCGATGGGAGAGTTTACAATCATTTGAAGCTAAATTTTTATCGTATTCATCATATAATTTTTTTCTGTACTTTTCATCATCCTCTCTTCCTTCTTCTTTTATTTTTTTATTGATCTTATCTTTTTTGTCTTCTGCAGGATCCCAAATTGTTACTCTGCAAGCCTCTATATGATTATCTGCCGTGAGTTTTCTTTCAAAAGTAAGAACTTGATACGACCACAAGCTATCTTTTTTAAGTATTTCTGTTCTCCTAATGTAATTAGGTGTTTGAATTATTATAAAAGCATGTTCAGGTAACTCTGTACCCGAATTATAGTTTTTCTTCACGTATGATACTGCATATAAATCTTCAGTAATTTCTAATGTTGGATCTATATAACTTAGGAATCTAGAAGATGCTTGACAACTTAATGGCACTGATTCCTTAGCTTCATCAGGTTTTACCTCAATTTGTATATTATCTTTCATTGGAAGCCTCTTTTATTTCCCATTTAGAAATTTGATATAATAAAGCAATTCCAATTATTGGAATAGGTATCACATAAAGCGGATAGGATATATTTCGTGAAACTAAGAGAGTACTGCAAGTAGTCCCACATAGCGTGAGAATATATAATCCACCTCTTATTAGACTAGAATACTTCTCAACTTCCCGTCGGTTCAAATAAGATTTATTTCCACATCCGTCACCCGTCTTAAAAATTGAATCAATTTCCCATATTAAGTTCGACATGAACGGACTTAGTTTTGTTATTTTATCTTCTTTAGAAATTTGTATATTATCTTTCATTGGAAGCCTCTTTTATTTCCCATTTGGAAATTTGATATAACAAAGCAATCCCAAGTATTGGAACGGGTATTATATAAAGTGGATCGGATACATGTCGTGAAACCAAAAGAGAGCTACAAGTAGTTCCAAGTAGGGTGAAAGCATATAATATATCCTTTATTATACCTGAATACATTTTCACTTCTTGCATATCTAAAGAAGAAGGATTTTCCCATCTATCACATATTTTAAAAGTTGAATCCAGCTCTCCTATTAACCAGGACATGAAGGGACTTAATCTTACTCTTGTATTTTCATCAGAAGGACCTTTCATAAATATCTTTTTTGTTAAGTTATCTCGGAAATGTACAGATATATAAAATATGTGTCAACAAATGAAATGTTAAGATTTTTATGAAAATAATACTTATTTTTAGTCTTTTTCTATACACATTGCAATGCCCATACCACCACCTATACAAAGGGTTGCTAAGCCTTTTTTTGACGTTGCGCCTATCCATTTCGTGCAATAAAGTTACCAGAATCCTGGCACTGGGCCAATACCCATAATTTCTGGCGCTACACCTGCCTGCGCGAAGCTTTTAATTATGCCTAGAATCTTTAAACCTCGATTTTTCGCTTCCTCAAGCGACATAAGCAACACAGCTGTTGCACCATCATTTATGCCACTTGAATTACCAGCAGTTACTGTGCCATCTTTCTTGAAAGCAGGACGAAGTTTGGCTAATTAGGTGTTTGGATTATTATAAAAGCATGTTCAGGTATTTTTGAACCTGAGTCATAATTTTTCTTAACGTATGATATTGCATATAAATCTTCAGTAATTTCTAATGTTGGATCTATATAACTTAGGAATCTAGAAGATGCTTGACAACTTAATGGCACTGATTCCTTAGCTTCATCAGGTTTTACCTCAATTTGTATATTATCTTTCATTGGAAGCCTCTTTTATTTCCCATTTAGAAATTTGATATAATAAAGCAATTCCAATTATTGGAATAGGTATTACATAAATTGGGTTAGATACATGTCGTAAAAGTATAAGAGAACTGCAAGTAGTCCCACATAGCGTGAGAATAGATAAGCCACATCTTATCATACTCGAATATTTCTTAACTTCTTTCGTATCTAAATAGGAAAGCTTTTCACCTCTATCACACATTTTAAAAGTTGATTCAATTTCTCCCACTAGCCAGGACATGAATGGAGTTAATTTTATTAAGTCATCTGGGCTAGTGTCATCTTTATTGGCAGAGTCTTTCATAAGTATCTCTTTTGTTAAGTTAACTCGGAAATGTACAGATATATAAAATATCCGTCAACAAATGAAATATTAAGATTTTGGTATAATATAGATAGCAATAGATGTTTGTTAAAGAGAATGAGCAAGGCGCTGGCAATCAGATCAAATGCCTTAAAATACCTTTTTGTGCGCCTGTTAAATCTAGCAAGATAATGTCTAATCAAAGAGTTTTTTGACTCAACCAAAGCTGTTTCTGCTTTTGTAACAACATAGCTGTCAGCCAATTGATATGAGCAATACCATTATATTTGCATTATCTCTTTAATTTTTTCTTCAACAGCCAGATCAACTTTCTTTACAAAGTCGTCAGTGACTTTCTGCACATCTTCTATTTGCCTTTTGCAATCATCTTCGGAAAGTTCCTTATCTTTTTCCAATTTTTTAAAGTGATCATTGCCGTCTCTACGTATACTTCGTATAGATACCTTGGCATTCTCACCATACTCATGCGCTTTTTTTGCAAGGTCTTTACGGCGTTCTTCCGATAAATCGGGTAGAGGTATTCTTATTACCTGACCTTCAGCAATCGGATTTAGTCCTAAACCGGATTCTAAAATTGCTTTAGTTACGGCATTGACCAGCGAACCATCCCATACCTGCACTGTGATTAACCTAGGTTCTGGAGTATGAACAGAACCTAATTGGCTTATTGGCATTGGACTGCCATACGCATCCACCTTTATTGGATCAAGTAGTGATGTCGATGCACGACCCGTGCGCAAACCATTAAGTGAATGTTTTAGAGAGGAAATCGATCCTTCCATCCGCTTATTCATTTCCAAAGCTATATATTCATTTGACATATAATTACTCTACTATTGTACAGTTTCCTTTTCCTTGTAAAACTTTAGCCAGTTCACCGTTATGGTGAATTGCAAAAATAAGTATAGGAATTTTATTCTCTCTTGCAAGACTGATTGCTGCTGCATCCATAACTTTTAAATCTTTAGCTAGTACTTCGGAATAGCTTAGTTTTTCATACTTGGTAGCTTCCTTGTCATGCTTGGGATCCGCGGTATATACACCATCTACTTGAGTAGCCTTGAATATGGCGTCGCAGTTCATCTCTGCTGCTCGCAGTGCTGCATTGGTATCGGTGGTTACATATGGAAGCCCTGTGCCTGCGGCAAATATAACCACACGCCCTTTTTCCATATGGCGAATGGCTCTTCTACGGATGTAGGGTTCACATACCGTCACCATCGGAATTGCCGACTGTACACGAGTGCTAACACCAATGCTCTCTAAAACGCTTTGCAATGCTAAGGCATTCATAACCGTTGCAAGCATCCCCATATGGTCTCCGCTTACTCTTTCAACTCCCATTTGAGCAATAGCTGCCCCCCGGCAAATATTGCCTCCACCTACAACTATGCAGATTTCAGCACCTAACTCTTTTGCAGATTTTATATCCTCCGCAATAATCTTTAGGGCCTCATGATCATAACCAAATAGTTGATTGCCACTTAATGATTCACCTGAAAGCTTTAGGAGAACTCGTTTATACTTTAAATTTTTATTATCCATCATATTACCAAATAATAGTCAAAAAATAAGGGGCAGTTTTAAGTGCCCCTCTTTGTTAATTGCCAGCTAGTGCCGCCACTTCTTTGGCTAAATCCGTTTCTTGTTTTTCAATTCCTTCGCCTAGAGAAAATCTAGCAAACTCTTTAATTTCGATTTTTCCGCCGTTTTCTTTGGCAAAGTCAGCCAAAGCCTGACTAATTCTAGTTTTTCCATCTATTACGAACAATTGTTCAAGCAATACAACTTGTTCATAGAATTTCGTTAGTCTGCCTTCAACCATTTTTTCAACAACTGTGTCGGGTTTTCCAGAGGCTGATGCTTGATCACGTATAAATGCTTTTTCCTTTTCAACCAAAGTTTTGTCTAGTTCAGAAACATTGAGAGACTCAGGTTTAGTAGCTGCAATATGCATGGCAATTTGCTTGCCCAATGCTTGTACTTTACTTGGAGCTATGTCTGTTTCAAAGCCTACGAGCACACCAATTTTACCTAGCCCTGGAGCCGCAGCATTATGTATATAACTTACTACCACACCGTTTTCGACAGAAACCTTATGCACGCGGCGCAGGTTCATATTTTCACCTATTACAGCAACAGCTTCGGAGATTTCATCAGAAATTGTTCTGCTGCTAGCGCTACTTTTGCTACCTTTGAATGCATCTAAGTCACCACTGAACTCTAAATAATCTTTTACTATGCTTTTGCATAGCGCTTGGAATTTATCGTTTTTAGCTACAAAATCTGTCTCAGAATTAAGCTCAATTATAGCGCCTACTTTACCAGATGTGGAAACGTCTATAGCAACTAATCCCTCTGCCGCTATGCGATCAGCTTTTTTAGCGGCCGCTGCTAGGCCTTTTTTCCGAAGCCATTCAACAGCGGCTTCAAAATTGCCATCGGTTTCCTGCAAAGCTTTTTTGCAATCCATCATACCGGCACCCGTCTTCTGTCTTAGTTCATTCACTGCTGCTGCACTAATCATGTTTTACCTCAAAATTTAATCTATTTAACCCTTTAAACTTGAAAAAGTAACTAAGAGATCCCAAAAATCAACTGCTCAGGATAACTATATTAGCTAATTCACAGTTTTAATAACCATTTCCCGATTCTCTGTTATTAACCGGTATGTGGTGCGAGAGAGCACTAGGCTATAGCCTCTTTCTTAGCTTTCGGTTTTGCCGCTGCTTTTGCCTTAGCTTTCGCTTCCGGCTTTGCCTTAGCTTTCACTTCTGTTTTTGGCTTTGCTTCTGTTTTTGCTTTTACTTTAGGTTTGGCTTCTGCTTCACCCTTTTCTTCTGCTGTAGCTTTTAACTCAGGTTTCTTCACTACCACAGTTGCAGGCTTTTTTCCACCTGAAATTTTCTTCTTAGTGGAAACTTCTTTAGCGTCATCGCCTTTAGCTTCTATATCAGCAATAGATACGGATTCTTCTAGCGCTATGATATCAATGGCACCGATATCAACTCCAGCGCCACTCAAGCTTTCTTGCATGCCAGCAAGTATTGCATCAGATGCAAGCCTGGTGTAAAGCTCGATGGCTTTTCTCGCATCATCATTACCAGGGATAATATGATCTATACCATCTGGATTAGAGTTAGTATCAACGATAGCTACTACCGGGATACCAAGTTTTTTGGCCTCAGTTATCGCTAAGCTTTCAAGATTTGTATCTATAACAAACAGCAGATCCGGCTTACCACCCATATTTCTTATTCCACCAAGCACATTGTTTAGCTTAATGCGCTTACGATCAATATCCAGCCTTTCCTTCTTAGTTAGGGAAGTTTCTGTATTTTCCAATAATTCTTCGTATTTCTGCATGGTCTTTATAGAAGCGGATACGGTTGTCCAATTGGTAAGCATTCCACCCAACCACCTGTGCTTTACAAAGTATTGTCCACAACGGGTTGCTTCAGCTTCGATTACTTCAGATGCTTGCTTTTTTGTGGCCACAAAGAGTATGCGACCATTATTAGAAGCTACATCTTTAAGCAAATTGAGTGATTCCTTAAGAAGTGGAACTGTTTGGCCTAGATCTATGATATGTATACCATTCCTTACTCCATAAATGTACTTCGACATTTTAGGGTTCCAGAAGTTTTTGCGGTGGCCGTAGTGCACGCCTGCTTCAAGCAAATCGCGCATAGTAAAATTAAAGTCAGGCATGATAAATTCCTTATTATTTTTGGTTAAACCTCTGCGAGAAAGAGCCATGAATATTAAGGCACCAAAAAACATCTCGCATGCGAATTGCCAAGAATACTATTACAAATTACTGCTTTAAGCAATAGGAGCCTTGAAATTTTTTCAATACCTGTACTATTACCTAGTGCTACGGTCCAGAAATCGATAATGACATTTCGACCTGATCGCCATAAGATTTTTTATTGACCGTCGTTACAATAATATTACTGTGGTCAGTAGTATAAATATTTGATGTGCGAAAATGGTAGATATTCCGGCTCTTAAGAAAGCTTTAGAAGAGCTCAAGCCTACAATTGAAAAGAATACAAAAGAAAGCCTGACTGAACAGAAAGCGCTATGCGATAAAATTAATAAACGAGAGTTTGATGCGGCTATCCGCACATTGTTTACTAAAGAGGAGATGATAAAATTTCTAAACGATAATGCAATTCCTAATAATCTAGTTGAAAAAGCTGTACTTGAAAAAGCTGTTGGAATAGCTATTGAGCATTTTAAGGGAAGTTTATTTAAGAAGATAGAAGGCTTGATTACATCAAAAGAGATAGTAGAGCTTTTTGAGAAATATGGAGTTAAATTTGACTCCAGCCATAAATTCCCGATATCAGGTACACCTAAGGAAATTATAGATCTTTTTGTGTCAGCTCACCCAAAAATAATGATGGACATCAATTATAGTGATCGAGATTGGATGGTTGAAATACAGCATCATTATAGCGATATACCCAACCCTATCATTGGTGCGATGTACTCTAGTGAATTTTATAAGGATTGGGCGTCAGAGCATTTTCTAGTCAAAGATGCCAGCGCAGCAATTTTCGAACTAGTTTATTAGCAAAGTAATGCCAATTTCAGTAAATAACTGTGCACTTATTGAAATAAGCGCTAGCTTTTATAGCAGTTTCGTTGTATAAGTTTGAGGTCTATAAAGAAGTTTTAAGGTTTTAAAATGGCAGTACCTAAAAGGAAAACTACCCCTTCACGTCGTAATATGAGAAGATCTCATGATAAACTGAAGGCACTTAACATTAGTTTTGATAAAAACACAGGCGAGCCAAAGCTTGGACACAATATTTCGCTTGCTGATGGTTTTTATGATGGGCGTCAAGTTTATACAACTAGAGCCCAAAAGAGAGCTATGAAGGCTGAAGCTGCTGGTGAAGAAGGCAATTCAGAGAACAATGATTCTAATAACGCGTAAAAACGTTATTCTCTAATGAGCAAAAACATAGTTATCAGTGTGGACGTTATGGGTGGAGTGAACGCTCCCCTATCTGTTATTGATGGCTTGGAGTTAATTTGTCGGCAACAGGATGATCTCACATTTCTTTTGTTTGGTCGCGAAACTGAAATCAAAAGATATTGGGACAAAACCAAATACCTTAAGAATTGCAGTAAGATTATAGATTGTGCAACCGAGATCTCAGATGATGAGGCCCCTGTTAAAGCAATGAAAACTGGTGTGCAATCCAGCATGCGTAAAGCCATCGATGCGGTGGAATCTGGGGAAGCTCAGGCGTGCATTTCCAGTGGTAACACTGGTGCGCTTATGGTTATGGCTAAGATGGTTTTAGGTACGCTTTCAGGCATCAAACGTCCAGCGATAGTATCAATATTTCCAAATCGCACCCATGGAACAGTCATGTTGGATTTAGGAGCAAATGCAGAATGCGACCCACAAAATTTGTTGCAGTTTGCAGTTATGGGGGCTTGTTTTGCCAAGGTTGTACTTAAGAAAAATAACCCAACAATAGGCATACTTAATGTTGGTGTTGAAAGTTATAAAGGTAGAGAGCTTGATAAGAAGCTCGCCAAGTTACTTGAAGAGAGTCACTTAAATTACCATGGTTTTATTGAAGGGCATGACCTTTCGGACGGCGTGGTTGATGTTGTAGTTACAGATGGTTTCACTGGAAACGTCGCGCTTAAGGTTGCTGAAGGGGTTGCAAGAACTTGTATGCATTACATGAAGCGTGGTTTCAAAAGCAGTATGATGGCAAAGATAGGGGCTATTCTTGCAGCCAGAGGGTTAAAAAAATCCTTCGCTATGATTGACCCCAGACACTATAATGGTGCTATGTTTGTAGGTATTGATGGCGTAGTGGTAAAAAGTCACGGATCGTCAGATGCTATAGCTTTTGCTAATTCTATCCAAGTTGCAGCAAAACTTGTTAGGGAAGGGATAAACAAAGATATAAATGAGATGCTGGAAGATAACCATATTAAGGCTAGTCCATCGATTGTATCAAAAATTAAACACAAGTTAGGACTTGAATAATATCTAGCCTCAAAGCTATAGAGCCAATTCTTCAAGTTATGGAGTATATATGATAAGATCAAAGATTATTGCTGATGGTGCGTATTTACCATCTAGAGTGGTTAGTAATGCGGAATTGATGGAAACGGTGGAAACAAGTGATGAATGGATCATTGAGCGTACTGGGATAAAGTTTCGTCATATAGCAGCTGAAGATGAGCTGACTTCTGATCTAGCTGTTGAAGCTGTGCAAAATGCCTTTCAACAGTATGATCTGAGCCCTGATAGCTTAGATGGAATTATTATAGCGACCACCACCCCTGATCAAATATTTCCATCAACAGCTGCAATAGTGCATGGCAAATTGGCACTTAGTGCTAGGTGTTTTTGCTTTGATATTTCTGCGGTATGTGCGGGATTTGTTTATGCGCTTGCAATTGCTGACAGCATGATAAAATCTGGCATGGCAAAGCGAATAGCAGTTATTGGGGCGGAGACAATGTCACGCGTGCTTGACTGGAGAGATAGGTCTACATGCATTCTTTTTGGTGATGGTGCAGGTGTGATGATTTTAGAAGCGACAGAAGAAGACGCTGGGATTTTAGGGTGCAATCTATTTGGTGATGGAGCGTCTAGAGATATTCTTAAGGTGGATGGTGGAGTATCATCTGGATCTATGGATGCTAAGATTCTAATGAATGGTAGAGAAGTATTCAGAAATGCAGTAGAGAAAATGGCCTCATCAAGCGCTGATTTGCTTAAATCTTTAGGGTTAAGTACAGGCGATCTTACTTGGGTTTTGCCACATCAGGCAAATCAGAGGATTTTAGATGCTGTGGCAGATAGGCTACATCTTCCAAAAGAGCGACTTATTTCAACCGTGGAACGGCATGCCAACACTTCAGCAGCTTCCATAGCTCTCACATATTCTGAAAGTGTCCGTTCCGGCAAAATTAATTCCGGCGATCTTATAATGCTATCTGCCTTAGGTGCAGGTCTTGCTTGGGGTTCATTATTGCTTAGAGTATAAGCTGGCTTCTAGGCAAATGAAAATATTTTGCACATGTACTTCAATTCCACCTCATTATTTGGTATAATGCCAATAAGATTGATAAATAAAGAGTTTTTATGAGAAATGATAAGTTGCCAATACATACGGGCAAAAGTGGTGTAGAAGTTAAGTATATAGATGGCAGCACTGGTTTGCACAGAACCGCATATGAGGGTTTCCCCTCTGACCATGCGATTATCACATATAAAGAGGGAGACGATTCCATGTTATCTTGGAACGTTATGGGCCCATGCGCTTATATACCGGAGGCTAATGCCTTTGATAACCCTCAATGTGTGGTTGAAACATTTGAAAGTTACAAAGCGCGAATACTTAACCAAGGCGGTGTACTTGAGCTTTTACTTGCAAGGCTTGAAGCTGGCAATAAGGGTGCAGCAACTTTGCAAGAAGCTACATTTTTGAGAACATATCCAGGTATGAGTTTTGCAGTAAATGAAGGCGAATGGACTGCTTTTAGATTAGAATGTGAGAAACGCATAGAAGCTGCTGGATTTGGGATACTAAGGTCTAATACGTTAGAAGGCCCAGAAGCGTTAAAGAGTAAAGTTATAAACTATATAAAAGCAAATGACATTGACTCATTTGAAGTTAAACGCATCCCATCTCCAGGCACGGAAGGCAAGACCATACCTAATTCTGAATCTTTTTTTGTTCCTAATGAAAAAGGCTTTACTGACCATAAAAAACCAACGAAAAAAGAAGATCTGAAAACGCAAGATTTAATTGAAATAGTCATTCATTCTAAATTTAAGGAACAAGGCAGGGGATGCGCGATCTTGTATAGAAAGAATATATATAAGCCCAAAAAGATTACTGTTGAGATCCCCTTTAACCTAAGTGGTTATCACTATGTATGCCAAGCAAAACTCTACAGTGTATCTGCTGAAGATTGTATGTATGCTAAGCTTGAAAATATAACTGGCAAATCGTTCTATCTGTCAAGTCTACACCTGGATTATAAAAAAACTCACGGCAAAAAATCGCAAGATGTAAGGGAGTTGGCTACAGAGATGGCAAACTCAATTAGCGAAGATAAACCCGTTATTATAATGGGAGATTGGAACGCACCATGCCCTACAGATGATCCACGTTTTTTTGGCAGTACTGAATGTACTAATCCAAATCACTCTGAAGATTTTAGGGACTTGGTTTTCAAGGATAAAGAATTTGGATATGTTAAAAAATCTTATGATAGTGTTTTTCGCTACCGTACTGATGGGGGAAATGCAACAGTAACATTCACAGCTGATAGTTTCGTACCATCAATAATCTACACAGCAAAGAGCTTTACAACGTCAATAATTCCGTCGAAGGATAGCTTTGTAGGATCATGTGTAGAAGCAACCTGCGTGGAAAATGGCTTTACTAGCAAGTTTGAACTTGCAGAAACAGGAGAGAAATTCTTGATTAAAAGATCTGGGTTATCGCCATTAGAAAAATGTGCGCGCAGATCTATGCCCTTGGCAATATCAGGTATTGGGCTTCTAGTACTTTCTATAGCAAGTTTAGTCGCACAGAGTCCTTTATTTGCCAACAAACTGCAAGAGATTGTTGGTATTCCTGCTTTAATCAAGAATAATCCCATGGCAGTTCTGATTACTACATTGGCTAGCACAGCTGTAAGTATGTCTATGATTGGATATGGAGCTTCATTTAATTTATCCTTAACCTATATAGCAAAGACTATTACCAGTGTTGATGAGAAAGAAACTGCCACATTTATAGCCAAATAAACATATTAGTCAGCTGGCGAAAAATATTGGGGCTGTACCAGATAACATAAAAATGTTATGTGGAAGAGATGAGAAGAAAA
>CAYWJW010000028.1:0-19700 GCA_964458795.1 uncultured Candidatus Jidaibacter sp. | reverse complement strand
CATATTATCTTGGGTTAAGCTGTATTTGTAATCACTTATCTGGTACAGCCCCAAATATTTTTCATAGGGACTTCCATACTCATATTTTTATGGTGTATTATGCCATAAAAAGAATGGAGAAAGAGTTGATGGATATAGAATTTCACTACCATATTAACCTCATAATCGCAAGGCTTGCAGGCTTCAGTGAAGCTGCATCAGAGATTATTGCACATAGTGCGCAGCTGGTTGATGATAATAACCGAGCTTTATCAGTTAGTTTAAAGACAGAGAATACTTATTATAAGAATATCATAACTCAAACTTTTAATATAAAGCTAGCTAAAGAGAAGCTACGTGATATTTATACATGCTTTCATTTTCAACCCTCAGGCAATAGTCACGAAAATTTTTGGGTTGTGCAAGCTAACTCTGAACTCGCACGCGAAATATTTTTAGATGCTATGGCGACAGGCAACCCATATTTAATCGGAATTGCCTCTCACGCCTTTGCAGACAGCTTTGCACACCATGGCTTCATAGGTGACTTAAATGCCCATAATAGTCCTGTTCCTGGGTTACCAAGTTATGGACACATGTATTTCGGGGAATTGCCTGATTTAGTTGCGGTAAAATGGCAAGATATACGCTATGGTAAGCTCATTGATAATAACCGGCGGTTTATCCAAGCTGCGCGTGCAATACTTAAATATTATTGTATACATAATTCTTTAGTTGTGCGCCAAACAGCGGGTAAAATCTTAAAGCTAACCAAATGGCTTAATGGAGTATTTGGTAAGTCGAAGTACTACATACCGGACTTTAATTTGAAGACGCATTCTCGCATTCGGAGATATCGAAAAATCTATCGTCAGCTTAGCAGCAAAGAAGCTCCTCAGTATCGTCTAAATAAATGGCAACACCAAGCTATGCACTACTCTCTTGAGGAAAAATGTTGGGTTGCAGGATGCGACTTTGAGAATTCCAATTGGTATAATTTTCAGGAACAAGCCAAGAATTACAATGAATTAGCCTCAAGGAGCATCGATGCACATATTAGAAAATATTAAGCCATACTTAGTTAAACTTCGCAATGCTTTGGATATTGAACTTGAGGCTACTTATCTACTCGCACCAATTTTTATAAGTATAGGTATAGTTATTTTCTTCATGTTACCTACAGATCCTAGCCCATTTGTTTGTCTCATTTTGTTAGTTATTGCATTAATACTTGTTTATATTTCTAGAAAATCCCATATCGCATATCGAGCCTGCCTGCTTATACTGGCGGTTTCCATGGGTTTTTTTGCTTGTGAGGTTAGAGTAATGGGTGTCAAAGCTCCAAGGATCAATGAACAGTTGGAATATGTTCATATAACTGGAACTATCGTACAAATAATAGACACTGCAAGTACTAGAAAATTTCTTTTGGATAATTTAGAGATAGAGGATTTGAGCACAGAACAAACACCTAAATTTGTCCGAATTAGTTTGAAGTCTGATATATCTGGATTTGCAATTGGGGATAGAATAGAATTAAGTGCAACGCTCATGCCTCCACCACACCCAAGTGCACCGGGAGGATTTAACTTTGCTGAATATACTTATTTCAAACAAATAGGCGCTATAGGCTTTGCAACTAGCAGGCCATACCTAGTATATAGTGATGATTTAAATACAACCACAAAATATATAAACGCTTTCCGCCATAAAATCGGCAACAGAATAGAGTCTAGAATGGAACCAGCAAGTGCAAGTGTAGCCTTGGCACTTTTAATAGGAGATACTTCTAAAATCAATATAACTGATCTAACAATGATCCGCACCTCAGGTATTGCACATATAATTGCAATATCTGGGTTACATGTGGTAATAATTGTGGGACTAATCTTCCTAAGCACCAGGGTTCTGCTTGCGCGCTTTCCATATTTGGTAAATCATTATGACCTTAAAAAGATCTCAGCCGTTCTTGGCATATTGGGTAGCTTCATATATCTTATTATAGCTGGCAGCCCAATTTCTGCGCAGCGTGCATTTATAATGTCTACCATAACGTTATTTGCAATTATTATTGATCGAACATCTAATCCGATGCGGTCAGTAGCAACCGCAGGGATGATAGTGCTCTTATTAACTCCGGAAAACTTATTTACTCCAAGTCTGCAAATGTCGTTTGCAGCATGCATTTCGCTCATTGCTGGATTTGCTATAACCACCAAATTCTTAAAGCCTGAGACCTATAAGATTGGTGGTAAGTTTGGGATGTATGTGCTCGGAATAGTAATCTCTACCTTACTTGCCGGTACTGCCACAACACCATTTGTCATATATCATTTTAACCAATTTTCAACTTATAGCCTAATCACTAACTTATTTGCGATCCCACTTACCAACTTTATCATCATGCCGCTCGGTGTCGCATCTCTACTGCTTATGCCAATTCATTTGGATTGGCTTACCCTACCACCTATGGGATGGGCAATTAACTCTATGGTTTGGATTGCGAAGCAAGTTAGCTTTCTACCTGAAGCTTCTATACACATAGCAAGCTATAGCGCAGCTGGTATAGGCCTTATTGCACTTGGTGGGGCAATGCTTTGCATGATGACGACCAATTTAAGGTTTCTTAGCATACCAATTATATTGGTTGGCATGCTCACTAATTCGAAAACTCTACGTGGACCCATGCCAGATTTGATGCTGGATAGCAAAGGTAAGTTATTTGCCCTCAAGCTTGATGATGCTCATTACTTCTCAAGCAAAATGAGCGCGCGTTTTGTGCGCAAAAGCTGGGAACAATCTATGGGAATTGCGGATTCACTCACTATCCGTGATTTAGAAAGTTGTGATGGTTTTTTCTGTAAGTTAACAAGCAATAATCAAGCTGTAGCAATACTATATAATGGCAAATATGCGCCTAGTAATTGTGAGTTTAATCTATTTATAAATCTTACCGAGATTAAAACATTATGCAATACGGCAATCGATCGTGCTTTCCTCAGAGAGCATGGCACCACCTTTATCTGGCTTAAAGAGGAAGGCATAAAAATACAATCAGTTGCAGGAACTTTAAAGAGGCGGGTATGGAATCATTTCAAATTTTAAATTCGCCGAATATAACCTTAGTGCGACCATATTCTCGCTTGTTGTGCACAACGAAATTATCTGGAAACATAATCTCTTCACGAACATTCGCTTCTAGAATGATTATATGGTTCTTGTCCAGCATAACGCTCTCCGCTAAAGACGCCAAAATCTTACTTGCAATGTTTAAGGTATATGGAGGGTCGATAAATATTATATTGAATTTATCTGCAAGCGGCACCATATTCGTCGCATCAGCGCTTATGAACACTGCATTTTTTTCTTCTTTTAGACTGGCTATATTAGCTTTCGCCAATTTAATTTGGGCTGTATCTTTGTCTATAAAGTATGCTTTAGACGCTCCTCTTGAGATCGCTTCTACTCCAAATGAGCCAGATCCACAGCATATGTCCGCTACGATAGCCCCATCAATTAAGCGTTCTGGTGCGAAGCTTGAGTGGTTTATCATGTTAAAAATGGCCATCCTGGTACGCTCAGCAGTAGGGCGATACTTGGTTTCAGCACCTTTCAATTTGGTTAAGATCCGCTTGTTTTTATATTTTCCGGCTGTGATTCGCATGGGTATAAATAAAAAATATTCGAAAACAATATATAGTATCTTGATTTCAAAATCATTACAAAATATAGTGTTTTTAAATAATTTGAATGGAGCGAACCTATGTCATTGCTAGATGCTGAACCAATTTTTAAACCTTTTTCATATCCTTGGGCATATGATGCATGGAAGGTGCAGCAACAAATTCACTGGTTACCTGAAGAAGTTCCAATGGCTGATGACGTTAAGGATTGGAAGCATAATCTTACCGAAGCGGAAAGACACTTGCTAACGCAAATATTCCGCTTTTTCACACAAGCTGATATAGAAGTTAACAATTGCTATATGCAAAATTACTCAAAGGTTTTCAAGCCGATTGAGATCCAAATGATGCTTGCATCCTTTTCCAATATTGAAACCATCCATATCGATGCCTATTCCCATCTACTTGATACTTTAGGCATGCCGGAAGTAGAATATCAAGCCTTCATGAAGTACAAGGAAATGAAGGACAAATACGATTATATGCAGCAATTCAATGTAGACTCCAAAAAGGATATCGCCAAGACTTTAGCAGTTTTTGGCGGGTTTACCGAAGGACTGCAGCTATTTGCATCTTTTGCTATGCTACTTAACTTCCAACGTTTTGGCAAAATGAAGGGTATGGGGCAGATTGTAGCTTGGTCCGTTAGGGATGAAACTTTACATACCAACTCAATTATTAAACTCTTTAGAACCTTCATAAACGAAAACCAAGAAATTTGGACAGATGAATTTCGCGAAGAACTTGCAGAAATTTGTCGAACTATCATCGAACATGAAGATGCCTTTATCGACCTAGCCTTCGAATTCGATGGTGCAGTAGAAGGGCTGACAGCTCATGATGTAAAGCTTTATATCAGATATATTGGTGACCGTAGACTTAACCAGCTTGGCATGGATTCGATCTATAAGATCGAACGCAATCCACTACCATGGCTTGATGAGATCTTGGGCGCTCCAGAGCATACTAACTTCTTTGAAAATAGAGTGACAGAATATGCCAAAGCTGCAACAAGAGGCACCTGGGATGAAGCCTTTTCTGAAATGCTAGATGTAAGCTTTAAGAGTGATAGCGAAAAACATGCTGCCTAGCCATCACTCTTTGGTAGCTTAGGGTCATTGCGCAGAAGCTATAGCTAATTTTATACTGACGTAGCTATGTATCCTTCTATGTCATTCTCTTCTAGATTGCCATAAAATAGCTTTGCCTTGCCCTTAGCATTTATTGCAATCACGTGGGTTGCAAAACCGTTTATAAATCTTCGATTATGACTTATAAACATTACAGTACCTTCATAATGGCCAAGAGCTTCGGCTAGAATTTCTGTACTCGCCATATCTAGATGGTTAGTAGGCTCATCTAGAAGTAGGAGGTTCGCGTCCTGCGCTAGCAAACATGCCAATCCCAGGCGACTTTTTTCACCTCCAGACAGCACTTTCACTTCCTGGAACACATGATCCCCCTTAAGCAAAAATGATCCCAAAAACTTGCGTGCTTGGCTAGTTGTTAAAGTTGGGTTTATCGCTATCAAATTTTCCAATGCAGATTTATCTAAGTCTAACGCTTGCAACTGATCCTGCGAATAATATGCCGATCTTACATTGTGCCCAGTCTTAACTTCCCCTGCTAAAAATGGTAGTATACCTCCTATACTTTTAAGCAAAGTGGACTTACCCATCCCGTTTGCTCCAACAATGGCAATCTTCTGCCCTCGCTCAATAAAAAGAGTAAAAGCCTTGATCAACGGTGTGGTATAACCTATATCACAGCTTTCTAGATGCATAACTTCCACACCACTTTTGATTTTGAGAGGTATTTTAATAGCAATCTCCGCATCCGCACCATCTATCTCAATGCCGCTAGCCTGATCTTCAAGCTTTGCAATCATTTTTAAACGGCTCTGGGCTTGGCGTGCTTTTGAAGCTTTAGCTCCAAAGCGTTCTACGAATTTGGTTGCATGTTTGATCTGCTTATCAATACCTTGGGCCGCTTTGATATTGCCTTCTTGGATCTCTTGGTATCTCACTAAAAAGTCATCAAAATTACCTTGATATTCGGTAAGCTTGCCATCTTTGAGATGAAGCACTATTTGTGGCAACTTACGAAGAAAATCTTCATCATGTGATACAAATAATATGGTTCCTTCAAAGTTTATCAAGTACTTCTCAAGCCAAATTATGCTTGGTAAATCAAGGTGATTTGTGGGCTCATCAAGGATTAGTAGATGAGGTTTATTTAGCAGTAATTTTCCAAGTTCAAGCCTCATTCTCCAACCACCAGATAAGGTAGTAGGGTGAAGTTTCGCTTGTTCTTCTTTAAACCCAAGCCCTGCAAGTATTTTACTAGCCTCAGCTTCAAAGGCATAACCACCAAGCAATCTGAATTGGTTCTCTAAATTTTCATATTTCTCATATATCTCATTGGAGAAATTCTCTTCCATTTCCTTCTGTGCAAGCTCAAGCCGATGCCTTATATCATAAAGCGTATAAGCTCCAGACATACATTCATCCAAGATGGTAGGCTTTGGGTCAGGATTTGGTTCTTGTGGCAGATAGCCTATAACCATCTCTTTTGGTTTAGAAATCTTTCCATCGTCAGCCTCATCTAAGTTACAGATGATATTAAGTAGAGTTGATTTTCCAGAGCCATTGGCGCCAATAAGCGCAATTATCTTATGGTCTGGGAAGTTATAACTTAAGTCTTTTAGTACTGTTCTCGCACCAAATTTTTTTACAATGTTATGTAATACTAGCATTTTTCGACACCATTTGAATTTGAATAATTGCCACAACCCAGGTTGCAGCCTAAATCTCTTAAGAGATTTGTGCCGAAGTGATGTGAAGTCACATACGGCATACGGGTTCTTCTTTCCCGTATGCCGCGCTACCCCGTTATAATATGAGCTTCGCGCGTCATTTGTAATAGACTTCATATAATATATACGCCTATTTTAGCATAGTACTTTAAATGTCGCCAGAGATTTTCCTGTGCACAAAAAATATTTTGTATAGGGACTTCCATAGACCAAAAAAGCGGGCTATACTGATAAATATAAGATCAGAAAGTTGTGCCTAATACCAATTCCAGTAAATAACTCAAAGAGATGGTTAACTCTTTTCTTGCCAAGAGACCTAAGAATATTTATAAGAATCACATTTTTCATTAGAAAAAATATGTAATATCTCTTGACCGGAATATTCTTTCGGTATATAAGAATGGCAGTAGAGGTGGGCGTTTGTCCGCCTTTTGTTTTATTTATCTTGTTAAAATGATTTACCAAACACAACTTGAGACTAAAATTTTTGATATAGTAAGTGAATCGCTCTTGGCACTCGGGTATGAGATCGTACGCATAAGACTGTCCCACAATGGTGGTGATAGAACCTTACAATTCATGATTGACCGCGTCGACGAGCAAGGGTTGACTTTGGAAGACTGCGAAACAGCTAGTCGTCACATATCTGTACTATTGGACGTAGAAAACCCAATTGATAGTGAATATAACTTAGAAATGAGTTCTCCAGGACTTAATTGCCCACTAACTCGCCTAAAAGACTTTACAAACAATGTAGGTAACTTTATTAAACTTACTACCAAAGCTCCTATTAACGGACAGAAAAAATTTACTGGTCGTCTTGTGAGCCTTGAGAATGACATTGTAACATTAGAATTACCAGCTCCTCACAAGATGGTTGAGATCAAGTTTGATCATATTTTTGAGGCGCATTTGGATTATTTTGCTAGTAACACTAAAAAAGGAGATAAGAAGTCATGAACCAGAATTTCGGCAGTAGTGAGATAATTTTAATCGCGGAAGCAGTTGCTCGCGAAAAGAACATTTCCAAAGATTCTGTAATCGAGGCTCTTGAAGATGCAATTAGAGTTGCAGCTCGTCGCAAGTATGGTCATGAAAGTACCATACGTGCCGAGATAGATCGCAAGACTGGTGATATAAAAATTTTCCGTGAAATGATCGTAGTTCCGGATGATTATGTACCAGTTGAAGAAAATGCGGAAGATGAGAAAGGCGCAGAAAACAGAGATGAAAGCCTGAAAAGTCAGCCTAACATCAACCCTATACTTTTTTCAGAAGCAAAGCATAGGAAGCCAGATGCTGTTATAGGTGATATTTTATCAGAACAGCTTCCAGCGATAGACTTAGGTCGTGTTGCTGCTCAGTCTGCTAAGCAAGTTATTATGTATCGAGTAAAAGAGATTGAACGTGATAAAAACTATGATGAATTTAAAGATCGCGTTGGAAAAATTGTCAGTGGCGTTGTAGAAAAAGTTGAGCACAACGGTATAATTGTTAAGATTGGTAGCGCTGAAGCTGTAATACGCAATGAGTTCTTGATACGCGACGAAAAGAATAAAATAAGACAAGGCGAACGTATAAGAGCTCTTGTCTATGAAGTTAATAAAGACAATAAAGGTCCGCAGATTTTATTGTCTCGCACACATAAAGAATTCTTGGCTGAACTTTTTGCACAAGAAGTACCTGAAATTTATGACCATATTATCGAAATCAAATCCATTGCAAGGGATCCAGGATCACGCGCAAAGATTGCCGTATTTACAACCGATCCGGCAGTTGATCCAGTTGGTTCGTGTGTTGGTATGCGTGGTTCCAGAGTACAGGCGGTTATCAATGAATTGAGTGGTGAGAAGATTGACGTTATCGAATGGTCACATGATCCAGCTACTACAATCGTTAATGCCCTAGCTCCTGCTGAAGTAAGCAAAGTGATAATTGATGAAGATAACGGGCGTATTGAAGTAGTCGTACCTGACGAGCAGCTAAGCATTGCGATAGGACGCAGAGGACAAAATGTACGTCTTGCTTCTATGCTTATAGGCTGGGAGATTGATGTACTGACCGAAGAAGCAGAATCAAAACGCAGAGGTGAAGAATTTGGAGCTGTTACCAAGAAATTTATGGAAGCACTTGATGTTGAAGAAATTCTTGCGCAACTACTTGCATCCGAAGGATACAGCTCAATTCAAGCAATTGCTGATGCAGCGCAAGCTGATATAGCTGGTATTGAAGGTCTTGATGAATCGATAGCAGAGGAACTTATTACTCGCGCCAGAGATTATGCGGCAACTCACGATGATGCTAGTAACAATCCTGCAGCCGCAGGTAGCACTGGCAACCTTGATTCATCAGTCTTAGCGCTTCCCCATATGACAGAAGACTTTGCAGCCAAGCTATTTAGTGCTGATATTAAAACCTTAGAAGATTTAGCAGACCTATCACGCGATGAACTTCTTGAAAAAGTTAATATCAAAGGTTTAAATCATGATTTGGTTGATGCTATAATAATGGCAGCGCGTGATAAGGTATACTTTGCTGAAAGCAAATGATATAACAAGTGTAAACGCTATATTTTTAGCAAAAAATTAAGAAGAGGTAGTTTAAGTGACCGAACAGAATGATAAAAAAACTCTAACCTTAACATCAGGGAAGCTTGGTATTAAGCTAGGGGAAAAACTTAATATAAGTCCTGGCTCGGTTAAAACTACTTCTTCTAGCTCCAAAGGAAAAGTGGTTGTTATCACCAAACAAGCTCGCATAAATCTTACACCCCAATCTTCCGCAACTCCTCGCCCTGACCTAAGTGGCTTAACCGCACAAGAGCGTGACAAAAGATTGTTAGCACTCAAAACTGCTGAAATAGATAAAAAACAAAAGGCTGAGAGATTGCTACAAGTAAAAGTTGAAAAAGATCAAAATGGTGGAGAGCAGACTGAAGCAAAACCAGTACCGGTTACAGAGACGGTAGTAGAAGAGTTTATAGATGTTGCTCCTCCAACACCCGAAGCTCCAAAAGTAGAACAAAGAAAGATTAATTTAGATGACTTACTACGAAAAGGCAGGGTAAAAAACCTTGATGAGATTTATCGTGCAGCCCGCCCTCAAGAAGAAGAGCTGGAAGAGCAAGAACCTCAGCCTGTAAAACCTACTAAAAACCTTGGTGCAAAAACCTTAGGTGATGTAGTGCACAAAAAACAAGGCAGAGATCTTGAAGATGAAGCTAAAGCTGCGGCTGCTGTCAAAAAAGAAGATGAACGTAGACTTCCGAAAAAAATCTCAGTAGCGCAAGTAATGATGATGGACTCTGAAGATGGCACTACATCTTTTGGCAGACGTAGAAGCATGGCTTCGATTAGAAGAGCCAGAGAAAAAGCTAAGCGCAAAATGATGGGCGATATGCGTCCTGCAGAAAAAGTGTTACGCGAAGTATTAATACCTGACTTTATAACTGTACAGGAATTAGCTGGAAGAATGTCTGAAAAGACAGCTGATGTTATTAAGGCTCTAATGAAGCTTGGCATGATCGTAACTATGAATCAGTCAATAGATGCCGATACCGCTGAACTTGTAGTGTCAGAATTTGGCCATAAAATCAAACGTATCACCGAATTTGAAATTGAAGCCGCGCTTCTGCAAAAAATTGAAGACAATGAGACTGACATGCTACCAAGAGCTCCAGTCGTAACTATTATGGGTCACGTTGATCACGGCAAAACTTCACTTCTAGATGCACTTCGCAATACTGATGTTGTTGCAGGAGAGGCTGGCGGTATTACTCAACATATCGGTGCTTATCAAGTTACATTAGAAAATGGAAAAATAATTACTTTCCTTGATACACCAGGACATGAAGCTTTCACTGCTATGCGAATGAGAGGTGCAAGTGTTACAGATATAGTAGTTTTGGTAGTAGCTGCAGATGATGGTATTATGCAACAAACTATCGAAGCAATAAGTCATGCTAAAGCTGCACAAGTTCCTATTATTGTAGCCATAAATAAAATTGATAAACCCGAAGCGAATCCAGAACGAGTAAAGCAAGAGCTACTTCAACATGGAATTGTACCTGAAGAAATGGGTGGCGACGCAATTGTTGTCGAAGTCTCTGCAAAACAAAAATTGAACCTTGATAAACTAGAAGAGCTTATCTTGCTTCAAGCTGAGATGCTTGATTTCAAAGCGAATCCTAACAGACTAGCAGAAGGCACTGTTATTGAAGCCAAGATAGATAAAGGTCGTGGGCCAGTCGCAACTTTACTGGTACAGAAAGGTACAATCCGAGTGGGAGATATTGTTGTAGCGGGCACCACTTGGGGCAAATTACGTGCACTTATAAATGACAAAGGTAAGCATATAGAATCTGCCGGTCCCTCTACCCCTATAGAAATTTTAGGGCTTGAACATGCCCCAACAGCAGGCGATGAATTCACCGTAGTTCCTACTGAAAAAACTGCACGTGACTTAGTTTCTTTCCGTCAGGAACGTGAAAAACAAAAACGTCATGCTGCAACTAAACCCGCTTCACTTGCTACAATGTTTAAACGAGCTCAAGATCTCAATATCAAGGAGCTTCCGATTATTATCAAAGCCGATGTACAAGGCTCTGTTGAGGCAATTGTAAACAGCCTACAAAAACTAGGTACTGAAGAGATCTCGGTACGCATATTGCACCAGGCAGTTGGCGGTATCACCGAATCTGATGTAACACTTGCCAGCGCTTCTCAGGCCATAATAATTGGTTTCAACGTTAGAGCAAACCAACAAGCTCGCGAACTAGCTAGAACCACCGGAATCGACATCCGTTATTACTCAATCATCTATAATCTTGTAGATGAAGTAAAAGCTGCTATGGGCGGAATGCTTTCTCCTGCAGTCAAAGAGAATATAATAGGCTATGTAGAAATTCGTGATGTATTCGACCTAACCAAATTCGGTAAAGTTGCCGGCTGTTACGTTACCGAAGGCCAAGTTAAACGTAATGCAAATGCCCGGATTATCAGAGATAACGTTGTAGTTTATACTGGCAAACTCAAAGCTCTTAAACGCTTTAAAGAAGACGTAAAAGAAGTCAGCACGGGATTTGAGTGCGGCCTATCTTTTGAAAACTATGAAGATATAAAAGCTGGTGACAAAATAGAGATCTATGAAGTTACCGAACAAGCCAGAACTCTATAGAGAATAAAAGCTTATGGTTTATAGATATACAAAAGCCCCATCTCAACGCCAACTTAGAGTTTCTGAAACCATAAAGCAGGCTATCTCTGAAATCTTCGTGCGGAATGAGCTATCCTTGCCAGCATTTGAAAAGATATTCATAACCGTTTCCGAAGTTCGTATCAGCCAAGACCTCAAGATCGCAACTGCTTTCGTAGCCTCAATAAGCGGTGTTGATGAAGATGAACTGATTAAATTCTTAAATGATATAGCACCGCAAATAAAACGGATTTTACGCAAAAAAGTTGAGTTACGCTTTACTCCAGACGTCCGCTTCGCATATGATAAATCCTTTGACGATGGCGCCAAAATCGAAGCTTTGCTGCACAAGACAAAATAGCATACTTTGCTCAAGAACGAGTCCACCCTCACTATGTGATTTAAGCAGTACTCCTCTATCTTATATTTATTACTATACTTGATTTTTTATCACCAATGGAAGTCCCTATGCAAAATATTTTCTTGCACCGAGTCTCAGCCTCTACCAAAGGCATTTCCTAAACTTTCCTGCACCCAACTGCTTAGCTTAGATAATTTCTCAGTAATATTCTTAAAATCAATATTGGTGTTAATTTTAGTTCTTAGAGCTGTAGCGTAGTCTGGGCGGCTTTTAGTTAGATAATAAGCGGCTCCGCAAATAGATGCTGTAATTACCACTGCAATTCCTGCAAACAAGTAATTATTTCGTTGTTCACCAGAACCATCTTGTCGTTCACTAGTACTATCGCGTTGTTTACTACTGCCAATTAATAAAAATGATTTTTTATTCTTTTCTACACCTTCTAAAGCCTTCTCAAATAATATTTCCGAGACCTTTCCACCATCCTCATCACTGGCTGGACTACGATCATACCTTTTACTTTGGAACCCATCAAAAACCTGTGTTACTATTGGATAACGGTTTAACTTTATTTTATATGGATTAGATGGATTACTAAGTTCTATAAAAACCCCAGTACAATTTTTACATGGCTCGCTTCTCAATCTTTCAGCCTGCAAACTTTTAAATATTTCAGATACTTCTAAAGCAGGATTTTCTTGCAACCTTTGGGAAATTACTCTAGCGTAAGCCGCATCCATATCAGTACCACCGATACTTACCTTAAAGCCCTTGCTTACAGTAAACAGAAATATTCTAGAAGTAGTATAAAATTGAAGGTGATATACTTTTTTCCTTAAACCCTCTAAAGACAAATCAAAGGTACCATATTCTGGTTCTGTGGATAATCCTAGACAGGAAAAATCTTTAGCACCATAAGCACGAGATACGCCTATCAGAGATGGGTTACCTCCACTAGAAAGCTCCAATTCGTTATATCTTATTGAAGGATCACTACAATCTCTTCTAATTCTTGCATGCTCATTATCCTCATACGGTTCATGCCTACGATTAAGCCTGAAAGGCCATACCTTACTTTCTTTGGGATCGTAAACAAAGACAGTTGCCTGGCCATCACCTATATTAGACCATACTATCTTATTCTCATATGGCAGATATATAGTGCTAATTGCGCTAGACCCTATCTTTGTATACTTGCTAGTACATTTAAGTGAGCTTTTATGTAAAGTTTTTAAATAGGTATGAGCTTTGTCTTCTGACCAATTTGATGTATTAACGGAATAAGTTAGGTATCTATCTTGTTGTACGCACTCTCTATGGTTCCCCCACTCATTGGCTTGCAAGTTGCACATGGCAATATTTTTCATGTTCGCTATTCATTTATATTTTTTTACGATTTTACCACTTATGGTAAAAATTGATAGTAATTCTTCCAATACTGTGCCTAGACTTCATTATGCGACCTTGTTAAACGCAAGAATTCTTCGACTACGCTCTCATCCTTTATCCCTGGTGAGCTTTCTAATGTGGATGATGCATTGATTATACTAGCACCAGACACTCTTACAGCTTCACGCAGGTTAAATTTATTAATACCACCTGATAACATCCAAAACTTAGAGGTATTAAAGTTGCGTAATAAACCCCAGTCAAATGTGTTTTCAGCTTGATCCACATATAGATCACCATTAGCTTTGGACTCAAATAAATATCCATCAACATATGGTTCATAGCCTCTGATTAGATCCATATCAAGGCTTTTACCGACGTAGATAGTTTTAATCAAATTCAGTTTGAACTTAGATTTTAGGTAGGCTACCTGCTCTAGTGGTTCACCGTCAGCTAATTGAAAATAGTCAGGATCAAACGTGTTTTGTATACTTCTGACAAGCTGTTTATCTGGATTTACCACCACAGCAACTTTTTTTATATTCGGAGGAATAAGACTCGCAAATTCTTTCGCATGATTAAAAGATATATTCCGCGGGGAGAGCCCATAAAAGACTGCACCTACATAATCTACACCGTACTTAATACATAGATTAAGTGCTTCTTTTGTAGTTACACCACTAATCTTCGTCTTTATGCTCATTGGCGGGCGGCCCATTGCATCATAATTTATGCTACTGCCTAAATTATTGCTTTGCAATGGGAATTTTATCAATTAATTCAATGACTTACGCCGCTTAGCTTTTCTTCAACTGCCCCGTCATGAAGACAAGGTTTATTTAAATAAATATCTAAGATTCCTTCTATAGGTCTGTTAACAAGTTTACCATCTATATATGGATATATAACGGCGCTGCAGTTCGGCCTTAGCAAACATACTTTCTTCTCTATATACCAAGCATCAAGATAACCTCCAGAACCAAAAGGAACTCCATATCCTGTGCAACTTATCATATAAAGCCTGCCTATATTACAATCTGGTAATGGCTGTATCATAAGAGCCATTTTTCCATTAGTATTGATAGGTTCATCATCCTTCATAACCAGACTCATCAATTGCTCATCTGTACAGTCGGGTCTATAGTTTTTATCTTTTTCTACTTTAGAACAAAAAAGCTTAAAAGCTTGTTCATTAAATTCTTGATCTTTTAAATTTATACTAGAATCACCTACTTGTTTCATTATAGTCTTGCCTGCTATTAGTTTTGCGGGTGAAAAATTAGTGCTAAACTGCTTTATAGTCAAATTATATTAATCGCTTTAACCTAATATTTATGGGGATCAGACCCATGTTGAGCACATGCATTTGATAAACTTAGTATTTGTCTATGGCCATTTAAAAGTTTTTGCCGCTTCCCTCCTCTTTTGCCTTCAGTATCATCACAGCGAGTTCTCTTTAGATAATCTTCGATCACTAGCTTAGGTAAGCTAAAGGGATTATCTTCTCCATTATATATTACGGTGTTGCTATTATATTTTACCAAAAGTACCATACTACAAGTATACCAGTTACCCATGGGACTTGTAGGGTCAAACCACAGGGGCCTATCATAAATTAAACCAGTTATAGCATAAGCTTTACCAAGATCACTACATACTCCCAAAGGACAAATCATGCTAATATGCTTTATAGAGATACAAGCTTTCTCGGCAATAAAACCTGCTAACTCTATCTCTCTAGAATTGGACCTATCATTAGCACCATGTTCTATTTTATAACACATAGCTAGAAAGATAAGACTATTAAACAGGCTAGAAACTTGCCTGAGTATCGGCAAATCTCTAAAAGCTATTAATGAGAGAGTAGTTATTAACACATCATCAGGTACGTCAGTAATAGCATGCCGCATGTTTTTATTGCCAAGGTATTAGTTTTGCGGGTGGCATGCTATTAGTAATTTAGATTATAGTCAAACCCTATCTCCAAATAACTCAATGTTTATGAGGCTTATAGCCCTATCATACTGCTACATATGAATATTCATTATCTGTGATTTTTTACCTGTTTTAACAGGTGAATGCCCCATTTTTCCTGAGCTTTGTTTTTAAATAACAGGTGTAAACAGAGATTTACCTAGGCTTGAGCGTTGTTATAATGAATTTATTTCGGCATCTTACAATCTCTGCAGAGATTCCGCATCGGGTCCGGAATGACTAGGTTTTGTAGTATGCTGATCAGAAAAATAATAAGCAATTGCACCAGCTAAAGGTGGGAGTGCACAAAGAATTCCGGAATGCACTTTTGGTAAAAAAGTATAAGTCTGTAATGCATAATATGTTGAAACTACAAATCCACTGCCAAGTGTGCATTTCAAGGCAAATAATCTTCTATTACTTTCTTTAGTATCTTCTGTTAGCTCCTTGGCCTTCTGTACAGACTCTAAAGTTTTATTTCTATCTTCTTCAGACTTCTTTATAGCTTCCTTGGCCTTTTCAAGCATTACCTTAGTCTCTTCTGCTAACTCCTTAGTCTTCTTTATACACCCTAAAGTTATATTGTTTTCTTCTTCAATATTCCTTTGAATCTCCACACTTCTTTCGCGCTCTTCTATAATCTGGTTTTGTCTCCCTAAAGCTTTCTTTTTCTCTTCTTCAGCTTTCCCTAGAATCTCTGCAATTTCATCGCGCTCTTTTATTACCATATTGGCAAACTCTAAGGTTTTCTCTTCAACTTTCTTGGTCTTATCTTCAATTTCCCTTTCAAGTCTCTCTTCTTTAGTATTAGTATCCCCATGTTTACGCTCAGCTTCAGCAAATTCTATATGAGCTTTCTTAACACTTTCTTCAGCTTCCTTATATACTTTCTCAGCTAATTCATGAATTTCCTGAGCTGAAAAATACCCTGCTTCAATTGCTTTAACTATTTTCTGAGCTTCTTCAACTTCTTTCTGCACTTCCTCCAATCTTTCCTGAGCTCTTCTACCTTCTCTTCCAGCTATTATGACATTTCTATAAGGCGCGCAATACGCAACAAATTCTTCCACAAAGTCTGGTTGATTAAGCTCATCTCTTGTTTTTAATAAATATATTATGGCGCTGGACATTTCATAATATTCTTTGCTTTCTTTACTTAATACCGCACCCTCTTTTTTATATGCAACCCATTCCTTAGCTAACTTTTCTGCACGAGCTTTTCTTGGCTCCATAACTCCATTTATGTGCTGTGCGGTATAAACTGGCGTTGCATGAGTATTTAGAATTATTAGATTTTTATTATCTTTCAAAGCATCTAGAATCTTTTCCATGTCTTCATCTTTAAGATTATTGCTTGTAATATCTAAAGAAACTAGAGAAGTATTGCTCTTTAAAGCTGCAGCTAAATGCTCTACACCATTACTACCTAGAGAATTGCGAGTAAGATCTAAGTAACTAAGAGAGTCATAGCTCTTCAGCATATTGGCCATATGCTCCATACCTTCATCACCTATATGGCATCCACAAAGCCTTAACCAAGTAATATTTTTTTCCTTCAATTTTTCAGCCAAATATTTCACGCCTTCGGCTTTTAAATGCTTACCACTAAATCCTAAACTGGTTTTACCTTCAGGCATAGATAATGCTCTATCCACTATATCTTTATATTCTTCCGCTTGTGGGTCTAATGAATTTTTCACACTAATGTCCAATTAATATCTATTTAATATGATCGTATTATAGCACTAGAATGTTGCAATAATATTAACATGCATGAGGTGCTGTATAATTTGCTATACAGATCTTTACGGTGTTAGTAAAGATTTAATGCAAAATTCTCATTTACATTCAACATTGATGCATGGATCGCACAAGACATCACTCTACACAATCAGGAAATCCTGAAACAAGTTCAAGATGACCTTTCTTTTGAAGCATTTAAGCTATTACGCACACTTCTTCTATCTTATATTTATTAGTATAATCTGCTCTTTTGCTATATGGAAGTCCCTGATGAAAATATTTTATGTGAGCTTAATAACCTTAATCTGCTTTACTCTACGCGCTGTGGCATCTGTGATCTCAAACTCTAAATTCTTGGCAGATAGTTTAAGCTTAGTACCTACTTTTGGAATATATCCTAGATGTGTTATTATAAATCCACCAATGGTTTCATAGTCAATGGATTCAGCATCTTCTACCAAAGCCACTTCAAGAGCTTCTTCAACTTCTTCTAGTTCTGCAGAAGCATCGATAATAAAATAATCACCTTGTTTCTGAATCAGGGGCTTTGATTCGACTTTATCGTGTTCATCTTGTATATCACCAACGAGTTCTTCTACTATATCTTCAATGGTTACTAATCCTGCTGTACCGCCGTATTCATCAAGAACTATGGCTATGTGTATTTTTCGCGTCTTCATTTTTGTAAGAAGATCGGTAAGCTTGATAGTTTCTGGTACGAAGATTATATCTCTGATAATATCGGCAATCTTAGGTTTTTCGCCAGTTCTTAGCATACTAGCCTTAAAGACATCTTTGATATGAATAAATCCTTCGATATCGTCTAGGTTAGATTTGTAAATGGGAAGTCTGCTGTGCCCTTCATTGATAAATATCTTTTTTATCTCACCGAATTTTATATCAGCATGCGCTGCAAGTATCTCTGCACGATTAATCATGACATCGGAAGCTTCTAACTCCCCAAAAGCCAGTATATTTCTGAGGATGTTCTTTTCCTCTTCGTGAGCATTTTCAATTATACTACGCTCTAAGATTTTAGAAACAGACTGTTCAAGACTATATGGTATCTTACGTTTAAATAATGCTTTGCCCTTATCAAGCATAGATGAAATAAGGCTTCTCAAGCGCCTTTTCTTGAACGATGGCCTAGATTTGCTACTCATGACTTCTATATTTCATATGGGTTTGCAATTCCAAGTGCTTTGAGCACTCTTATCTCTTTGTTTTCCATTAAACTAGCCTCGTCTTCATTTTTATGGTCATATCCTATAAGATGTAAGATAGCATGAACAATCATATGCGCATAGTGATTTTTAAAGTCTTTATCCTGTTCATCTGATTCCATTTTAATCTTAGAAAGGCTTATAGCTATATCGCCTATGTAAGCATCCATATTTAAATAGCTTTTTGGATCGCTTATCTTAACCTCATTTGCGGGGAAAGAAAGCACATTAGTGGGATAGTCTTTATGCATGAATTCAGAGTTTAATTTCTGAAGTTCACTATCATCAGAAAGATTGAGCGTAAATTCAATATCTTTTAAATGATTTACTAGACCAGATTCTTCTAAAGCAAGTTGAGCAGCACGCATGGTTAATGGCTTTAGATCAAACTCAACTTTCTTCCACGCATTACAGGAAAATACATAGTGAATTTTAATTTTGCGTCTATTAACTTTATCGTCTCTCATAAGCATCAATAATTTTTTTAGTGAGTGGGTGGCGCACAACATGATTACTATCAAATTTAACAACTGATATTTCTTTAAGATTTTTGAGCTTTTCAATAGCATCAATAAGCCCAGATGGCATACCAGGAGGTAGATCTATCTGCGTAAGATCTCCAGTAATAGCCATTTTCGAACCATTACCCAAACGAGTCAAAAACATTTTCATCTGTGGAATAGTAACATTCTGCGCTTCATCCAGTATTACGAAAGCATTGGTTAGAGTCCTTCCTCTCATAAAAGCTAAAGGTGCAAGCTGAAGTTCCCGAGTTGTAAAATAGCGCTCAATACTCTCAGTGGGTAGCATCTCATATAAGGCATCATACAAAGGTTGCAGATATGGATCTATCTTTTCTTTAATGTCTCCAGGCAAGAAACCCAACTTTTCACCGGCTTCTACAACTGGGCGAGTAAGGATAATACGGTCAACCTTTTTCTCCAAAAACATATGCACAGCCATTGCGACAGCCAAGTACGTCTTACCAGTACCTGCTACACCAATACCAAAAGTTACAACTTTTTCCTTTAGTGATTGCAGATATTTAAGCTGACGATCATTATATGGAAAAATTTGTTTGATACGCGTCTTAATTACAAGCTCACTACTTTTAACACCCTTGGATTTAACTTTTGAAGTATTGCTGTTAATAGCTTTTATAAGCTCTTTTATATCAATTTCCACAACCTCTTCTCGCCCATTTTCCAACCGATCATACAAGGCCTCAAAAAGAGAAGCTGCAACCTTAACATCATCCTCTTTACCACTGATTGCCAAGTAGCTTCCCCTTGTAGCCACAGTTACTTCAAGCAACTTCTCTATCAAAGAAACATTATGAT